>JASEHJ010000041.1 GCA_030018905.1 bacterium | reverse complement strand
GGACCACTGACTCTGCCGCCACCGGCACCGCGCCTGCTGCAGCGGCAGGATCTGCCCGGCCTTGGGCCCGTGCGATCGAAACCTTCCCCATCTACGGCCGCACGGTGACCTTTGAGGCGCTGCGCGCCGGTATGATCGAGGAGACGGTCTTCATCCGCGCTGAGGTGGCGAAGCTCTCCTTCGTCAACCAGGGACTGACCGGCGTTGTGGTCGCGGTCAATGGCCATGAGCTGCCGCTGGAGGACAGGCCGGGAGCGGTTCTTGACCTCAGCGGCCTGGTCCGATGGGGACCGAACCGGATCCGCATCGCGGCGCGCGCTCCGCCCGGCTCCTCGGCCACCGTCGGCATCGAGATCCCTCGGTTCGTCCGCGCGGTATTCTTCCACACCAACGACGTCCACGGCGCGCTGGAAGGCCTGGCGGCGCAGGCCGCGGAGGTTAAGCGGGTTCGCGCGCACAACCCGAACACCTACTTCGTCATCGCAGGGGACATCTTCTCGGGCAACCCTGTGGCCGACCTGACCGCCGGCAGGTCGGTAGTCGAGGCGCTCAACGCGATGGGCATCACCGCGCTGACCACCGGCAACCACGAGTTCGATCACGGACCGGCCGAGACCCAGTTTCGCAGAAGTGAGTCGGCCTTCCCCTGGCTGGGCGCCAACATCCGGGTCGTCAACCGGACTGCAACTCCCGTGGCGCCCTTCGATCCTTACCTGATACTGGCCACCGACCTGGGGCAGCGCGTCGCCCTCTTCGGCCTCACCGAGACCCCGCCCTCCACGCGCCGACAGAACGTCGTCGGCCTGGAGTTCCTCGATCCCGTGACGGTCGCGCGCGTCATGGCCGCGCAGCTGCGGCAGCAGGCAGACCTCGTGGTGGCCGTCACGCATCTGGGCGTGGAGGTGGACCGCGAGGTCGCCCGGGCCGCCGGAGACCTCGACCTCATCATTGGCGGGCACTCCCACACCGTGCTGCGCGTCCCGGTGGTCGAGAACGGAGTGCCGATTGTGCAGGCCGGCGCCAACAGCCTGTTCCTGGGACGGGCCGATCTGGTCCGCGACCTGACCGTGCGCCGAAGCAGCGTGGTAGCCGCTCTGATGGAGACCAGGGCCCTGCGGGAGGAAGACGCGGCCGTACGCGCGATCGTGGAGAGATGGAACGCGCGCCTGGCCGCCGAGCTCGACCGGAGGGTAGGCCACGCCGTGGTCCCGCTCGTCCGCGACAACAGTACCACCCGTGATGTCAGCGTGGGGAATCTGATCGCCGACGCGACCCGGGCCGCCCTCGACCGGGCCGACGTGGGGATGACCAACAGCGGCGGCATCCGCGCCTCGATCCCATCCGGGCCGATCACGCTGCGCAGTCTGTACACGGTGATGCCCTTCGCCAACTACCTCCTGCTCTTCGAGATCACGGGTGAGCAACTGCGCGAGGTCGTGCGCACGTCGTACTCGCGGCGCAACCAGGTGGACCTCCAGGTATCGGGGATCACCATCCGGTACTTGGTGGACGCGGAGCGCCGGCTGCTCGACGCCGAGATAACCGTGGCCGGCCGACCGCTGGATCCCTCCCGGCGATATCGCGTGGCCGTCAACGACTACATGGGCACCGGCGGAGGAGGGTATCCCTTCCCTGCCTTCGGCCCGCCGGTTGATGCCTCGTCCGGTACCGATGTCCTAGAACTGGCGGCGTTCATCGAGAAGACGCTGCGGGGCGTGGTCAACTACCCCTCTTCTGAGGGCCGGATACGCGTCGAGGTCAGGCGGTAGATCGTGGGGGGCCGATGCCACCACAGCGCCTGACGGTCCTGGTCAACAACACTCCGGTGACGCTGTGGCAGGGCGCTCACGTCAAGGACGCCCTGATCGGCGCCGGCGGCGGCCGCCGTCTGGTGAGGAAGGTCGAGGCCGGCACCCACGTGGTCGTGGATGAGAACGTCGGGGCCGAGGTGGAACTGGGCGGCGCGCTCTACGCCGGGCAGCGGCTGCGCGTCGAGGCCCACCGGTAGCAGTCTTTCTCAGGGCGGTGTTCGAGATGGAGGGTTCAGGCCGCTCCCGGGAATCACCCGTGGCCTGTACCCGATCACACCCACCACATCCACGGTCGCCCGTCCGGAGTTGCCCGGGGCGGCATCGCCCGGGGCGGCCTTGCCCGAGTAGTAGAGCGACATGACCAGGCCCTTGAGCCCAATCTCAATCATCCGCAGCGTCGCGCCCAGGGGCCCCCTCCAGCGATGACCGGCTCGTGCCAGGGCCAGGATGAACCGGATGCCGGAGGTCGGCTTGATGGAGAGTATCCTCAGCAGCAGCCGGATGTCGGCGACGTCTTCCGGGGGCATGTAGCGGAGCAGGTCGTCCACATTGCGGACGCACCCGGTGGCTGAGAAGGCCGGCAGTGGCCCGTAGGCCGGGGCCAGGATGTCGCCCACCCGCTCCAGGGCCCGCACCTCCCGTGGCGTAAGGATCGGCGTTGGGATCCCGGAGGGCGTTTCCGCAGGCGGTGTGCGCGCAGGATCGGAGATCACTCGATCACCCCTTTGAGGATCTCTAGGCTCGCCCTGTGGCTGAGCGCCATGATCGTCAGCGCAGGGTTGATCCCTGGCGCGGCCGGGAAGATGCTCGAGTCGGCGGCGTAGATGTTGGGGGAGCCGTGGAGGTTGAATCCTCCGCCGACCGCGGAGCGCTGCGCGTCCTGGCCGATCGCCAGCCCTCCCATAAGGTGCAGCCCGAAGCTCATCGGGCATTGCAAGATGGTCCGGGCGCCCACGCTCTCGAGGATCTCCCTGACCGCGATCAGCCCTGCCTTTCCGCGTCGGACGTCTTCGCCCTCCAACCGCTTCGCTATCCGGAGCCTGCCCCGTGCATCTACGCTGATCCTGCCGGGAACCGTGTCCTGCACGGACACCTCCACCGATGCCAGGTACCGGTATCGCAGCATGAACGCCTGGAGGCGCGCGCCGAACCCCGGATAGAGCATGGCCACGGAGGTCGGCGGGGCGAAGACGTTCTCAATCTTGAACCCCGCCTTCCTGAACCGCGGATCGTCGGACTTGCAGGCCTGGAAGGCGCCCCTGTGGGCGTCCACCGGCTCGTCGAACTCGGCGAAGGTCATCAACTGCGGGTGGCAGTAGAACCCTCTGCCCAGCGACGGCAGGCGCTTCTCGAATCCAGAGCGCAGCAGGAGGCGCGCGTTGCCCAGCGCGCCGGATGCGAGGACAACCCTGGGGGCGCGGATCTCCTGGGGCTGACCGTGGTGGGTACCGGACAGCCGCACCCCGTCAGGGGAGGCCTCGATGTGCTCGACCTGAAACCCCGGCCGCACCTGCAGCCCCAGCGCCTGCGCCCAGCGGATGAAGGTAACGAGTGTGCTCTGCTTGGAGTCACGACGGCATCCGTTCAGGCAGGCGATGCAGTCGTTCCCCTCCTCTATCGCGCAGTCAGTCTCCCCGCGGCGCAGCGGCGCCCACCGGTATCCCCGTTTCTGGCAACCGTCCACGAACAGGCGGGCGTTGCGGTTGTGGTGAAATGCGGGAACCTCCCTGATGCTGAGGCGTCCCTCGACCTCCGCGTAGTGCCGGGCCATCTCCTCCCCGGACAGGAACCCGATCCCGGACGCCCCCTGCCAGGCCGCCCACGCGTGCTCATCAAAGCGGTCCAGCAGGCACTGGTTGACGACCGAGGTGCCGCCCAGGCAGCGGGCCCGCAGGAACGCCATCTCCGCTGTGGTGCTCAGCTCGAGCCCGCCCCCCCAGAACAGCCGGGCAGAGCCGTCCATGTCGTTGTCGGGGAAGGTATCGGCGCTGTAGGCATCGCCGGCTTCCAGCAGCAGACACCGCATGCCCCCGGCGGTCAGGTAGTAGGCAATGACCCCCCCGGAGGTCCCGGAACCGACGATTACGCAGTCAAACTGGTCGCTCATGGCCGGAACGCCAGCACGCGCGCCGCCACCCAGCGGGCGCCGAGCGCGGCAAACGGCAGGACGATGAGCAGCGGGGCAGGGGTCAACGGCCAGAACGCGCCGGTCTGCAGCACGTCGAGATAGTACTTGAAGCCAATGGCCAAGTCGGGCAGGTACCAGGCGAAGCTGATGTTGTAGAGGACGTAGAAGATCCCAATCTGGAACGCCAGCCACCAGGCAACCATGAACGCCATGGTGACCGTGTTGACCGCAACCGCCAGGGGTCTCGCGCGGCGACTCAGCGCGCCTACGACGATGGCGGCGAGGAGCAGCGCGAGCATCGCGTCCAAGGTGCGCTCAGTGAAGAACCGCATGATCTGTTCCTCGGTGTTGAACGCGCTCAACGACCATTTGTAGCCGCGGCCGAAGAACAGACCCTGGTAGATCAGGGTGTATACGACCAAGCCGGTAAGCGGCGCGCGCCAATCCCAACGGGCTCTGACTACGACGGCCATGTAGGCCGCGAACAGTAGCATTACCAGCAGCGCGATGGGCAACCGCGCCAGCCGTTCACGTGTCAGGCGCGCGGCTTTGGCCGAGGCGGCCTGCTTCCAGGTGGCATCAACGTCCGCGATCGCGGCCTGGTATGCTTTCTCGGTCTGACCTGCGGCGAGGGCCTCTCTGGCCTGGTCCAGGTGCCGGTGGGCGAACGGGGCCGCGCCGATCACCTGCGCGTACTGGGCATACCGGTCGCGCAACTGCGCCGCGGCGTCCACGGCGCGGCGGTCGCGCAGGCCCCCCGGCAGTTCGAGCATGTCGAAAAGCGGCCGGCCCTGGTTGTGCGCGGGGATGCTCGTCCCCAGGAGCACGGCCACGGTGGGCGCTACATCCGCCTGGGTCGCTTCCGTGTATCGGCCCGGCCTGATACCTGCTCCTGCGGCCACCAGCGGCACGGTGAGCACCTCGCTCTCCCAGCCGCCGTGCCCGCCGCGGTCCAGCATGCCGTGATCACCGGTGACCAGGATGGTGGTATCGCGCAGGTCGAGCGCGGCTATCAAGCGACCGATGCGCGCGTCAATCGTGGCGATCGCGTCCGCGTACTCCCGGCTGGCCGCGCCGCGGGCGTGCCCGGCGTTGTCTGGCTCGGCCAGGTGAACGAGCAACAGATCCGGTTTCTTCTCGGTCAGAACGCGTAGCGCCGTCGCCTCTATCTGATCGTCCTGCCTGCGCACGCCCTGCAGATCGGAGTACGGGTCGCTCGGCCCCTCGATCCCAACGTTGACGTCAACCCCGCGGGCGTAGAGCTGCGGCCACCCGGATCCCGCGCCCACGATTGCCGTGGTAAGCCCCTTGCGCTTGGCCGCCTCGAAGATCGTGTCCACCGGGATGTCGCGCTTGTAGAAGTTGGTTGTGACCTCACTCTGCTCTTGCCATGCGCCGGTGCCGATAACCGTCCAGGATGGATACGAGAGCGAGGGCTGACCGGTGCGCGCGGTGCGCTCTGCTCCGATCTCGCGCAACCTGTTGATGGTGGGCAGGGTCCTCGAGGCGTCGGCGCGCAGGGCGTCCACCACAACCACGACCACCCGACGGGAGACCGCGTCGCCCTCCTGGCCAGGCGCGATGGCACTCAGGTATGGACTCCGGTACTTGGCGACGGCGTCCCAGGAGTAGAGGGTGAGCTGCGGCGCACCCAGGCGCGCCCACGCAAGCAGGACGATCGGAACGAGCACCAGATGTGCAATCTCTCTTCGCACGGTCGCCTCCTCTTGTCGAGTTCGCTTTGTCGAGTTCGCTCCCAGCCGGTCCTACGCGGGCAGCATCACAACGGGCACCGGCCGTATCCCCGATATGTGAGTGCCCGCTGCTCGATGCAATCTCCGCGGACGAACAGGTACTCGTTGAAGTGCTCGGCAGGCTCGCCTGCCTTGGCGTGTCGGAAGAAGACAGGGGCGCCCAGGCCCAGCGTCACTCCCGGCGGGACGCGCAGGGGGGTCTGCACCTCCCCGGCGCCCTCGAAAGGCAGGAGCTTCATCCCCGCGGGCAGGGCAGGCAGGGGCAGCCTGTCCCATCCGGCCTCGCCCGAGGCGATGTAGCCGCCACCGTGGCAGGTAACAATCCGCGGGTCCGGCCGGCGCACAATCTGAAGAGCGAAGAACAGCGCCGGAACCAGATCGAGCCGCGGATAGTAGTCAAAGAGGTGGCCGGCCAGGAAGCCCGATCCCGCTGTGACCTCGGTCACGGGCGCCTCTGTCACGGTGGAGAACAGGCTCCCGGTCCCGCCCCCGTTGAAGACCTCGATCCGTATCCCCCGGTCGGCGAGCAGGCCGGCGATGCGCGCCCGCGCCTCAGCCACGCGCGGCACGGACAGCCGCTTGATCAGCCGCCTGGCGGGATTGAGCAGGGGCGAGTGCGGGTTGGCCTCGCCCACACCTGCGATCTGGCCTTCGTAGCCCATCACACCCTTCAACGACAGATTGGGAAAGGCCGCCACGCGCTCCGCCATCCCCACGACCGCCTCTGGAGTGCGCAGCGGGCTGCGCCGCACCCCCAGGTGCAGCATTCCTCCCAGTGGCCGGTACGAGAGATCCGCCTCGACCACGACGGGGATGATACTCCGCGCCTCCCTGGCAGCGCTGTCTGTACGCTCCAGGTGCTCCACGCAGTCAACGACGACCGCGGCGCATGGCCGCTCCCGGTTGACCGCCGCCAGAAGCCGCATGTCAGAGTCCTGGACCGTGGGATAGGCCACCAGGAGATCATCGAAGCCCTGCTCGAGCAAGAACGCGGCCTCCTCCACCGCGTAGGCCATCAGTCCGCGGATCGTGTCCCCTCCGCGATCCAGGATGTAGCGGATCAGAGCAGGACAGCGGACGGACTTGGTGGCCAGCCGGAGCGTCTTGCCGGCCATGCGCACCGGAGCGACCATTGTCTCTATGTTGCGGTCCACCGCGTCCATGTCAACCAGCGCCAGCGGCAGTCGCTCGCCGTGGATTGCCTGGGTGTATCTCTGGTAAAGGCCGGCGTCAGGCGTGGGCACGGGTTTCCACCCGCTACCAGTTTCCCATCTCCCCGCGGTTCTCCTCTCGTGGCCGAGCGGTTCTCCTCTCGTGGCCGATGGGTCTGTTCTTCGTGGGTCTCGCACCGCAGAATAGGAGGGAGAAGGGGGGCGACGATCGTGAGGATCTCGTGGAGAAGCGAGGGATTGAGCCTCGCGCTCATCGCGGCCATGCTGGTGCTGGCAGGCCTGACCTGGGGCGCAGCCCCGGAGCGGCTTCCGGTTCACTGGGACATCAAGGGGACGCCCGATCGGTTCGGCGGCAAGGCCGAGGGGCTTCTTGCCATCCCGGCTGCTGCCGCGGGCATCTATGTCCTGATGCTCGTCCTGCCGCGCTTCGATCCCCGGCGCGGGCACTACGAGCTCTTTGCCGGTGTCTACAACCTCATCCGGACGCTACTGGTCGCGTTCCTGTTCGCCCTGCACCTGGTAGTCGTGCTCTGGGCGCGCGGAATCCCGGTCCGCGTGGAGAGGATCGCGCCCCTGCTCGTGGGCGCGCTGTTCATCGTGCTGGGGAACTACATGGGCAAGCTGCGCTCGACATGGTTCGTGGGAATCCGCACGCCGTGGACGCTCTCCAGCGAGGAGTCGTGGAACAAGACCCACCGGCTGGGGGGGAAGGTGTTCATCCTGGTCGGCGCGACGTCAATTCTGGCAGGGCTACTGCGCTCGGAGCACGCGGTGTGGGCGATGATCGCGCTTCTGGTCGGGGGAATGCTCGCCCTGACGGTCTTCTCGTACGTCTGGTGGAAGCACGACCCGAACCGGCAGGAGATTCCGTAGCCAGGAGGGGACCGCCATGCGCGAGGGCAGGTTGTGGATCGGCGGCGAGTGGTCCGAGAGCGGAAACTGGGCAGTGGGCCAGGATCCCCGCACCGGTGAGGACGCCTATCGGTACGCGGTAGCCGGGCCGAACGATATCAGGCGGGCGGTGGATGCGGCCCGCCGGGCCCAACCGGCCTGGGCAGCGAGCCCCTGGTCCACCCGGCGCGACGTGCTGCTGCGCGCCCTGCACCTGATGGTGGATCGCATCGATGAGATATCGGCCACCATCCTGCTGGAGACCGGCAAGCCTCCCTGCGAGTCTGTCGGCGGCGCGGAGATCCCGACCGGCCTTGAGTGCCTGGCATACTACGCGGCGGAGACAGAGCCGGTGCTGCGGCCGCGGCCGATCCGTACGCGCTTCCGGCCCTACTTCTTCGGCAAGTCCGGCTTCGTGTACCGGAAGCCCCTGGGCGTGATCGGGGCCATTACGCCGTGGAACCTGCCCTTCTCGCTTGCGATGGGCGCCATCGTGCCTGCCCTGGCATCCGGGAACGCGGTGGTGGTCAAGCCGTCGGAGTACGCTCCCCTGACTGTCCTGGAGATCGCGGGCGCCTTCGCGGACGCAGGCCTTCCTGCCGGGCTGTTCAATGTGGTTTCGGGCGGCCCCGAGGCCGGAGCGGCGCTCGTGGCTTCACAGACCGATCGCATCGTGTTCATCGGCAGTGCCGCCACCGGCCACTCGGTCGCGCGCGCCCTGGCGGATGCGGGCAGGATGCCCCCGCTGCTCGAGTTGGATGGCAAGGACGCCATGGTTGTCTGCGCGGATGCGGACGTGGCCTACGCGGCGCAGGGCGCGGTGTGGAACGCGTTCAGCAACACCGGACAGCTTTGCTGCTCGGTGGAGCGGGTCTACGTCGTCCGCGAGAGAGCCGGAGCCTTCGTTGATCAGGCGCTGCAGGCCACCGCGCGCCTGACCGATCTGGCCGGGTTCGCCGAGCACGCGGGCCGCCTGCACGCCCCGGCCACGCACTGGGCCTTTGGTCCGCTGATCAGGGAGTCGGCGCGGCAGAGGGTGCACCGTCACGTTACCGACGCGGTCGAGCGCGGGGCCCGGCTGCTGTCCGGGGGCCGCATCCCCGCGGGGCCGGGGTTCTGGTACCCGCCGACCGTCCTGGCCGACGTGACCGATGAGATGCTCGTAATGCGCGAGGAGACCTTCGGACCGGTCCTGCCCGTGGTAGCCGTGGCCGACGAGGAGGAGGCGGTCGCCCGTGCCAACGCGTCGCCCTTCGCGCTGACCGGCAGCGTGTGGACGCGGGACCTGAAGCGCGGGAGGCGACTGGCAGACCAGATGCGTGCAGGCCTGGTCATGGTGAACGATCACGCCTCGGCCTACGCGATGCTGGATTGCCCGTGGGGCGGAAGCGGCTCCGGCGGGTGGGGCCGGCTGCACGGACCCGATGCCCTGTTGGAGGTGACCGAGGCGTGCGCGCGCGTGGTGGACCGCGTTCCGACGCCTAAGGTGTGGTGGTACCCATACACGCGGCCGGCCTACGAGTACTTTCGACGGGGGAGCGAGCTGCTGTTCGCCGGGAGGCTGCGCCAGCGGCTAGGCGCCGTCGGCCCGGTCCTACGCGCGCTCATGGCCGGCCGGCGCCAACCGGGGCTAGGCGGCTAGGCACGCAGGAGTTCGGCCCGCGGGCCCGTAAGGATTCCCCAGAAGAGAGGAGGACGACCATGGGCATGAAAGGCGCATCAAGGTGTCCGGGGTGCAAGAGTACGCACCTCGAGTACCAGGGTGTGGACGAAACCGGCAGTCAGAAGTGGCGCTGTCGAAATTGCGGCACGCGGTTCACGTTCAAGCCGACGCCGACTGAGACCAAGTCGGGCTAGGCAGGGACTGGGCGGAGGTCTTCCAACCGCTCGAAGAAGTCCGGGAAGGTCTTGGCCACGCACCCTGGGTCCGCAATGGCGATCCCCGGGACCCGCAGGCCGGTGACCGCAAAGGCCATCGCCATGCGGTGGTCATTGTATGTCTGAACCACAGCCGGCCGCAGAGGCCTGGGCAGGATCACCAGACCGTCGCCGTGTTCCTCCACCTCTTGACCAAGCCGCCGCAGTTCGGTGGCGGTGGCCGCCACCCGGTCGGACTCATGGTGGCGGATGTGCGCAACGTCACGTATGCGGGTTGGACCGTCGGCGAAGGGCGCAATCGCGGCCAGCGTCATGGTCTGATCACTCATCTCGGAGAGGTCCGCCTCGATTCCGCGCAGCACCCCGCTGCCCGAGACCTCGAGGAAGTCCTCGCCGCGCACTACCCGGCAGCCCATCTCTTCGAGCAGGTCCACGAAGCGCGCGTCCCCCTGTAGCGAGGATGCGGAGAGCCCACTCACCCGCACCCGGCCTCCGGTGACGGCCGCGGCCGCGAAGAAGTACGCGGCGGCGCTGGCATCTGGCTCGATGGCGTAGTCGCGCGCGCGGTAGCACCCTCCGGACCGAAAGAAGAACCGCCGCAGACCCTCGCGCTCAACGCGGATTCCAAACGCCTCCATCACGGCCAGCGTCATCTCAACGTAGGGGGATTCCACCAGGCGGCCCTCCAGGACCACCTCCACATCGTCCTGGGCGTACGGCGCCACCATAAGCAGCGCCGAGAGGAACTGGCTACTGGTATCGCCGCGCACCACCGCGCGTCCGCCGCGCAGGCCGTGTGCATTCACTACCACCGGAGGCGTTCCGCGCTCTGCAACAGCCTCCACACCGAGCATCCCAAGGGCATCGAGCAGGTCCTGGATCGGCCGTTCCCGCATCCGTTCCGTGCCATCAATCGTGTACCGGCCGTTGCCCAGACCCACCATCGCCGTCAGGAACCGTGCGGCGGTCCCGGCGCCCCCAACGAACAGCTCGGCGCTTTTCGCTGGAATCTCCCCGCCGCGTCCCTCCACGACCATCGACAACTCCGGCTGGTCAACCTGAACGGAGAAGCCCAGACGCCGCAGGCACTCGACCATGACGCAGGTATCGTCGCTGAACAGGACATCGGTCAGTCGCGATCTGCCACGGGCCAGCGCGCCCAGCAGCAGGGCTCTGTTTGTCAGGCTCTTCGAGCCGGGGATACTAATGGACGCATCCGGGGGGCCCCCCAGAGGAAGGATCTCTCTCACGTCGCCCGACATTGCGCCCTCAGGAGGAACAGCAGGAGTCGCCGCCGTAAACCGCCCCGCCGAGAGGAGGCTTGATATCGGGCCGGAGCACCTCGGCTCCGCGCATGTAGATGTGCACGATCTCGCCCTGAGCCCTGGGCGTATTCACCAGCATGAGCACGCGCAGGCACCGCTCCAGCGCGCCCGGCACGGCGATCTCCGTGGACGAAAGAAGTGGCACCGCGGTCCAGCCCATCTGCCGGGCGCCTTCGGCCGGAAAGGTGGCATTGAGGTCGGTTGTTAGCGTGAAGATCACCGCGGCAATCTCGTCCGTCTCGACATTGTTGGCGCGCACCATCTCGGCCAGCAGAGTGCGCGTTGCCTCGCGGATCGCCTCCGCGGTGTTGGACTCCACCGTGATCGCGCCGCGTACGCCTCGGACGTGCACCTCTACGCCCCTCCCGGGTGCGCAGCGGCCTGACTGGACTCTTGGCACTCCATAATGACCTCTTCCATTAGTGTATCGGGTACTTCCACACCCAACCGCGCACGGCCGATGCCTTCGGGAAGGGTGCAACGAATCCTGCCGCCGCGCCGCTTCTTGTCCAACTGCATCGCCTCGAGAAGCGGGCCGGGAGGGCCGGCCGGCACCATCACCGGCAGCCCAAGGCGTTCCAGTAGGGCGGCCTGGCGGGCGGCGTCCGCCTCCGCCAGCAGGCCGAGCCTCACCGCGGCGCGGGCCTCCACTTGCATCCCGATGGCGACCGCGGCGCCGTGCGTGAAGCGGCCGGGGAGCGCTACCTCGATGGCGTGTCCCACCGTGTGCCCGTAGTTGAGCACTTCGCGCGCGCCAAGATCGAACTCGTCCTCTTCAACCACGCGGGCCTTCAGCGCGGCAGCGCGATACACGATCTCTTCCAGACTCTTGGGGGTAAAGCCCTCCAGCATCTCAAGAAGCACCCGATCCATCGCCATGCCGTACTTTACGGCCTCGGCCAGCCCAAATCGCAGCTCTGATGGCGGCAGCGACCGCAGCGCGTCGGGGTCGGCTACCACCAACGCCGGCTGGTGGAAGACCCCTATCAGGTTCTTGGCGCGCGGGTGGTTGACCGCCGACTTCCCGCCGATGCCGCTGTCAATCTGGGCCAGCAGAGTGGTCGGCACCTGCACCAGGCGGATACCCCGCATATAGGTGCCGGCCACGAACCCGGCCAGGTCGCCCACCACGCCCCCGCCCAGCGCGATGAGCGTGCCGTCGCGGTTGAATCCGGCCGCGCCGAGCGCATCGTAGATGCGCGCGACCTGACGGAGGTTCTTGGACTTCTCCCCAGGGGGAACTGTCAGCGTTTGAACCTCGAATCCGCAGCCCTCGAGAGACCGCACCAGCGCGTCCCCGAAGCGGCGCAACACGCCCCGGTTGGACAGCACCGCGGCCGGGCGGCCAGCGCCGAGCCGTTGCAGTTCGTGCCCGGTCAGGGAGATCGCGCCTGCGCCCACCACGATATCGTACGATCGTGAACCCAGGTTCACGCGCACGCGGCGACAGGCGACCTCCGGTCCGATGGGGCTGATCGTCCGCATCAGACTACCCAGGCCAGGAACGCCGGGCCCGCTGCCACTCACGCCTGAGCAGGCCGAAGGCGACCCGGTCGTGGGCGCGGTCCGCGGTAGCGTAGGCCTCCCGGAAGACGGCCTCACGCCTGAACCCCAGGCGGCGGGCAAGATGTACCATCCGCTCGTTCCCGGACCAGGTGCGGAGGCCGATCCGCCGCAGTTCCAGGGCTTCGAAGAGGTGGTCCACCCACAGCCCAAGCGCCTCCGGGCCGTAGCCCCGGCCCCAGTTGCGCGCCGCGTAGATGCCCACGCCCACCTCCAGCCACTGGGTGCGCTCGTCCACCCAGTAGCGGGAGACGGTGCCGATGGGAGATCCGGCCCGCGTCTCGATTATCATGCGTCTGGGCGGTGAGGCAGCCTCGCGGATCATGGCTGCAATCCGCACGGGCACCCGGCTCAGTTCGTCTTCGGAGGGAGCGCCTTCCCACGGCGCATCCCACCTCCACCACGTGCCGCGCGCCATCGTTCGGACCAGCCAGGCGGCGTCTCCTGTCCGGAACTCCCTTAGGTTGACGCGCCGACCGATGATCGTCAGCACCGCCGCACTTCCTCCGTGTACCGGTTGAAGGACTGCCTGATGTGCTCCATCGCGTCCCCGCCGAACTTCTCCAAGAAAGCCTCCGCCAGCACGAACGCCAACATCGCCTCGCCCACCACGCCGGCGGCCGGCACCGCGCAGACGTCGCTGCGCACCACCAATGCCTCCACCGGTTCCTTCGTCCTCAAATCCACCGAGCGCAGCGGGACGCGCAGCGTTGAGAGCGGCTTCATCGCCGCCCGGACGACCAGGGGCTCGCCGTTCGTCATGCCTCCCTCCACGCCCCCTGCGCGGTTCGTGTCACGGTAGAACCCGCGCGCCGGGTCGTGGAGAATCTCATCGTGGGCGCTGCTGCCCGGCGTGCGCGCCGCCGCGAACCCAAGTCCGAACTCGACGCCCTTGACCGCGTGGATGGACATCACGGCCGCGGCGATGCGGCCGTCGAGCCTGCGGTCCCAATGAACGTGGCTGCCGAGCCCCGGAGGCAGGCCCAGCGCCACGACCTCAAACACGCCGCCCAACGTGTCGCCGCGCGCTCGGGCCGCGTCAACCGCCGCCTTCATGCGGACTTCGGCCTCGGGATCCACGCAGCGCACCGCCGAGGGCTCAGCCAGCGCTGGGATCTCCTCCAGGTGAGCAGGCCGCTCACGAATCGCCTCGCCGCCGATCTCGGTAACGTGACTGAACAGGCGCACCCCGAACTCGTCGAGGAGCCGGCCGCAGAGAGCGCCGGCGGCCACGCGCGCAGCGGTCTCGCGCGCGCTGGACCGCTCGAGCACGTGGCGCACCTCGTCAAAGCCGTACTTGAGCGCGCCGGCCAGATCGGCGTGACCGGGCCGGGGCCGTGTGATGTCCGGCTCGTCGCGCCGCCAGTCGCGGTTCTCGATCCACAGCGCCACCGGCGCGCCGATGGTCTCGCCGCGGATTACGCCTGAGATGATCTCCGCGCGGTCCTGCTCGAGCTTCATCCGGTTGCCGCGGCCGTACCCCTGCATGCGCCGCGCCATCTGGGCGTTGATCCAGCCCTCGTCCACCCGCAGTCCCGCCGGCAGGCCCTCGACGATGGCAACCAGCGCCCGGCCGTGCGATTCGCCCGCCGTCAGATAGCGCAGCATGACCCCTCCCCGACGCCGGTCGCCGCGGGAACCTCCCGGCTCCCAGTCCGCACGGCGGCGCCGCACCCGTTGTTGCAGTAGAATACGCCAGCGCCGCCGCGCTCCCTGTGTGGGGATCCGCTGAAGTCAGCAAGGAAAGTATCCTGATTTCGGGATCGCTGGGCTCGGGAACCGCGCGGCCGACTGGGGCCTTCCCCCTGTCGTCTTGAAACCCACACCGAACTGTGGTGGTGTCGGTCTAACGACTGGGCGACGAGCCGCGCCGTCTTCCGGCGTCGGTCTCCACGCGAAGGAGGTTCACCACTGCACTGACGACTCGCTTCAGTGATTGCGACTTCAGTGCGGCAACCTCCGCCGTTATGAGATCCCGATTGGCGGTGAAGAGTTTGCCGGGACGGGCGTAGCTCGTGACTCGCAGCGACCCAGAGGCGAAGCTGGTCTGCTCAAGTTTGATTGCCCGGGTGTCGCCGTAGGGCTTGCTCGTCACCTGGCACAGAACCCAGTCGCCCCGGCCGGCGTCAGCAAGCACAACGGCAGGACGCAATTTCGTCTGCGACAAGTCCGAGAATGGGAAGCGCACCAGGACTACGGCGCCTGCTGCAGGTGCGACCACGCCTCGTCCTCCTCCGGACGGTTCCAGTCGTCGGCAAGCGCCGCCTCGCTCAGTAGTGCGCTTTCAGCTATGCCCGCCACTGGGCGCTCCTCCAGGATCGTCACGAGCGCCCGTCGCGCTGCGGGGAGACGTACCTGCTTCAGTAGGCGTACGTTTCCCTGCTCATCGATCACAGCTTCGACTGTTCGGATCATTGTCTCTTCCTCCGGAGGCTAGTGTACACGATTCGCGGTGCGCCCGCCTAACGGCCTGCCGCTCAGCGGCGGGCTGTGCGCGAAGGCGCATGAACCGTCCGCCGCAGTGGCGTGTTTGGCATCGCCCCTCGACGAGTAGCCCGTTCGCGAGCCACCCGCTCTGCTAAGAAGACCTTGAGGAGTGACTGGTACGGAACGTCGCGCTGGTTCGCCAAGGTCTTCAACTCCGCAAGGAGGCCCGCCGGCAGCCGAAGCGAGATCGTCTCGGTCGACGGCTTCAGATCGAGAAACACCCCCAGCCGGGCTTGGCCCCAGTCCACATACTCCGCCGTGTCGTGCGTCTCCCAGAACGCCCTCTCCTCCGCCTCCGCGGCGAACTTCGGAATCGCCTTAAGCGCCTTGCGCTTGGCCATAGACCCTCCCCTCGCGACGGCTTATCGGCCGGGCTGAAATCACGCGCAGCAACGAACCGCGCAGCGTGAGGGTGACGGTGAGTTTCCGGCCAACCCCCGTTCGCCCCAAGGCAAAATGGCGGACTTCGGACCCCGAGTGCTTCGGGTCGCCGCTCACGAGCACCGGCCGACTGAAGAACACCTGCTCGGCCTCCGCCTGGGTCACTTGGTGCCGACGCCAGTTCTTCTCAGAGTTCCCCTCGTCCCACTGGAACCCCGTGATGCCCGGGAAGAACTCCGGAAGAAGTGCCATCTCTTGCAGTATACGACCATCGTATACGAACTGCAAGGTCTGCCCTGCCCCACAGCCCCACTCCTCCGGACCCTCCCCTCGCGCTGGAGGTCAGCCTCGGATTTGTGTTAAGCCAGAGTGTCAACCTTATCGGGTCAAGTGCCGAATCCGCTCGATCTCCTGGCTAGCGTACTCAGCAGGGACCACTCCTGGAGCCGGCTACGAAGTGGTGCGCCGGAGGAGTGGGGTCAGGAAGTGCCTCGTGAGAGCGATGAGCCGGGCACAAGCCGCAGTCCCAGGGCTGCCCAGGCGATGATCGGGGGCAGGAAAAGGAATCCCCAGTAGCCGGTGTATGAGCCGTCCTGATAGGTTCCTGGGGTCCCCGTGAGCACGAGCAGTGCGAGAAGCCCGAGAGTCGTCCCCCCGACAAGCACGCGAAGCCGCGTCTTCCGCAGCGTCCACGCTCCCGCAACCGCCATCATGCAGAAGAGCACGACCACCGGCACCAGCACCGGGGTTGTACTCACCCACCGCACGCATGCGGACAGGAACGCCAGGCCCGGATGGAAGTACGAAGCCAGGAGTCCACCCTGCGTGATCGGGGGAGCAGGATCGCCCTGTGAAACGGCCTGGACTCGGGCGGCGTGCACAGCGTAGAGAGCGGCCCACACAAGAAGGCTTCCGGCCCAGGGAATCCACAAGCGCCTTGCTCTGGCGACGCGGTCGAATGACAGCGCTGCGAGCATGATAAGTACAGGGATGGCTGAGAGCTCTCTTGTCGCCATAGCGAACAGGGCGCTAGTCGCTCCAAGAGTACTGAGCGCCTTCGCCCGCCTGCTGTTGGAGTAGGCCAGCTCAGGGTTCTCTAGCACCAGAGCACAAAGAGCCCCGGCGATGACCACCATGGGCGCTGCCCACATCTCGGTGTATAGAACTCGAGGAGGGTGGAGGATTGCCGCGGTGTACACGACGCCCAGAGCGAAGGGTGTGAGTATGGCGGAAACTGGCCGGAGCAGGGGCGTT
>JASEHJ010000040.1 GCA_030018905.1 bacterium | reverse complement strand
CGTTGACGGCGTGGACCTCTCCATCAAGGAAGGCGAACTGCTCGTCTTGCTGGGGCCGTCGGGATGCGGCAAGACCACGCTGATGCGCATGGTCGCCGGGCTCGAGGCGCCCACGTCTGGCCAGATCTTCATCGGCGGTGAAGAAGTCGACGAAGACATCCCGCCCCGGGCCCGCGGCATCGCCATGGTGTTCCAGAGCTACGCCCTCTACCCCCACAAGACCGCGTTTGAGAACATCGCGTTTCCGCTCGAGGCTGTGCGGATGGCGCCGCCGGCGATCCGGGGGCGCGTGCAGATCGCGGCCAAGCGGTTCGGCATCGGGCACCTGCTCGGCCGCCGCCCGCGGCAACTCTCGGGCGGCGAACGGCAGCGCGTGGCGCTCTCACGCGCGGTCGTGCGCGACCCCAAGGTCTTCCTCTTCGACGAACCGTTGTCCAACCTCGACGCCCAGCTGCGCGCCATCGCGCGCTACGAGTTGAAGGAGCTGCAGCGCGAACTGGGTACGACCACAATCTACGTGACCCACGACCAGGTCGAGGCGATGGGCCTGGGCGATCGGATCGCCGTGATGAACAAAGGGAAGATTCGGCAGATCGGCACACCGCAGTACGTCTACGACTACCCGGCCGACACGTTTGTGGCCACCTTCCTCGGATCGCCGCCGATGAACCTGCTCGAGCAGGAGGGGGGCAAGATCCTCGGCTTCCGCCCCGAGAACTTCTTCCCGCGCGAGGCGTGCAGCCCGGGTGACGAGATCGCGACGTTTCGTCTGCGCGTGCGCCAGGTGGAATATCTGGGCGCGGACCGGCTGGTCTACGGGTCTATCGAAGGCGACCAGCGCGACCAGCCCTTGATCGCCGACCTGCCGACCACGATCACGATCCCCGTCGCCGAGGGGGCGGTGCACGAATTCGCGGTCCCGCGACGGTCGCTGCGGCGCTTCGACGCCCACAGCGGTATGGCGCTGTCTCGTGACGCTGCCTAGAGAGACCCAGGCAGGCGTGGCCGCCATCGCGGTCCCGCTCCGCCACCGCACACTCGCCGATCGGGAGGATTGGCTCGGCCGGCTGATGCTGGCGCCGGCGCTCATCTATGTGGTCGCGCTGGTGGGCGTCCCGTTTGCGCTTGCACTGGCCCTGGCCTTCAGCGGGGCGCGGTCGGGCAGCCTGGACTTCTCCTGGGTGGGTCTCAGCAATTTCCTAGCCATCATTCCCGACCCGCAGTTCCAACGGGCGCTGTGGAACACGCTGCGCTTCACCATCGTGTCGCAGTTCCTGGTGATGGTGCTCGCCGTCACCGCGGCCCATGTGCTCTCCGCGGCGTTCGCGGGCCGGCGAGCAGTACGGTTCCTGCTGCTCCTGCCGTGGGCGGCGCCCGTGGCGCTGGCGGCCATAGGGTGGACCTGGATCTTCGACTCGACCTTCAGCGTAATCAACTGGACGTTCCTGGCGCTGGGCCTGACGAAGCGCTGGTTCTACTGGTTCGGCGAGCCAACATTGGCAACTATCGCCATCATCACCGTGCACGTGTGGCGCATGTTCCCGTTCGCCACGGTCATCACGCTGGCCGGCATGAGCTCGATCCCGCAGGAGATCAGCGAGGCGGCGGTCGTGGACGGCGCGGGCTTCTGGCGCCGGTTCTTCCAAGTGAACCTGCCGCTGCTGCTGCCGATCATCACCGTAGCCGTACTGTTTGGCGTCGTCTTCACCTCGACCGATCTGGGCGTGGTCTACCTGCTGACCCGCGGCGGACCCTATAACAGCACCCACGTGCTGGCCAGCCTGGCCTTCCAGCGCGGCATCTTTGGCGGTGACCTGGGACAGGGCGCGGCGGTCGCGGTGTTCCTGCTGCCGGTGCTGGTGGTGGTTGCCATCGTGATGCTGCGGATGGCGCGGCGGGCGGAGGTGGGTGCATGACCGCGCGCCGTGCCCGTCGGATCACGCGGACCATCAAACGCGTCGCGCTCTACGCGGCGGCGCTGTTCTTCACGCTCTTCGCGGTCTTCCCGTTCTATTGGATGTTCCTCACCTCGTTCAAGCAAAACCGCGACCTGTACGTGGGCGGCACCGTCACGAGCCACATTCCGTGGATCTTCAACGCCCCGCCCACGATGGAGCATGTCAATCTGCTCTTTCAGCAGACGCTCTATCTCACCTGGGTGAAGAACACGCTCGTCATCGGCGCGGTCGTGGTGGTGATCACGCTGATCCTGGCTGTGCCGGCGGGCTACGCGCTGGCGCGGCTGACCGGCCGGTGGGGCGAGCGCCTGGGCATCGGCGTGTTCCTGACTTATCTGATTCCGCCGACGCTGCTGTTCATCCCCTTCTCGCGGGTGATCACGGTGCTGGGACTCCAGAACAGCCAGTGGGCGCTGGTCCTGGTCTACCCCACGTTCACCGTGCCGTTCTGCACCTGGCTGCTGATGGGCTTCTTCCGGTCGATCCCGCGGGACATCGAAGATCAGGCGCTGATCGACGGCTACAGCCGGATCTCGGTGATCCGCAAGATCGTGCTGCCGCTGGGGATCTCGGGCATTCTGACCGCGACGATCTTCGCATTCACCCTGGTGCTGCAGGACTTCGTGTACGCGCTGACGTTCATCAGCGCGGTGCCCAGGATGACGGTGAGCCTGGGCGTGCCCGTGGCGCTGGTGCGGGGCGACGTGTTCTACTGGGGATCGCTGATGGCGGCATGCCTGATTACGAGCATTCCGATTGCGGTGGTGTACAATCTGTTCATTGATCGGTTCATTCAAGGGCTGACGGCGGGAGCGGTGAAGGGCTAGGAGGCGTCAGCTAGACGGCCGTCATTCCCCCGTCCACCACCAGTACCTGGCCTGTGATGTAGCCGGCCGACGGCGCCACCAGGCACAGCGTTGCGCCGATGAGATCGTCCAGCGTACCGATCCGGCCGAGCGGGATCCGGTCGAGCAACTCCTGGCCGCCGCGCGCGATGACGGTCTCAGACATGCGCGTTGGGATGAACCCGGGCGCGAGGGCATTCACCGTGATGCCGTGGCGCGCCCACTTCACGGCCAGATCGCGCGTCAGGGCGATGACGGCACCCTTGCTGGCCGCATAGCCCGCCGCGTCCATGATTTCAGGCGGAGTGCCCGCCAAGCCTGCCACCGATGCGATGTTCAGAATGCGGCCGTACCGGCGCGCAATCATCCCACGGCCGACTGCCTGGCACATCAGGAACGTGCCCGTTGCGTTGACGTCCAGCACTTCGCGCCAGCGTTCCGGGGGCATGGTTTCGGCCGGCGCGCCCCACGATCGGCCCGCCGCGTTCACCAGAATCGAGAGATCGCCGACGGCCTCCTGCGCCGCCTCAACGGTGCGGGCGACCTGCGCGGCGTCGGCGACGTCGGCCGCGAAGGCCGCGCACCTGATGCCTGCGTCACGCATCTCTCGCTCGGCCGGTTCCAGCCACTCCGCCCGGCGCGCGACGATGGCGACCCGGGCCCCTGCTCCCCCAAGCGCTCGAGCGACAGCCAGCCCGATCCCGCGCGACCCGCCGGTGACGAGGGCCGCCTGGCCGTCGAGGCTAAACAGTTGGGCCAGCAGGCTGGTGGACACGCTGATACACCCTCTTCAGCATCGCGATGCGGCCGGTGTGGTACGCCGTGTGCGAGATGCCGCCCAGGATCAACTGGGCGTTCGAGTACCGAGTCTTCTGTGACTTCCTGTTCAACGCCGTGGGACTCATCGCGGCAACCCGCCGCACCAGCGCCGCATGTACCCGCGCGGCGCGTGTCACGTCGCGCTTCCACTGGGCGGCGCCCCCTTCGGCGGCCGGCCAGGCCTGCGGCCGAGGCACGCCACGGTTCTCGAGTTGCATCAACACGTCTTCGGCCCAGTAGATGATGTGATTGACTTCTTCCCAGATGGAGTGCGCGTCGGGCGCGGGCTTCCGCGCGGCTTCATCAACGGAGATGCCTTTGAGGACCGCGGCCATCCCCGGATGACCCCAGTTTCGCGCACCGGCGGTCTGCTTTGCAAACTCCGCCAGTTCGGCCGCCAGACCGCCGGTGCGCCCGCTTCCGCGATCTGCGACGCCCGCGGCCCGCTGCCGGGCCGCCCTACCCCGTACCGCTTTCTTCCGCTTCGCCGCCATACCCGATCACCTCATCCGTCTGCTTGCAGGAAGCTCCCGGTCCGTGGAGTAGGATAGTAGTACCTATGATTATCACCCAGGCTCGTCCGGTCGCAACCTCCAACACAGTGCCCGGGCTGTTCTTCGCCCAGGCATCACGCCGCGGGCGGCACGTGGCGCTCCGACGCAAACGGTTCGGCATCTGGCACCGCATCACCTGGGAGGAGTACGCCGGCCAGGTGCGCCAGGTGGCCAACGCCCTGCTGTCCCTCGGCGTACAGCGGGGCGAGCGGGTCGGCCTGATCGGCGAGAACCGGCCGGAGTGGCTCTACGCCGACGTCGGCATCCAGGCCGCCGGCGGCGCGACGACCGGGATCTACACCACCAGCAGCCCCGAGCAGACCCACTACATCCTGGAGCATGCCGGCTGCAGGGTGTTCATCGTGGAGAGCGAGGAGCAGCTCGACAAGGCCCTGGAGATCCGGGGCCGGCTGCCCCTTCTGGAGCACATCGTCGTCATGGACCCGGAGGGCCTGCGGACGTTCCAGGACCCCATGGTTATGATGTGGGACCAGTTCCTCGCGATCGGGCAGGACCACGCGCGCCGCCACCCGTCTGCCCTAGACGAGCGCATGGCCGAGATCCGGCCCGAGGACATGGCGGTGCTCATATACACGTCCGGGACGACCGGGCCTCCGAAGGGCACGATCCTGACCCATCACAACATCGTCTGGACCACAGAGGTGCTTGACAAGGCCAACCCGGTCCTCTCCGACGACGAGCTGCTCTCCTACCTGCCGCTGTCGCACATCGCAGAGCGGCAGTTCTCGGTGTTTCTGCCGATACGGTGGGGTTACACGGTCAACTTCATCGAGAACGTTGACACGGTCATGCAGAACTTCGTCGAGGTGGCGCCCTCGCTGGTGTTCGGGGTGCCGCGGATCTGGGAGAAGATCTTCTCGGTGGTCACGCTGCGGATCAAAGAGAACGACATATTCAAGCGGGCGGCATACTGGGCCGCGATCGGGCTTTCGTACCGGGCGGCGCGCCGGCGCTTCTCCGGTCGCCCCGTGCCTACCTGGCTACGCGCGGCCGCCCGGCTGGGCGACAGGCTGGTACTACGTCCGCTGCGGCACCGCCTGGGTCTGGACCGAGTCCGCGTAGCGTACTCGGCCGGTGCACCGGTCTCGCCGGACCTGCTGCTCTACTTCTGGGCTCTGGGCGTGCCCATGCGTGAGATCTACGGTCAGACCGAGGACTCGGGGCCGACCTCGATGCACCAGGGTGACGCCGTCAAGCTCGGCACCGTCGGCCACCCAATCCCCGGCGTCGAGATACGGATCGCCGAGGACGGAGAGATACTGGTGCGCGGCCCCAACGTCTTCGCCGGCTACTTCCGCGACCCCGAGGCTACTGCCGCGGCGCTGAAGGACGGCTGGCTCTACTCAGGCGACATCGGCGAGTTCGACGAGGAGGGGTACCTGCGCATTACCGACCGCAAGAAGGACCTGTTCGTCACCTCGGCGGGCAAGAACATAGCCCCGCAGTACATCGAGAACAAGCTTAAGGCGAGCCCGTACATCAACGACGCGGTCGCGATCGGCGACCGCCAGCGCTACATCGTGGCCCTGATACTGATTGACGAGGAGAACGTCACCAAGTGGGCACAGGACCGGCGCCTGCCGTTCACGACCTACAGCGACCTGGCCGCCAACCCCGACGTGCGCACGCTGATCGAGGGCGAGGTCGCGGAGGTCAACAAGACGCTCTCCTCGCCCGAGCAGGTGCGGCGCTTCGCCATACTCCAGAAGCGGATGTACGCCGAGGAGGGCGACGTGACGCCGACCCTCAAAGTGAAGCGGAAGACGGTCATGGAGAAGTACAAGGACGTGATCGTGGAGTTGTATAGGGGGTAGAGAGATCAGGCGGGCAGTGGAACCAGCCCTTCGAGGGCTGCGGCGCCCCGCAGGCGACGATCAAGGGCCACAATCTCCCACGATATCGCGCTGCCCTTCCACACCAACGCGGCCGCAAGCTGGAGGGCGTCGGGAGCGCGGACGGCGTGGACGCGTACCAGTCTCCCGGCCCGCTGGCGGACATCTTCTCCAGGGTGGACTTCAACCCACGATTCCTGTAGTGTCCTCAGGACGAACCGCGCGGCGTCCTCGCCTTGGAGGTCCACGATGCCGTCCCGTCTGAGTCTGGCAAAGGCCGACCAACACTCGATCGGCGCGCCCCACCAGACCGCCATCCGCGGGTCGTCCTGAAGCAGCGCCCGCATGACTTCGGACGACGGCTGGTTGACGCACAGCGGCACGAGGGCCGACGAATCCCAGAACCTCACCAGCCCTCCTCACGCTCTTCGAGCAGCGCCTTAAGCGCTAACCCTTTGGGATCCTCGGGTCGCGGCAGATCCCAGAAGCCGGGCGGCAGCGGCGCGATTGGAGGCCTGGCCAACCCCATCTTGATCAGCTGCTCGATCCTGGCATCAGGCTGATCCTGCGGGGCAATGGGGGTCAGCCGTGCGATGGGCCGGCCCCGGTCGGTCACCGTGATCTCCTCTCCGGCTTTGACGGTCTCCAGGTGCTCGCTGAGGCGGGCCTTCAGTTCAGTGATCGGCACGCGCTTCAAAGCAATTCACCCCCAATACCGCCCAACCGGCCTATATGACCAGTATAGTCAAGAAATGGTGACCTGTATAGTCCGGGGTGGGGTGGTGGGTGTGCCTCAGAAACCTGCTACGCCCAGCGCCGCCTGACCTTGAACCGCCGGAAGCCCTTGACCGACTCCTCCCGGACCATGCCGAGGTAGAGCTCCTGCACGTTCGGGTCGGCCTCCAGGCGCGTGCTGATGCCCTCCAGCACGATCCGGCCGCTCTCCAGCACGTAGCCGTAGTCGGCGACCCCCAGCGCCTGCCTGGCGTTCTGCTCGATCAGGAGCATGGCGGTCCCCGCGGCGTGGATCTCGCGGATGATACAGAACACCTCGCCCACGATGCGGGGGGCGAGGCCCAGCGAGGGCTCGTCCAGCAGCAGTAACTTGGGACGACTCATCAACGCGCGCGCCAGGGCGAGCATCTGTTGCTCGCCGCCGGAGAGCGTGCCAGCGAACTGCCGGCGCCGCTCGCGCAGGATGGGGAAGCGGACTTCCATCTCCTCGAAGTCGGAGGCCACGGCCCCATCGCCGCGTGGATAGGCGCCCAGGCGCAGGTTCTCGTGTACGGTCAGTTCGGGGAAGATGCCGCGGCCCTCAGGGATGTACGCCACCCCCAGCCGGGCGATGTCCTCGGGGTCCCATCCGTTGACGCGCCGGCCCAGGACCTCGATGGTGCCCTTATCGGGCTGGTCGGGGATGTACCCCATTATCGTTTTCAGCAGCGTGCTCTTGCCCGCGCCGTTGGATCCCAGGATGGTGACTACCTGACCGGAGAGGACCTCCATGGAAACGCCGCGCAGCACGGTCAGCCGGCCATAGTAGGCCGTTTCGACGTTGCTGACCCTTAGCAGCGGTTTGTCCATCGCGCGCGCGGCCTCGGGCGCACTCACGCGGGCGTCTCCCCCAGGTAGGCGGTTATCACGGCCGGATCGCGCTGGATCACATCCGGCGTGCCCTGCGCTATCTTCACCCCGTGATCGAGCACCGCGATCCAGTCCGAGATCCCCATGACGATCTTCAGGTCGTGCTCCACCAGCACGACCGTGATGCCCCACTCCTCCCGGATGTCCTTGATCCGGAAGACCAGATCGGCTTTCTCCTCCGCGGTCATGCCCGATGAGGGTTCGTCGAGCAGCAGGAGGATTGGTTCCGTGGCCAGCGCGCGGGCTATCTCGACCAGGCGCTGCTGGCCCATAGGAAGATCGCCCACACGACGGCGGCGTGTTGCCTGGAGATCTAGGAAGTCCAGGATCTCCTCGACCCTGCGGCGGTGCCGCACCTCATCCCGCTTCCACCGCGGCGTTCCCAGCGCGGCATCCGCGAACGAGGTCTTGATGTGCAGGTGCCGTCCCAGCATCACGTTGTCCAGCACTGTGCTCATCCGGAACAGCTCGATGTTTTGAAACGTACGGGCGATGCCGCGCCGGGCCACTGCGTCGGGGCGCCGCGGCAGCGGCTCATCCTGGAACCGTGTTACCCCGGCGTCCGGCCGGTAGAGCCCGCAGATGCAGTTGAAGAGCGTTGTCTTGCCGGCGCCGTTGGGGCCGATCACCGAGACCAGCTCGCGCGCGCCCACGGCCAAGTCCACGCGGTCGAGGGCGGCGATGCCGCCGAACGCGATTGAGAGGCCTGTGGTTTCCAGCAGCGGCTGCGCGCTCATCTCAAGTGGTCCATTCCAGGAAAGGAGTGGACCGGGGGCAGAGCCCCCGGTCCCGTTTTCCCCTAGAACTTCCTGGGATAGGTGTACCAGTCGGTCAGCTTCGTGTATTGGCCCCTCTCGGACTTGACCATGAACAGCCGGTTGATGCCCTGCCGGCTCTCAGGCGTGTAGGTGACCCCACGGATAACTTCACCATCCCAGTTCTTGAGGGACTCCATGGCGGCTACCACGCGATCCTTCGTCAGGCTGGGCCCGGCCCGACGTATTCCCTCAAGGAACGACTCGACGAACGAAACGCCGGCCGAGGCGTTGAAGGGGTTGCGGGCCAGCGCCGGGTTGATGCGGATCAGGGTGGCCAGCGTTGCGTCCACCTTCGCGTCGCCCATGCCGGGAACCGGGATGTAAGTGGCGAGGTAGACGTTGTTCCAGGCCTCGCCGGCGAGCGCGAACATAACGGGGTCGAGCAGGGTGAAGGTGGACATGAGCGTGGGCTGGTACCCCACCTTGGCGATCTCCCGCACGATCAGCGCGCCCTGCCGCGGCGTGGCATAGAGGATGAGCGTGTCCGCCTTGGACTCCTTCAGCTTCAGCGCCTGGGCCGCAACCTCTGCGTCGGTGACCTCGTAGGAGACCTGCGCCACGAGCTTGGCACCCTTGACCTGGGCTATGCCGCGCTTCACCCCCAGCAGGCCCTGCTGGCCGTAGAGATCGTTCTGGTAGAAGACGGCGATGTTCTTGGCCTTGAGGCTCTCCACCCCGTACTTGGTTAGGTAGATGCCCTCGTCCACGTAGCCGGGGTAGGTAACGAACAGGTACTTGTTGCGCTCCCGCATGCCTGCCCAGACGTCCGCGCCGCACGCCGGGGTGATCCAGAGTGTCTTGGTCTCGACCATGTAGTCGCGGATGGCAAAGCAGTTGGCGGTTCCTATCGAGGAGACCAGTCCGAAGATGCCGTCCCGCTCCACCAGCTCGCGCACGTTGGCCACGGCGCGCGGGGGTAGATACGCATCGTCTCGGATGAGGAACCGGAACCTGCGGCCGTGGATGCCTCCCTGGTCGTTGACGTGTCGGAGCCATGCGTCAATGCCGCCTCCGACTCCTGTTCCCCAGAGGGCGGCCGGGCCGGACATCGGCATGGACGTGGCCAGCACGATCTCGGTAGGAGTAACGCCTCGCTCGGCGGGCTGGCCGACGGCCGTGGCGCTCAGCGCCGCCACGACTGCCACTGCAAGCATGAACCTGGTCAGAGTTCTCATTCGCGCTCCCTCCCTGCGTGTCGAGTCTCCGATCTCATACCCTCCTGTGGTACACGCGGCCGAGCAGTCCTTCCGGCCGGACAAGCAGCACCAGGATGATCACGGCGAAGGCCATCGTGGTCTTGAACTTGAACGAGATGTACCCCGCGAACACGCTTTCGGCGATCCCGAGCAGGAATCCCCCCAAGACGGCCCCTGGGAGACTGTCCATCCCGCCCATGACCGCCGCCGCGAAGCCCTTGAGGAACGGGTCGAGCATCATGAACGGGTCGAGGTAGACCACCGGTGCTAGAAGCACGCCGGCCGCCCCGCCCAGGGCCGCGGCCAGGGCCCAGGTGAGGGCGTAGATCTTGCGGGCGGGGATGCCCAGCGCCTGGGCCGCGTCGGCGTTTTGCGCGACCGCCCGCATGGCCAGGCCGATCTTGGTGCCCTGCACCAGGACATACAGCAGGGTCATCAGGACAATCCCGGTGACGATCGTGCCCAGGCTCGTCTCGCTGACTACGACCTGTCCGATCCGATGGACCCGCGTGTCCGAGAGGGGGAAGGGGAAGACCAGCGTGTCGGTTCCCCAGACGACCTGCACGGCGCCGCTGAGCACCAGGGCGAGGCCCAGGGTGAGCACGATCTTGCCCAGGAGCGATGCCTCCTTCGCGGGGCGGAGGACGAAGAAGAAGAACAGCACGCCGACCAGCGCCGCCGCGGCCAGGCCGCCGGTTATCGCGAGCGAGAACGGCAGTTTACGGCCAAGCAGGGTAAACGCGACGAAGGTTCCCAGGGTCGCGATGTCGCCGTGCGCGAAGTTCAGCACCCTGGAACTGCGGTAGAGGAGCACCACGCCCAGGGCCACCAGCGCGTAGAGACTACCGGTCGCCAGTCCCCCTACCAGGTACTGCGCCAGTTGTGTCACAGCGGCCAGGCCTTGAAGTACATCTTGATCCGCACCCACCGCCCATAGATACCGCGTGGCTCAACCATCATCATTAGAATTATCGCCGCGCCATAGAAGATTGGGAGCCACTGCCTTAGCCCGCTCAGGTAGTGGGGCAGGAGCGTCAGGATCACGGCGCCGATGATGGCGCCGGAGACCGTTCCCAGCCCTCCGATGACGATCATCGCGAAGTAGGTGATGGACTCCAAGAAGGTGAACGACTGGGGCTCCAGGTGCCGCAGCGCCTGCGCGATGATGGCGCCCGCGATCCCGGCGTAGGCGGCGCTGATCGCGAACGCCAGGGTCTTGTACCAGAGCAGGTTTACCCCGGTAACCTCGGCGGCGATGTCGCTGTCGCGGATGGCGGCGAGTGCCCGGCCGACGTGCGAACGGGCAAGGTTGTAGCCGACCCACGAGAGCACGACGGCCGCGCCGGCTGCCACGTAGTAGAGCTGCTGGGTTGCGGTCAATCCCGCAATCCCAAACGATAGCTGCTGGACCGGCAGGCCCGTGCGTCCGCCGGACAGCGCCGTCCAGTTGACGAGGACCTGGTAGACGGCGATACCGAATCCCAACGTTGCGATGGCCAGGTAAGGGCCGGTGAGGCGCAGCGCCGGCAGGCCGACGAGGAAGCCGAACCCGGCGGTGATCACCGCCGCACCGATCCAGGCCGCGTACCAGGGGAGACCAAACTTGGCAGCCAGCAGGCCCGAGGCATAGGCGCCGATGGCCACGAAGCCGGCATGTCCCAGCGAGATGAGCCCGGTGAACCCGACCAGCATGTTCAGACCGACCGCCACGATCACGTTGGCGGCCATCAGGATGGCGATGAAGAGAAGATAGCCCAGGCCGACCTTGGGCAGGAAGAAGGGCAGGGCCACAAGCCCGACCAGCAAGGCCGCGACCGTCAACCAGCCCGTCGCTCCCTTAACCAGGTAGAGGTCGTCCTGGTACCGTTCCAGCAGGTCGCTCGACACGCTGAGGAGGTGGATTCGCGCTGTCCGGGGCGAAGCCCTGCTGCCTAACGCCACATCGGCAGATCGCGGCAACATCGCCAGGCCGCGGCGAGCTATGTTCCCTGTGGTGCTATGCTATACTTTATCCATCCATGTTTTCCCAAGTCCCGAGCAGGCTCGTCCTGGCGTCGCCATCAGCCCGGGCAGAAAGGACCGAACCCAGGTGGTCGTCAATAACCTGAAACTGCTCGTCGGGGGCGTTCAGCTCCGCGACGCGGTTACCACGGTAACGGACATCCTCGGGAAGCTGTTCGTGCGGGCCGGGCTGCACGTCCTGGCCATGGAGAGGGGATACGCCTCGACGATCTACGGGGCCCACCAGTTTGATCCGATGGTCGTATCGGCGACCCCCCCGCTCTCGTACGGCGACGATCGCACCGACATCCTTGTGTCCCTGGAGCACGACACGAACCCCGACTCCCCTGTCAAGCCCAATCGCGACACCATCCTGCGGCACGGCAAGAACCTGAAGGAAGGCGGGGTTCTGATCTACGACAACAGCGCCGAGACCGTCGAAACCAGCGAGCTCCAGGCGCGCGGGGTCAAGGTCTTTCCTCTGCCCGCCCGTCAGGTCGCGCAGCGCGAACTCAAGATGGAGGTAACGAAGAACACGATCGTCACAGGGGCGCTGCTGCGCCTGCTCGAGTTCGACATGGACTACGCCCTCTTCGGCGCCTACCTGGAAGGGCGGTTCCTGAGCAAGGGGCGGGGGGTCGTTGACGTTAACCTCGAGGCCGCGCGCCGCGGCAGGGCGGCGGTTGAGGAGATCCTATCGAGCCACGGGTGGGAATCCGTTGGCTACCGGTTGGAGCCGCAACTATCCTCGGTTCCCAACCTGCTGCTGACCGGCAACGAGGCGATCGCGATGGGCTCCATTCTGGCGGGTTGCCGGTTCTACTCCGGCTACCCTATTACCCCGGCCACCTCGATCCTGGAGTTCTTGGAGAAGCACCTGCCGCGGTACGGGGGCCGGGTGCTGCAGGGCCAGAACGAGCGCGAATCTATCCGAGCGGCAATCGGCGCCAGCATCGCGGGGGTCCGCAGCGCCGTCGGATCGTCCGGGCCCGGGATCTCACTGAAGGTCGAGGAGTTCGGGTTGTCGGGGGCCACCGAGACGCCGTTGGTCATCATTGACACGCAGCGGGCAGGTCCTGCAACCGGCATGCCCACGAAGAGCGAGCAAGGTGACCTGGCCATGGCGATCTTCGCCGGGCACGGTGAGATCCCGCGGATCGTGCTCTCGGCAGGGACCATCGAGGAGTGTTACTCCCTCGCGTTCGAGGCATTCGACCTGGCCGACAAGTACCAGTGCCCGGTATTCCTGCTCAGTGACCTGACCCTAACGGATGGTCGCAAGAACCTCCCCGAGACCTATTTCGTCGAGAACCAGAAGCCGGTCGTCCGCCACGGCCTGGTGCGTGCCCCCGACGTGGGGGGCGGCGACTACCACCGCTTCGCGATGACCGAGTCAGGCATCTCCCCCCGCAGCATCGTGGGTACCCCGAACGCGATCTTCAAGGTGAGCGGAACCGAGCACGACGAGACCGGGTTGATAACCACCGACCCGTCCAAACGCAAGGCAATGGTCGAAAAGCGGATGCGCAAGATGCAGACATACCTAAAGGAAGACGCGAAGCCGCCGCAGGTGTTCGGTTCTCCCGAGGGCGTTCCGTTGCTGATCGGGTGGGGGTCAACCAAGATGCCGCTGCTGGACGCGCAGGCGCGGCTTCGGGCGGAGGGAACGGAGACTTGCGTGATCTACTTCACGCACATCTGGCCGTTTCCCGCCCACCTGGTGCAGCCCCTGCTGCGCCAGGGGTCCATGCTGATCGTCGTCGAGCAGAACTACGCGGGGCAGCTCGCGGATGTGATCCAGCAAGAGTGCCTGATCGAGACGCGCCGCGTTCTCAAGTACAATGGGCGGCCGTTCTACACGGCGGACATTGCCGGAGGCGTGCGCCAGGTGCTCACCGGAGGCACACGCGTCGTTCGAGTGGGCGAAGAGGCGCCGGACACGGCCGCCGAGACAGTGCCGGAGGGGGACTAGGATATGAGCGTTGCGTCGCCGGATGCCGCCAAGCTGTGGGAGCAAAACGCGTTCCCCAGGCACCGTATCCAGTGGTGCCCCGGATGTGGTGACTTCGGAGTCCTGGCCGCGCTGAAGATGGCCCTGGTGCGGATAGGCGTAGTGCCGCACGAGGTCCTACTGGTCGGAGGAATAGGCTGCTCGGGCCAGACCCGCAACTACCTCAACGGCAACGGGTTCCACGGCACGCACGGCGGCCCGCTGGGATACGCGCTCGGGGCCAAGATGGCCAACCCCGACCTCACGGTGATCGCGCTCGCCGGAGACGGCGACACGCTGGCCATAGGGATGGAGAGCTTCATTCACGTCTGCCGCCGTGACCCGGCGATGACGCTGATTCTCATGAACAACGGCGTCTACGGATTGACCAGGGGCCAGGACTCCCCGACCACGGGACTCGGCAAGGTCATGGAGGAGCACACGGAAGAACATCCGCCGTTCGTCGATCCGGCGCGGCTGGCGATCACCGCGGGCGCGACCTTCGTGGCGCAGTCGTTCTCCGGGGACCCCAAGCACTGCGCCGAGATCTACGCCCAGGCCTTCCGGCACCCAGGTTTCGCCATGGTCAACGACTTCTCGCCGTGCGTCACCTACAACAGGTTCAATACCGCCTCCTGGTACAGGGAGCACTCCGAGCATATCCCCGAGGGGCACGACCCCTCGGACAAAGCCGCCGCTTGGGCGCTGCTCGACGACTTCGATCGGAGGGGGAAGCTGCCGCTGGGCGTCATCTACCGCGCGCCCAGGCACAAGAAGGCCCACGCGCGGCTTCCGATCTGGGAGGAAGAGCTGGCCGGGATAGACCCCGGGCCGATGTTTAGCGTGTTCCGCTAGAGATGCCCGATTAGAGCTGTCCTGCGCGGGCCTCTTCGGCCAGAACCCGGCGCAGTACCTTCCCGATCAGGGACTTGGGCAGGCTCTCCCGGAACTCGATCCCCTTCGGGACCTTGTATCGGGCCAGACGCTCCCTGCAGTGGGCGAGGATCTCTTCCTCGGTGGCCTGGGCGCCAGGCCGCAGCACCACGAAGGCCCTCCCCACCTCGCCCTTGTGAGGGTCGGGGATGCCTACCAGCGCCGCCTCCAGCACCGCGGGGTGCGCGAAGAGCACCTCCTCAACCTCCCGCGGGTAGACGTTGAGGCCGCCGGTGATCAGCATCTCCTTCTTGCGGTCCACGATGTAGAAGAACCCATCCTCGTCCATCCTGGCGACGTCGCCGGTGAACAGCCACTCGTCGCGCAACGCCGCCGCCGTCTCGGTCAGCTTGTTCCAGTAGCCGGCCATCACCTGCGGTCCCCGGACGACCAGCTCGCCGGCCTCGCCGGTCGGCAGCGTGGTGGTCCCTCCCTCGAGGTCCACGACCCGTGCGTCGGTGTCCGGCACCGGGATGCCGATGCTGCCGGGCTTGCGCTGCCCTGCCAGCGGATTGACATGGGTCACCGGCGAGGCCTCGGTGAGGCCGTATCCCTCAACAAGGCTGCCTCCGGTGACGCGCTCGAAGCGCGACTGCACCTCGGCGGGCAGCGCCGCGGCGCCGCTGATGCACGCGCGGACCGAGCTGAGGTCATAGCGACCGACCGCGGGATGGCTGGCCAACGCGTTGTAGAGGGTCGGGACTCCCGGAAGCTGGTCCGGACGGTAGCGGGCAATGATCTTGAGAACGGCCTCCGCCTCGAAGCGCGGGAGGAGCACCATGCGGCCGCCCCTCAACAGGGTGCCGTTCATCACGACCGTCATGGCGTAGGAGTGGAAGAGCGGCAGCACGCCCACGGTCGTGCCGGTCGCGTCCGGCGGCGTAACGTACCAGTGGGCGCTCTGGTAGGCGTTGGCCACCAGGTTGCCGTGGGTGAGCATGGCGGCCTTGGGCGTGCCGGTCGTGCCGCCGGTGTATAGCAGCACGGCTGTGTCGGTGTTCCTCTGATCCGCCTGCACCGCCACCGGAGCTCCGGCGGTTGTGGCTTTGAACGGGTGCGTTGTGGCGTCGGGGGTGATCCTGGGCCACTCACCGCGGCGCCTGGCGCGCAGGGGATACAGCAGGCGCAGCGGCGCCGGGAAGAACTCGTTGATGCGCGTCACGATGATGTGCTCTAGACGGCTGCCGGCCTTCGCGGCCATGACGCGCCCGGCGAACAGGTCGAGCGTCACGGCGATTGAGGCCCCGCAGTCGGCGAGCTGTCCGGCGATCTCCCGTTCCACATAGAGTGGGTTGAAGGGCACGACCACGCCGCCGGCCTTCAGGGTCCCGTAGTAGGCGATCACGAACTGGGGGCAGTTGGGCAGGTGGAGCGACACCCGTTCGCCGGGCTGCAGGCCCAGCGCTTGGAGGCCTCCGGCAAACCGGTCAACCAGGTCGCGTAGCGTCTTGTAGGTCAGATCGCGGCCGAAGAACGTGACCGCCGGGCGGTCGGGATATCGCCCGGCGGCGTCGTCCAGCAGGTGCTGCAGCGGTCGGGCCGGATAGACGATTGTCTTGGGCACTCCGGGCTCGTAGTGCCGTAGCCACGGCCGCAACTCAAGCAGTGCCCGGTCATCCATGCCCATCCCGCGGGCGCCCCAGGTATTTCTTATTGATCATTGCCTAAGTAATGGTACACTTCAGAGCTCCAGCCCAGCCGCCCGAAAGAACGCCGCGAGGACGTGCCGCTGCCCCCGCGTGTGGGCGAGGGAGGTAAGCACGGCGTGTTCCAGCGCGGGGAGGTTATCCGGCGTGAAGTTGGCCAGGTCGCCGTACTTGGTGTGGCCCCAGACATGCTCCACGGGGTTGAGGTCGGGAGCGTAGGGCGGGAGCCATTCGACGACGATCCGCTGGCGCGGGGCCAGCCACGTCTGCACCCGCGTCGCCCAGTGTGGGCGGTGGCGATCCCAGATGAGCGTGAAGCCACGAGGCACGTGGCGGCGCAAGACCTGGAGGAACCGGAGGACCTCGGCGGTCCGGATGTTGTGGGCGTACTGGGCCCAGTAGAGCCCGAAGCGGCGCCGGCGCGGGGCCACCGTGAGGGCGCTGATCGTCG
>JASEHJ010000003.1 GCA_030018905.1 bacterium | reverse complement strand
GCGGTGCGACGCCGCGTGTTGGGGCGCCGGGGCGAGATCGCCGCGCTGCTCAAGGGCCTCCCTGCCCTGAGCGGGTCTGAGCGCGCGTCACGGGGCGCGCGCCTCAACAGCGCCCGGGAGACACTGCTGGCGGCGTTCGACGACCGCGCGGCTGAGCTCGCCGCCACCCAAGAGGCAGACCGCCTGACAGCCGAGCGGCTCGACGTGTCGCTGCCCGGCCGGCGCGCGCCGCTGGGCCGCCGGCACGTGCTTCGGCGCACGCTCGACGAGGTCGAGCGGATCTTCATCGGGCTCGGGTTTGAGGTGGTCGAGGGAACAGAAGTGGAAACCGACGAATTCAACTTCGGGCGGCTCAACATGCCGCGCGACCACCCGGCCCGCGACACGCAGGATACCTTCTATCTCGGCGACGAGCTGCTGCTGCGCACACACGCCACCGTCGTGGACGCACGGGTGATGGTGGGACGGACTCCGCCGATGCGCATAGTCACCAGCGGGAGGTGCTATCGCCGGGACCCCGTGGACGCCACTCACATGCCGGTGTTCCACCAGGTGGACGGGTTCATGGTCGGCGAGACGATCACGTTCGCCAACGTCAAGGGCGTGCTGGCCGCGTTCGCGCGCGAGATGTTCGGGCCCCAGACCAAGACGCGTTTCCAGCCCAGCTACTTCCCCTTCACCGAACCCAGCGCCGAACTGGCGGTGTCGTTCGGGGGACGGTGGCTGGAGCTGGGCGGGTGTGGCATGTTCCACCCCAGTGTGCTGGAGATGGCTGGGATTGACCCAGAGAGGTACACGGCCTTTGCGTTCGGCCTGGGGGTTGACCGGCCGGCCATGGTGCGCTACGGGATCCCCGACATCCGCCTGCTGTGGGAGAACGATCTCAGACTGCTGGAGCAGTTCTAGATGCGCGCCCCGCTGTCGTGGCTGAGAGAGTACGTGGAGTTGCCCGAGTCCGGCGAGGCACTGGTTGAGCGCCTGCCCATGCTGGGCATCGGGGTAGAGGGAGTCGAGCGCGCCGGGGGAGACCTGGTGCTGGATCTCGAGATAGCCTCCAACCGGCCGGACCTGCTGAGCATGATAGGCATCGCCCGCGAGCTGGCGGCCTGGGGTGGCGGCGACGTCCATCTGCCGGCCGACGATCTCAACGAGGTTGACCCGCCCGCCGCCTCCATGGCCGCGGTGGAGATCGCCGACGCATCGCTGTGCCCGCGCTACGTGGCCCACGTGATCACGGGCATCACGGTCGGTCCGTCGCCTCCTGGCATAGCTGCCAGGCTGGAGGCGGCCGGTATCCGGCCCGTGAACGCGGTGGTGGACGCGACGAACTACGTGATGCTGGAATGGGGCCAACCCCTGCACGCATTTGACCTCGACTCGCTTGAAGGACGCCGGATCATCGTGCGATCGGCGGCTGCCGGCGAGTACCTGGTAACGCTGGACGGCGTGGGACGCACCCTCGATCCTGCCATGCTCGTGATCGCGGACGCCCGCCGTCCCGTCGCACTGGCCGGTATCATGGGCGGTGCCGAGACCGAGATCGGCCCGGAGACCCGCACGGTGCTGCTGGAAGCGGCGTCGTTTGCTCCCTCCAGCGTGCGCCGCACCAGCCGCCGCATTGGCCTGCGGACCGAGGCCAGCGCACGGTTCGAGCGCGGGGTGGATCCCGAAGGGGTCGCCCGCGCGGCGCGCCGGGCCGCCGGGCTCATAGCCGGCCTCTCGGGAGGACGGGTCCTGAGCTTTGGGGTGGACGCTTATCCGGCGCCGGTGCCCCGGCCTCTAATCAGGCTGCGGCTTCCCCGCCTGGGTCGCGTCCTGGGCGTGGAGATACCGCCTGGTGAGGTTGTGGCCGTCCTCACCCGACTCGGGCTCGAGGTGCGCCGTGAGGGGGAATCGGTCTTCGCCGTGCCCCCGGTCGGCCGAAGGGATCTGGAGCGCGAGGAAGATCTCGTCGAGGAAGTGGCCCGCCACCACGGCTACGACCGGATTCCAGAGATGATGCCGTGCGAGGTCATGCAGCAGGGACGCCGCCCGGTCAAACTGGAGGCCGAGGGCGCGGCGCGCGACGCGCTCGTGCGTGCCGGCCTGACCGAGGCGATGACGCTGTCGCTCATCCACCCGCGCGTGCTGGATCGGTTAGGAATCGAGGAGGGCGATTCGTGGCGCCTGGCCGTGCCCATCTCCAACCCCCTCACGGAAGACCACACCCACCTGCGGACCGCTCTGCTGCCGGGACTGCTGGAGGCAGTGCGGGTTAACGTCGCTCGTCGGCAGGGAGCGGTCCACCTGTTTGAGATCGGCCGCACATTCCGGGCTGAAGGCGGCGCGGTGAGGGAGCGGCGCGCACTGGCGATAGCAATGCGCGGTGCGTGGTTGGCCGGGTTCTGGGAAAACGCCCGGGACCTGCGCGAGGTCACGCTTCTGCACCTCAAGGGCGTGTTGGAAACCCTCTCCGGCGAGCTGCGAGCAGGACCTCTGGCAGTGGAGGCCGGCGCTCCCACGTGGATGCACCCGGCACGGTGTGGACGCGTCAGCATCGGCGGCGTGGAGGTTGGGGTGATGGGCGAGTTGCATCCCCAAGTTGCCGCCCGGTTAGATCTTCCGGGCCGCACCTGCGTGAGCGAGATGGATCTGGATGTACTGCTCAGCCGCGCGGTGCTTCAGCCGAGCTTCACGGGCGTGCCGCGGTATCCGGCTGTGGTGCGCGATGTTGCCCTGGTGGCACCGTTGCGTCTGCCCCATGCGGCGGTACAGGGAGCGCTGGTCGAGGCCGGCGGCGCACTGCTGGAGTCGGTGGAGTTGTTCGATGCCTACTCCGGCCCGCCGCTCGCTCCGGGGACGCGCAACCTGGCCTACACCCTGACGTTTCGCGCTCCGGACCGTACGCTAACCGGCGCGGAGATCGAGGGATTGATGCAGGAGATATGCGCGGCCCTGGCCGCGCGCCTGCCGGTTGCCGTCCGCGCATAAGTATGCCGGCGCGGGATATGGGGTATCGTCCTAGGTGAGCGGGCGTCCTGGAGGTGGTTGGTGTGACCTGGCTTGACTGGATCGCGGTTGTGCTGCTGATCGGGTTCGTTGTGCAGGGAATGTTCAAGGGCGGCGTCGCGTCCCTGCTGGGTGCGGTGGCGCTGGTGGTTGCCTACGCGGCCGCGGCGATCGCCTTCCCGGCCTTGGGCGAGCGCATCACAAAAGGGAGCCCCCTGCCCCTGGAATGGGGGCGGACCGTTGGATTCGTCCTGGCTTTCCTGGTCGCGTACACGCTGCTGGCCGTGCTGATCAGCATCCTGCCGGGCGGAAAGCGACCGGGCATGTTTGCCCAGCTTCTGGGGATTCTCACCGGCGCGCTCAAGGCCCTGGTCGCGGCTATGGCCGGGGTGGGAATCCTGCTGGCCTCGCCACTATCCGACACAATCGCCCAGGATGTCGAGCGGTCGCCGATCGTCCGGTACGTCGCGGCTGCTCAGCGAGGCGCCGTCACGCACCTTCAACGGATCAGCCCGATACCGTTCCCGCCGGTCGGCCCGGACCACAAGTTCTGACGAGCCTCGTGTGACGCAGAACCGGGCCATCGCCCAGCGGTTTGCGCTGATAGCCGATCTGCTCGAGATCGGGGGCGAGTCGGTCTTTCGCATCAACGCCTACCGCCGGGCAGCCCGCGCCATAGAGGGGCTCTCAGAGGATGTTGCCGCGGTCGCCGCCCGTGGAGGCCTGACCGAGATCCCAGGCATAGGCAAGGCCCTTGCGGAGAAGATCGTCGAGTTCCTGGCCACCGGCACCATGCGCGCTTACGAAGATCTGGCCGCCTCATTCCCGCCTGGGCTGGCCACCTTGATGTTGGTGCCTGAGGTCGGGCCCAAGACCGCGCTGCTGCTGCACGAGCATCTGGGTATCTCGACTCTGGACGAACTGGAGGCCGCATCTGCCGCGGGCCGCATCCGCGAGCTGCCGCGCATGGGTCAGCGGACCGAAGAGGCCATCCTGCGCGGTATCGCGATGGTGCGCCGCCAGGCCGGGCGCCGGCCCCTGGGCTTTGCCCTGCCCGTGGCAGCGGAGCTGGTAGAGCGGTTGCGGGTCGTCCCAGGCGTGAAACAGATCAGCGCTGCCGGCAGCATCCGCCGCATGAAGGAGACCGTGGGTGACCTGGACATCCTGGTAACCAGCCGGGCGCCCGCACGGGTGATGGACGCCTTCACAACATCGCCCGAAGTCAGCGAGGTGCTGGAGCGGGGTTCCACCCGGTCGTCGGTGGTGCTGGACGCCGGGCTGCAGGCCGACCTGCGCGTTGTCGAGCCCGCCGCGTATGGTGCGGCCCTGCAGTACTTCACCGGCAGCAAGGAGCACAACGTCGCCCTGCGCGAACGGGCGGTCCGCGCCGGGTTGAAGCTCAACGAGTACGGCCTGTGGCGGCCCGGGGACGGTCGCGGCGGGGACGACCGCCGCGTGGCCGGTCGCACCGAAGCCGGCATCTACCGCGCCCTCGGCCTGCCGTGGATACCGCCCGAGCTCCGGGAGGATCAGGGCGAGATCGAAGCGGCGGAGGCCGGCCGGCTGCCGCGGTTGATCGAGGTCGAGGACATCCGCGGCGAGGTTCACGCCCACACGTCGTGGAGCGACGGCGCCGATAGCGTTGAGGAGATCGCCGCCGCCGCAGTGGCGATGGGATACGAGTACGTCTGCATCACCGATCACTCGCAGTCGCTCAAGATCGCGCGAGGAGTACCGGCCGCGGACCTGCGCGACCACATCCGGCAGGTCCGCTCTCTCTCGGACCGCCTGGGGATCGCCGTTCTCATCGGCACCGAGTGCGACATCTCCGCCGACGGCACCCTGGACTACCCCGACGACCTGCTGGCCGACCTCGACCTGGTGATCGCATCGGTGCACACCCGCTTCCGAATGAGCCGTGAAGCCATGACCTCGCGCATAGTGCGGGCAATGGAGAGCGAGCACGTGGATATCCTCGGCCACCCCACCGGCCGCCTGCTCGGCGCGCGCGACCCCTACGAGGTGGACATCGAGGCGGTGGTGGACGCCGCGGTCCGAACCGGCACCGCGCTTGAGATCAACGCCGCGCCCGAGCGCTTGGACCTCAAGGACACCGACGTCCGCCTGGCCAGGGAGCGGGGGGCGCGCCTGGCGATCGGCACGGATGCGCACTCGTGCGCGCAGTTGCGCTACATGCCGCTTGGGGTGGGCACCGCCCGGCGCGGCTGGGTCGAGGCGCGAGAGGTCATCAACACGCTGCCGCTCGCGTCGCTGCGCGAGGTGCTCGGCCACCGGGGGGGCAACCCTCGGGGCCGCAGATGAAGCAGTACAGGCCGCTGCCGCGCAGTTTCTTCGCAAGGCACACGGTGGTCGTCGCCCGTGCCCTGCTGGGCCATCTTCTGGTCCACGAGACGCCGTCGGGAGTGCTCGTGGGCCGCATTGTGGAGACCGAGGCCTACCGGGGGGCCGACGATCCTGCCAGCCATGCCTTCAAGCGGACGGCGCGCAGCGCGATCATGTTTGGCCGGCCCGGGATCGCCTACGTCTACCGTGCGTTTGGGCTGCACGCCTGCCTGAACGTCGTGACCGAGCCCGAGGGACGGCCGGGGGCGGTGCTCCTGCGAGCGATCGAGCCCGCTGCCTCAGGTCCCGGCCGCCTGACCGTCGCGATGGCGGTCGGCCTGGAGCAGTGCGGGGCCGATCTCACCGCACCGCCGCTCTACTTGGCCCATGGGGGCCGCAGCCGCGCCGCAATTGCCGCTGGTCCGCGCATCGGGATCAGCGCCGCCCGGGACCGCGCGTGGCGGTTCGGACTGGACGGCCACCCCGCGCTCTCGCGGCGGTTTCCCCCTCGTCTATAATGAAGAGGTGTCAATGATCGCCGGACGGCAGCGTGATCTGCCCGCCGACGCGCGCACTCTTCGCGTGCTCGAGTTTCCCAAGGTCCTTGCGGCGCTGGCCGAGGGCACGGTGACCCCCATGGGACGTGAGCTGGCACTGCGCCTGCTGCCGGGGTGCGACGGCGAGGCAGTGCGCGCGGCTCTGGCGGAAACCGCGGAAGCGGTGGCGATTGCCGCGGAGTCCGAGATCCAGGTGCGGGGGGCGCGTGACGTCCGGCCGCAGGCCGCGCGGGCGGCGTCGGGCGGGATGCTCGAGCCCCTGGAACTGCTCGACGTGGCGCAGACCCTAGAAATCACCCGGCGCGTCCAGGCCCAACTGCGCTCCCGCCGCGCCCTTGCCCCGCGCTTGGCAGCGCTCGCCGACCGCTTGGCCGCGCTGCCGGAGTTGGAAGCGGAGATCGGCCGGGCCCTGGACGACCAGGGCCGCGTTCTGAGCACGGCCTCGCCTGAGCTGCGTCGGATCCGCGACGAGCACCAGACCGTGGAGCGACGCCTGCGGGAGTCGCTGGAGAGGCTGCTCCACGATTCGGCGGTCGCGCGCTACCTGCAGGAGTCGCTTGTGACGGTGCGAGGTGATCGGTTCGTCCTGCCCGTGCGGGCCGAGCACCGCGCGCAGTTCCCGGGCATCGTGCACGACGCGAGCGCAAGCGGAGCCACGCTCTTCATGGAGCCGCTGACGCTGGTCCCGCTGGGCAACCGGCGGCGCGAGCTGGATGCCGCGGAGCGCGAGGAGATCCTCCGGATCCTGCGCAGGCTGTCGGGCTTGGTGGGTGAACACTCCGGAGCGCTGTGCACCAACGGGGAGATCCTGGGCGATCTGGACCTGGCCTCGGCCAAGGCCGCGCTGGCCGCGCGCCTGCGGGCCACGGCGCCACAGGTGCGCGAGGACGGCATCATGCAGGTGCACGGCGCGCGCCACCCCATGCTGGTCCTTGCCAGGGGTGACGCGGGGGTCGTTCCGGTGGACATCGTGCTTGGAGGCGAGTTCACCACGCTGATCGTGACCGGTCCCAACACCGGGGGCAAGACGGTGGCCCTGAAGACCATCGGCCTGCTGGCCCTGATGGCCCAGGCAGGGCTGTTCATCCCGGCCGCGGACGGCGCCGCCGTCGTCCAATTCGACCAGGTGCACGCGGACATCGGCGACGAGCAGTCCATCGAACAGAACCTGTCCACTTTCTCGTCGCACATGAGCGCCATCGTCCAAATCCTACGAAACGCGCGGCCGCCCGGGCTTGTTTTGCTCGACGAGATCGGCGCCGGAACCGATCCCACCGAGGGGGTGGTTCTTGCCCGAGCCATCATCCAGGAACTGCACCGCCGCGGGCTGCACACGGTGGTCACCACTCACTTCAATGAGCTGAAGATGCTGGCCGCAGTGGAACCCGGTATCGAGAACGCGTCCGTGGAGTTCGACATTGAGACGCTGCGCCCCACTTTCCGTCTTCAGATCGGGCTACCGGGCCGCAGCAACGCCCTGGTCATAGCGGAGCGACTGGGACTCGATCCCGGCGTCGTGGCGGAGGCCCGATCCCACCTGGCGCCCGAGCACGTGGCCATCGAGCAGGTGCTGGACGACCTCACGCGCGACAGGCAGGCCGCAGAGCGTGATAGGGCCGAGGCCGCGCTGGCCAGGGCAGTAGCCCAGGAGGCCGAGCAGCAAATTGTCGAGGAGGCCGAGCATGTTCGGCGCGAGCGCCGGCGCCTGCTGGCAGAGGCCAGGCAAACCAGCGAGTCAATCATCGCAGAGACACGCAGGCGGCTGGACGCGGTGATGGCAGAGGTGCGCGCCGCGCGTACCAAGGAAGCGGTGCAGCGGGCGCGGGCGCATCTGAAGGAGACCCTGGAGGCGTTGCCCGCAACAGAGCCCGCGGCGCCTCCAGGGCCGCCGGTCGAGCGCGTGCACGCAGGCCAGACTGTCTACGTGACGCCGTTGGGCAGGACCGGCACCGTGGTGTCCGGCCCTGATGCGCATGGCCAGGTGGAGGTAGAGGCAGGCGCCCTGCGCACGCGCGTCCCACTGGGGGCGTTGCACGAGGCCCCCGCGGTTAGCGGTGCACCCCCATACCCCGGGCGGCCCGCCGGGCGCGCCGATGTACCCGCTCGGCCTGCCGTGGCGACGTCGCTCAGCGTACGCGGACAGACCGTGGACGAGGCCCTGCTGGTTGTGGACCGCTACCTGGACGACGCGGTGCGCGCGCGGTTGCCTCAGGTGACCGTGATTCACGGCAAGGGCACCGGTGCGCTGCGGCGGGCCGTGCACGAGTTCCTGCGTGGGCACCCGCACGTGCGGCAGTTCCGCATAGGCGACCGCGGCGAGGGCGGCGATGGCGCGACGGTTGTCACGCTGATGTTGTAAGCTAAGGTATCTCAGGCCGGCTTGCGGAGGTTGGGGCATGGCGTTTCTTTCACCCGAAGAGCAACTGCTACGGCTGCGGCGCGGCTGCGCCGAGATCATCTCCGAGGAGGATCTCCTGGCCAAGCTGCGCCTTGGCCGCCCGCTGCGGGTCAAGCTCGGCCTCGATCCCTCTGCGCCCGACCTGCACCTGGGCACCGCGATAGTGCTTCGCAAGATGCGGCAGTTTCAGGATCTGGGCCACGAGGTTATCATCGTGATCGGCGACTTCACCGCTATGATCGGCGACCCCACGGGCAAGAAACAGTCGCGCCCGATGCTCTCGCCCGAGGAGGTCGCATCCAACGCCCAAACCTACCGCGAGCAGTACGGCCTGATCCTCGACCCCGTGCGCACAAGGGTGACGTTCAACAGCCAGTGGTTGGGCGCGCTGTCGTTCGCCGACGTGATCCGGCTGACCTCGCGCGTTACCGTCGCGCGCATCCTGGAGCGCGACGACTTCACCACCCGGCTGCGCAGCGGGGCGCCGATCCACATGCACGAGCTGCTCTACCCCATCTGCCAGGCCTACGACTCGGTTGCGCTGGAGGCCGATGTAGAACTCGGAGGCACCGACCAGAAGTTCAACAACCTGATGGGACGCGATCTCCAGCGCGAGGTGGGGCAGTCGCCGCAGGTTGTGGTGCTGACGCCGTTGCTGCCGGGGCTCGACGGGGTCGAGAAGATGAGCAAGTCCCTGGGCAACGCCATTGGGATAACCGAGCCGCCCTCCGAGATGTTCGGCAAGGCGATGTCCATCCCCGACGCGCTTATGCCCGACTACTTCGAGTACGCCACGGACGTGCCCATGGAAGAGGTCACGGCGATTCGCGAAGGGCTGGAAGCCGGAAGCGTGCACCCACGGGACGCCAAGCGGCGCCTGGCCGGGGCCATCGTCGCGCTCTGGCACGGCGAGGAAGCGGCCCGCTCCGCTGAGGCCGCGTTCGAGCGGCTCTTCGTTGGAAAGGAACTGCCCGACGAAATCCCGGAGGCGTACGTCCCCGCGGATGAGGCGCCCGATGGGCGGATCCGCCTGATCCGACTACTGGTGGTGACCGGGCTGGCGGAGAGCAACACCGAGGCGAGGCGGCTCATCAGCCAGGGCGGCGTCAGCGTGGACGGCGGCCGAATCCACGACGTGGAGGCGATCGTCCCCGCCCGTCAGGGGCTGGTCGTTCAGGTCGGCCGGCGACGGTTCGCGCGCATCACGATCGCGTAGCAAGAGGACAGCCGCGGGCACGCGCCGAAGAAATCTCATTCAATTCCCCATGGAGGCGACACAACTCATGCACGCACAGATTCTATCGGCAATTGACGCCGCATCAGGCGAACTGATCGAGCTTGCCCGCCGCATACACGCCACGCCGGAGATCGCTTTTCAGGAGCGCCAGGCGGCCGCCTGGCTGACCGAGGCGCTTGAACAATACGGGTTCCGCGTGGAGCGCGGCGTGGCGGATCTGGAAACCGCGTTTCGGGCAGATATCGCGGGATCGGATCACGGGCCTACCGTCGCGATCCTGGCGGAGTACGACGCGCTCCCAGAGATAGGGCACGCGTGCGGCCACAACCTAATATGCACGGCGGCGCTGGGAGCCGGCATCGGGCTGGCCGCGGTCCGGCAGCACCTGAAGGGCCGCGTAGCGGTGATGGGGACCCCGGCAGAGGAAGGCGGCGGCGGGAAGGTGATCATGCTGGAGCGCGGCGCCTTCCAGGGCGTGGATGCGGCCATGATGTTCCATCCGGCAAGCTACACCCTCTCAGGCCGGCCATCCCTGACTTCCTACCGTCTGGCGGTCACGTTTGCCGGAAGATCGGCGCATGCCGCTGCCGCCCCGGACGAAGGCGTGAACGCTCTGGACGGTCTCATCCAGACGTTCGTGGGGATAGGACTGCTTCGTCAGCAGGTGCGCGACGACGCCAGGATCCACGGCATCATCACCTACGGCGGGGCAGCACCCAACATCATTCCCGACCGTGCCGAGGCCGTGCTAACGGTGCGGGCGACGGACGACGGATACGCCCGCGAGCTGCTGGAGCGGGTGATCAACATCGCCCGCGGGGCCGCCCTGGCCACCGGGACGACCCTGGAGCACGCATCTCGCAAGGGCTACGAGGCAATCAAGCCCAACCGCGCCCTGGCAGGGGCGTTCAGCCGGCACCTGGAGGTCCTGGGATGGCCCGAGGACACCCCTCCTGACCGTCCGCGCATGGGCTCTACGGACATGGGCGATCTCAGCCAGGCGATCCCGTCCATCCACCCGTATGTGGCGATCGGCCCCAAGGACATGGTTGGGCACACCCTGGAGTTTCGTGAGGCATCGCTTGGGGATCGCGGCCTGGAGGCGATGCTCGCGGCGGCGAAGGCCATGGCGCTGACGGCGTACGACCTGATGGCGCGGCCGGAGCTGCTCGCGCAGGTGCGAAGAGAGTTTGCCGGCGGGCCTCCTGCAGTTGCCTGAACTGGTGACGGCGGGTATACTCGATGCTGCCCGTGGGCCCTTAGCTCAGGTGGTGAGAGCGCACCCCTGATAAGGGTGAGGTCGGTGGTTCGAGTCCACCAGGGCCCACCATGTCCTACCATTTCGGAAGGCGGCTCACGTCACACCTCCTCGTACACCGCAACGCGACAGCTCCGCGGGAGGAATACGAAGAGCCGCTGACGCGCCCGGTCGAAGGCTGTCGTGTGAGCGCCTTCTTCGGTGGTGATCTGCTCGACTCGCCTCAGCATCGGAGTATCAACTACGTCGACCACACCGGGCCGTCCTATGGCCACGTAGAGGCGACCGCGTACAGCGTTGTGCCAGATCACGTCCGGTTCCCCGGCGATTTCTGCGGTCCCAAGCTCGCGCCCAGTGGCGAGGTCGAGGGCGGAAACGACTCCCTCGTCGCAGGCGACAAATGCCTGGCCTCTTTCGAGGTCCAGATCGAGTCCGTGAGGCCCGGCGGCCGAGACCGGCCACCGGCCCCACTCTTCCAGTGAGTCAGCAGCTAGAACAGCGACGCACGCCGGGTCGCGGATGTTCACCAGGAAGCGGTCCTCGTCCTGGTCGTAGACGCACCACCGGGGGCGCCCAGGGAGCGGGGCTTCCCTCAGCACGTGCCGCAGGAAGGGATCGACGAGCCGGACATGGTGGTCCTGAACGTCGGCGATGAGTAGGTGCTTCCTTCGCGAATCCCACGCCAATCCGTTCGGTTTTGAACCGGCCTGGATGTCACCGCTGACCTCGCCCGAGTCCGCACGAATCACCAGGATCTTCCCTGCCCCTCGGGCCGCGGCGAACACAAGCCCTTCCTCCTGAGCACACAGGACACCACTGGCTTCCGGACAGTCGTCGATGGTGCGCACGTGTTCGGCCCGCTGGCCATCAATGACTTCGACAGTGCCTCGGGCCGTATGCGCAACGAACACGCGCCCCGTGGGCAGGTGCACATCCCCATGGTCGAACCCACCTGAGTCTTGGGGCGGGAGCCGAACCGATCCCAGGAGCTTCAGACTCATATGTCCGCTACCCCTCCTGAGCAACCCGATGCTGGCACCATGCATATAGCGCATCGTATACCGGGGTTTCGAGACGGATCTTTTCCTGATCGTTCTCGCCATGGATGCTGGCAAACCCGTACGCGACAGCCCGCAGTCCTGCCGCTTCCGGCTCAATCGTGATCTCGGCAGGAATATCCGCACCGTGAACAATGCGCCCCAAGAGGCGCAGGGCGGGGTCCGTGACGTTATACTTCATGAGGATAGACTCAAAACTGCAGCGCCCGTCAACGTGACCGAGTTCAACGCCCTTAACGCCGAAGGGGATCGCTTGGTCGCGCTCTGCGACGGCCAGGACCTCCTCGACCGGCACAAACAGGAAGGTTGCGTCGGGGTCAATGACCCGCTTGATCAGCCACGGACAGGCAATGCGATCGACGTTGGCATTCTTGCGAGTCACCCACTTCACACGAACCACCTCCTGGGTTTCATTCCCGTCTCAAGTGGTTACCTGCGCTTCTTTCTCTGAGGCGGACGGCCAGATGTCTGGGAGAATGCGGCGTACAGTCCCTCGAAAAGCGCAATGCCGTGCGATTCTCGTTCGTGGTCCGGAAGCGTCAGCCAGCCCCGGAGAATGGCATCGACCCCGACTATCTCCGCGCGCGCGTATCGGCCGTCTCGCAGGTCAATCTCATGGACGATCTCGGCGATGGCACGCAGGCCGGGGTCGTCCAGGCCGAATGCCTTCAGCATGGTTTCGAACGTGCAGAGATTGCCGCGATGGCCAAACTCGCTGCCGGTCATGTCGAAAGCTACCTCGTCCGGCTCAGGCGTCTCCGCGTATCGGATCGCGGCACGCGGGTTGATGAACCGGCGGATGAGCCACCCGCAAGCCAGACGGTCAACATGGGGATGAGCCCGCGTGACCCAGCGCTTGTCCCGATAGGCGGCGACGGTCGCAGCGGGAACCGCTGCTTTGCCGGAGGGTGCCGGGGAAAGGAGCTGGGCGATTCTGCCAAGACGTGCCGCCACGGGGGCGGCTTCAGGACAGTCGAAGAAGTCTACCCGCGCGATCTCCGCATCTCGTTGCCGGAGCCGCTCCAGGTCGTCTCTCGCTTGCCCAAGGTCTTGCGGCCGTCGCCTGCCGCTTCTTCCAAGGCTTCTCTCAAGGCGCGAGGCCTGAGCATCGAGCTCTTCGTAGTCTCGGTTTCGCGCGCGCTGAAAGAGATCGATAAGCTGTGCATCCGGGAGTCCCTCGAAGCGCTCGACGCGCATCACCAGGGCGCTTCCCTTGGCCTGCTCGACCTCATGCCCAAGCCACTGAAACGCCTCGACGCATTCGTCTCGGCCGGGAAGGACGTGCACGCCGTCCTTCGGGGAGACGGCCCCCAAGGAGCGTAGGCGTCGCCAGACGGCGACCCGAGGGCTTGACCGTGGTTTCGACGGCAGGGAATAGGAGAAGACAACCCAGCCCATGGTTTGAGTGTAACACCTATTGCATTCTGAAGCAACAAAGGGATAGCATTAAGGACATCCACGGGTAGAGGGTTGCCTTTCAGAGCGGTTCGAAGATCTCCTGCAGAGCCCCCTGCTATAGTGAATAGTGGAAGTTCCCCGAACCACGGAGGTTACGCAGATGTCCGACCGATTCATTGTCACCCCCTACTTCCTGGATGAGGCGTATTCTCAGCTCGAGGCGCTCGGGCTCAGTTCTCACGTAGCGAACAGGCAGGCTCTTGGTCATGGCGACCAAATCGCAACGATTTCGCCTCTGCTTCGGGGCCTCTCAGATCTCGTTTGCGACGCGATGCGCCGCGGCGAGAGACCTGTCAGCATTTCAGGGGACTGCTGCTCGGCCATAGGCGTACTGGCTGGTCTCCAGCGTGCAGACACCAACCCCACGCTGATCTGGTTTGACGCGCACGGAGACTTCAACACCCGGGAGACAACTCCAAGTGGATTCCTTGGAGGAATGCCCCTCGCGATGATCGTAGGGCGCGGGGAGCAGAGGCTCGTGGAAGCCGCGGATCTACGGAACCTGTCAGAGCGACAGGTGATCCTTGCGGACGCGCGCGATCTAGACCCCGGAGAGCGAGAGGCTCTTGAACATTCGTCCGTGCGCCTCGTGGGCGACGTCAGGACGTTGCTTGAGGAAGGTCTGCCGGAGGGGCCTCTGTACGTCCATTTCGACACCGATGTCGTGAACCCGATGGATGCCCCTGCCCAGAACTACCTTGCTCAAGGTGGCCCATCGGCGTCGGAACTGGCCGAGGTCTTCGCTCGCCTAGCACACACCAACCGAGTGGTTGCCATTTCGGTGTCAAGTTGGAATCCGAACCTGGACGAGGACGGCCGAACGAAGCGGGTCTGCATGGGGCTGCTCGACGTCCTACGCGGCAGCCTCAAGTAGGGCCGCACGCTGGACCGGCATTGACGCTGTGTCCGGGCTAGGGCGCCTGGAACCTGACCTTTCCGGAGTTGTCCACCAGCACGAGACCCGGCGTCCCGTCCGGGAACGCGTTCAACCAGACGCGGCCCCGGCCCAACCCATCGGACATAACAAGGCCTGAAGGCCGGTCCGGTGAGGCCACGAACCAGATGCGGCCCCGGCCGCTGGCATCGGCGATGATGATGCCGGGTGTGCCGTCAGACCGCACGTTGAGCCACATGCGCCCGCGCCCCGCGGCCTCGGAGAGCAGGACCTCCGCGGTTCCATCCGGCTGAACATTGAGCCCGATGCGGACGTTGCCCGAGGCGTCAATGACCTCCAGGCCGCGCACCCTGAGGATGTCGTTCTGCGAGGCGGCCTGCTGCACCCCGAACGCCAGCACCCCAACTGCCACCAGGCTCAAGCACCATCTCAGCAGGCCGGCCCGCTGCCGGCGCTCCAGGTGCTCGATTCGCGCTTGCAGGCGTTCCAGCTCCGTGTTTTCCATATCCGACTCCCCCTGAGAGCGGGCCGAGTGCCGTGGCCCGCGTCGCTCTGGTTATTCCCACGGAAGGGGGAGTCTAGGCCTGTTTGGCGCTCTCCCGGGCTAACGTCCGGTCCGATCACGCCGGGACGCCGCGATCAGGGCGTCCTGAAGCGGACGGAGACGGCGGGCCTGGGCCTCCTGGAGTTCCAGCGAGCCGCCCGGCGGGACATCAAACGCGTCGCCCAGCACGATACCGTCCATGCCGGTTGGGACGGCGCCCAGCAGGGCCAGAATCGTGGGCGCTATGTCCACCACCCGGGCCGGGTAGTCGGCGACCAGCCCTCGCCGGACTCCCGGGCCGCTGATGACCAGGGGGATGTGCTGTATCAGCCAGGATACCCCACCGTGCGAGCCGCGATAGCGAAACGGCAGGGTCGGGTCGGTGGGCTGATCGCCGCGGTTGATCGTGTTCTCGCGGTACGGGACCGCGATCTCAGGTCCGTGGGCCCCGGCAAAGGTCGAGAAGAGATAGCGGTAGGCCGCGTCGAGATCCCCGGGCACGGGCGGTCCGACTTCCACGGGGATATAGGCGAAGCCGGCGCCCTCACGCACCTTGCGATAGACGGCGGAAACGCCGGGAAGGCCGACTCCTGCGATGGCCCGGGCGGCTGCCTCGATCTTCCCGGTGTCATCAACCCAGAACTCCGCGCTGGATCCACCGCCGCCCATCAGGCGTGCCCCGGCCTCCGCAGCGGCCTTTCGGAGTTGGGCAACGTCAACCAGCCGCTCGCCGGGCACCATGCCGTGATCCGATGTCACGACCCAGAGCGTCTGCGACAGGATGCCCGCGTCCTCGTACGCGCGCAGCAGGCGACCGATCTGAACGTCGGCGATCTGCACGATCCGGCTCATGATCTCCGGGGCGACGATGCCGCCGGTGGCGTGGCCCTGCTCGTCCGTGGCCGGCAGGTTCAGCAGGAGCACCTGGGGCCGCACCGCCCGGAAGAGCGCCAGCGCGGCGTCGGTGGCCCACGCGTCCGCGGGATTGCGCGGATCGCGCAGCGAGGGCGCGTCGAGCACCCCGGAGGGCGGCTCGCGCCCAGGCACGGCCGAGGGCTGAGAGGTCGTGCGCGACGGCCGGGTGCGGAAGACCACGTAGTTCGCCTCCAGCCCCATCGCATCCGCGGCAAAGAACTTGCTGGAACTGACCGACGCTGCCACGAGCCCGGGCCGCCTGGCCCGCAAGGTGCCTGCGATCGTCGGCACCCCGGCGGCGGCCAGCACCCGCTGCTGCTCGCCGCGCATCACCGCCTCCATGGATGTTGGCCAGGTCATCCGCCCGGTGGAGGGGTCCTTCCAGCCGAAGCCGATCACGCCGTTGGTGCGCGGGAGCGTTCCGGTGGCCAGGGTGGCGTGTACCGGCGGGGTGTTGGCGATCATCTGCCCGATCCAAGCGCGGGTGTAGACCGTGCCGTCGCGCATCAGCCGTCGCAGGTTGGGCATCGGCGTGAGATCCAGGTAGTCGGGCCTGGCGCCGTCTATCACGATCACGACGACGTGTTGGAACGAAGATGCCGACGAGCGCTCGGGATGGGGAAGAGCGGCCGCGAGCAAGAGACCGAGCATCAGTGCGGTGGCACGGATCATCGCAGGCTCCATTCGACCGAGAGGTGTCCCCTGGGAGTAGACCTGCCCGCGGGCGCGTGCGTTTAGGCCGAGGTCGCCAGACGGCCGTGCAGGATCAGACGGCCTTCAGGCGTTGCCAGCCGGTAGTGCCAGGTGCTGCTCTCAGCCCAGGCCAGGTCGTGCAGCGCTGCGCCAACAGGCGCTGCGGCGTGATACTGGAGATCGTAGGTGCGCGGAAGGGCCGCGATCGCCGGGCCACCCCCTGCCCGGAACACCGCGTCGTCAAGGAGGTCGAGGTAGACGGCGTGGTTGGCGTGGGCCATCGCGTCGGCGTCGCTGGTCCGCACCCACAGGGACGCCTCGGGTACTCCCGCCGGCGGACTGGGCTCCTCCAGGGGAAGTGGAGCGACCGTGCGCTCCATGCCCGGGAAGGTGGCGGCCACTTCTTCCGGGATGCGCACCGGGGTGGTGCCGTTCTGGGTCAGAATCCAGTCCACGATCCCGGTGGCCACCGGCGTGTCGTTGTCCCCTCGGCGCACCGTGCCGAGCCGCCGCGCCAGGATGCGGCGGGCGCCCAGCAACCGGGTGGTGCAGACCAGCGCGTCGCCGTGGCGCGCCGGCGCCTCGACCACGAGTCGGACCCGGCGCGCGAGCCAGAATAGGCGGTGCGCGACATTCCACTCCGGCGGATACCCGCATGCTGCGGAGTGCGCGAATGCCATCTCCTGCAGGAGCCGGACGTACACCGACGCGCGGGCAACCCCGCCGGCGCCGCACTCGTCGTAGCGGATGCGGTAGGTGAGTGAGAACGACTCCGGAGCGTTGCTAGACATGGGCCACCCCTTCACAGTACCGGCGGGCGGGCAGGCGTGCAACCGCGGTCCAGGGAATACATGGGTGGGAGGGCATACGCTCATGATGGATCTCACAGGACACACCGCGGTAGTAGTCGGAGGCGGCCGCGGGTTGGGACGTGAAACAGCCCTGGCGCTGGGCCGCGTCGGCGCTGAAGTTGTCGTGGCGGCGCGCACTGCCTCCCAGATCGAGGCCGTGGTCGGGGAGATCGATCGCTCCGGCGGTCGGGCGAGCGCGGTCGTGGCGGATGCGTCACTGGAGGCCGACGCCGAGCGCGTCGTGGCGCACGCGTTGGACGTGAGTGGACGGCTCGATCTACTGGTGGTCACCTCCGGGGCCGCGCTGATCAAGCCGCTTACGGAGGTCACGCTGGCCGAGTGGGAGCACCTGTTCGCGATGAACACGCGGGCGGTCTTCCTGGCCAACCGCGCGGCGCTGCGCCCGATGCTGGCGGCCGGGCGAGGGCTGATCGTAAACGTGGCCTCGCGGGCCGGCATCACCGGCGCGCCCAAAGTCGCGGCGTACACCGCGGCCAAGGCGGCCGTGATCGGCTTCTCGCGGGCACTGGCGCTTGAGGTCAAGCCGCAAGGGGTGCGCGTGGCCTGTCTGGCGCCCGCGCCCATGGACACGCCGATGCGCTGGGCTGCAACGCCCGACTTCGACCCGGCGCGGCTGCTTTCTACTGCCGCTGTGGCAGACCTGGTGCTGTACCTGGCGCGGCACCCCGAGGTCACGCTTGAAGATCCGGTGGTGCCGGTCTCGATCCGGCTGTGAGGGACTTCTGGCGGCGCCTGCCGGCGGCCGTCCTAGCCGCGTACCTGGCCGGCTACGCGGTTGAGGCGGCACTCGGCAACTGGGACCCGCGGCAGGTCGGGTGGAGTGCCAGCTTCCTGCCTGTTCTGGCTGAGGGCGCGGTCTCCGGCCTCATCCTTGGAGGGTTGTGGGGGGCCGTGCTGGCGCCGCTGCCGTTGTTGATCGTCCCCGAAACCTGGGTGCGGGCGGTAACGCTGCTTGACCGGGTAGGGCCGTGGGGGCTGCTGATCCTGGCTCAGCCTCTGCCGGCGATGTGGGCAGCGGGCGGGGCCGGCGCGGTCGCCGGGTGGGGCCTGCGGCGATTGCGTGCTCGGCGGTAGGCGCGTATAATCGCTGCTGTCCGGGGACGTAGCTCAGCTGGGAGAGCACCTCGTTCGCAACGAGGGGGTCGGCGGTTCGAATCCGCTCGTCTCCACCAGGTGCGGCACACCCAGATGCCGTAGACTAGGGGCGCGGGTCTTGATCCGCGCTTCTGTCTTTTCCTGGTAGAGTAGAGTGGAAAGGGCAAGGTGATCGGCAACCCCGGTGAGTACGCCATGACGAGAATCCTGCTGGTCCGCCATGGACAAACCGAGTGGAACCGCCATGAGGTCTTCCGGGGAAGCGCAGATATCCCGCTGAACGAGACCGGGCTCAGGCAGGCGGGGGCGCTGGGCAGACGCCTCACCGGAGAGCGCCCCTCGGCCATCTACTGCAGTCCACTTTCCAGGGCCCTTGTGACCGCTGAGGTTCTCGGCGGACCCGGCGGCCTGCACCCACAGACGGTGGACGGCCTAACAGACATGAGCTACGGCGCATGGGAAGGGCAGCAGCATTCCCAGGTGAAGGAACGCCACCCCGATCTTTATGCTCGCTGGATGGCCGAGCCTCACCTGGTGCGGCCTCCAGGAGGTGAGATGCTTGAGGAAGTCCGGCGACGAGCCATCGCGGCACTGGACACCATTGCCGCGGATTCCCCCAAGACAGCGGTGGTCGTGGTGTCTCACCGCGTGGTCAACAAGCTACTGCTTTGCGTTGCGTTGGGGATCGGTGACGAAGGCTTCTGGCGCATCCGGCAGGATACGTGCTGCCTGAACATCCTCGAACGGGATGCAGATCGCACAAGCGTGGTCCTCCTCAACGACACCTGCCACCTGAGCGGGCTCGAGCAGGATGCCTCCGACTTCTGAGTGACCGGTGATTGACAGGCAAAGCCCCTTCCCTCCGACGCGGGTGGGGGTTGTTCTTTGTTTCGCGCTGACCCCCCGCTCTCGATGGCAGGGGGCACGACCTCCGACAACAGAGGGCAATGGTGAGCGGCGCGTGGATCGGTGTGCTCAAAGGGCTGCTGATCATCCTGGCAACCCTCCTTCATACTTCGGCCGCCTTGCGGGTCTTCGTCGCGCACCGAGAGCAGCAGCGATTTCGTGCGCTCTCCGCAGATCCCGGCGCCCTGGCGCTCCGCCTGGGCGCCTCCGCTCGCTAGGAGCCGCCGATCAGCCCCACGTTGCCCAACCCTACGCGCCGCAGACCGGCGCCGCGGGCGGCGGTCAGGCAGCGCTCCGCCTGGGCCCGCGAGGTGGTGGGCAGGTTCTCCATCAGGAAGTTGGGGCAGAACGCCAGCAGCCGGTAGGGGATCTCTGGATCGAGCGCCGCGATCATCGCGGCCAGAGCCGCCACCTCCTCCTCGTCCACGTAACCGGGCACCAACGGGGTGCTGGCCGCCACGAGCGGGGGGTCGGGACGCTCCCGCGCGCGTCGCGCGGCCGCGGCGAAGTTCTCGAAGGTGCGCCGGTTGGAGAACCCGGTCAGGGCGATGTGGATCGGCTCGCTGGCGGCCTTCAGATCGAACTTGATCGTGCCCCCACTCTCCAGCGACAGTTCCAGGACCCGCCGGAGGAAGGCAGGGTGCATCGTGCCGTTGGTCTCCCAGCAGATGCGCACGCCCCGACGCGCCCGGGCGAGCCGTGAGGCCGCCAGGGCGTGGGGGAGCTGCGGGGTGGGGTCGCCCCCGAAGTAGCAGATGCAGGCCACGCGGCCGGTCGCGGCGTCAGCCAGCGCCGCCGCGCTCACCTTCGGGTCGAGCCGGGCAGCCTGCTGCATGTAGTGCCAGTTCTGACAGAACAGGCAGTTGAACGTGCACGCGCCGTAGAACACCGCCAGGTTATCGCTGCCCCTGGTGGCGCGCTCGCCACAGACCTCCATGGCCACGCAGTTGGTCGGCAGCGGATCGTAGTACCAGTGCAGGATCCCGGCCTGCGGGCCTCCGGCCAGCACGGCCATGCGGCCCCCGCGGTTCTCGCGGAGGTTGCAATAGCCGCGGTGCCCTGGCGCCATGCGGCACTCCCGTGCGCACAGGGTGCATGGGATTCCGCTGGCCGATCGCGGCGGCTCCTCCGGGAGACGGAAGAGGCGGCGTGCGCGGTGGTGGGCGGCCTGTGCCAGCGGCAGGGCCCGGTCCGGGTCGGCGCGGACGCACGCCGCACAGACGCGCATCTGCCGCGCGACAAGGACGGATTCGACGCCGCAGAGGCGGCAACGCGCGGATGTGGGCATCACCGGCAGAACGTCCGGCACCGCGGCCCCCTCCCTGGAGGATCATGTTCATGCAAGGGCGCCGACTTCCTGGTGCCTCTCAGGCTCTTCGGATCCGCAGCCAGGGCGGGCAGGCGCGAGACTGCCCGCGCATTTGTTGGGCCCCCGGTCGGACAAGAATGAAGGGAAGCTCTCCGTGCGACGCGGATTCTTGGTCCTGGTTCTGGTCCTGGCGGCTGTGCTGTGCGTGGTCAAGTAGCGTTCTCTCCCAGGAATGCAGGAAAGGAGCGGATAGCCGCGTAATGAACGCCGGTGTCACTGCCTGAGCGTCAACTGGGCTCGGGACACCTTGAAGGGGGGCGAAACATGTCAATCATCTCCAAGGTGGCTGCGGTTGCGGTCATCCTTTCGATCCTCCTGGCTCCGGTCGCGGTTACACAGGCGCAGCAGCCACGCAAAGGGGGAGTGCTCCGCTACGCCCTCGAGCTCGAGCCGCCCACCTACGATCCGCACGCAACCACCACCACGGCGGCCGCCTTCATCATGCACCATGTGCTCGAGCCCCTGTTCACGCTCAACACAAAGCTGGAACCGGTGCCCATGCTGGCCGAGCGATACACGGTCTCACCCGACCGGCGCATCTACACGATCTACCTCCGCAAGGGCGTCCCGTTCCACCACGGCCGCGACCTGACCGCAGACGACGTGGTTGCCTCCCTCTCCCGATGGGGCCGCCTGGGTGTGCGCGCACGCGCGATGTTCGCGAACGTCGAATCCCTGACGGCCGCCGATGCGCACACCGTCGTTTTCAGGCTGAAGGACCCCTATGGCCTGCTCGTCACCGACCTCGCCTGGTGGACGCAACCCGCCGTGATCTACCCAAAGGAGATCGCGGACGAGGCCGGTCTGAGTCCGGCGAAGCGGTTCATAGGCACTGGCCCTTACCGGTTTGTCGAGTACGTGCCCGACCGTCACCTGCGCCTGGAGCGGTTCGACCGATACGCGGCGCGGACCGAGCCTCCGGACGGCATGAGCGGACGGCGGACCGCCAATCTGGATGCGCTGGTCTTTGCTCCGGTTCCCGACGCCGCGGTCAGGGTGGCCGCTCTCCAGCGGAACGAGTACCAGTTCGCGGAGGCGATTCCGGCCGACCAGTATGAACGGCTCCTGCGCACCGAGGGTGTTGTGCCGACACGCGACGCGCTACCAAGCTGGCTGGCGTTTGTGCTGAACAAGCGCACAGGCCCCCTGACAAATGCCAAGGTCCGGCAGGCCCTTCTCGCGGCGCTCGACATGGAGGCGATCCTGAAAGTCACCTATGGGCACCCGCAGTTCTTCCTCCTGAACCCCGGGCTCATGCCCAGGGAGCACTACCTGTGGACCGATTCGGGCAAGGAGGTCTACAACCAGAAGAACGCCGAGCGGGCCCGCCAGCTCCTGGCTGAGGCGGGCTACCGTGGGGAGCCGATCCGCTGGCTCGTAACGGCAGGGGCATTCTGGTCCGACAATCCGGCGACGGCCGCCAAGCCGATGCTCGAACGCGCCGGGTTCGTGATAGACCTGCAGTTCATGGATTGGCCCACGGTTGTGTCGCGCCGAGGACGGCCCGAGCTATGGGAGGTCTTCGTCACCACCTTCAGCTCGGTGCCCGATCCGACCTTCCTGCTCGCCCTCAGCCCTGCCTACGCGGGCTGGTATGAGAGCCGCGACATGCAGGCGGCCATATCCCTGATGCGCCGGCACATAGATCCCAAGGTGAGGGCGGAGATGTGGCAGCGAGCGCAGGCCCTCTTCTGGAAGGACGTTCCTTCCGTCAAGGTCGGGGACGGGTTTGTGATGCACATAAACCGCCCCGAACTGAAGGGGTTCCTTAGGATTCCGACGATGTACTTCTGGAACACATGGCTGGAGCCTGGCCGGTAGCGCGAGCACGAGGGGCATGGAGGGATGAGCTGGTGGCAACGCTGAGAATCCTGACCGAAGAGGGCGTGCATCGAATCCACGAAGCCACGCTCGAGTTGTTGGCCAACACCGGGGTGAAGGTGGGCGAGAGCCGGGTCCGCCAGATCCTGCTGCGAAACGGGTGCCGCGATTTGGGCTCGGAACTCCTGGGAATACCGCGCGAACTCGTCGCGGAGACCATGTTGCGGCCCCAGGCTCCGCTGGTCCTGCAAGGAACGGATCCCGGGCGCAGCCTGACCCTGGACGGTTCCGCATGCTACCTGCAGAACTTCGGATCGGTTTCGGTCGTCGTGGATCTGGACAGCGGTGACCTGCGCGACGCCACCTACAGGGACGCGGTGGACATGGCTCGCCTGCTCGATGCGTTGCCACACTGCCACCACGCAGGGCCCCTCGTGCTACCCGTGGATATGCATCCGCGCAAGGCCAAGCTCGCGGCCGCGGTTGCGACGCTCCTCTACACCGGCAAGCCCGTTTCCCTCGGCGCGGTCTCGGATGCACAGGAGGCCGAGCTGTGTGTGGAGATGTCCAGGGTGGTCAGCAGCCCCGAGCGGCCGATAGGTAGGATTTCGATCTCACCGATCAGCCCCATGACCTTCCCGACGGACATCTGCGAAGCCATCCATGTGGCGGCCGTCAGCGGGCTTCCTCTTCTTGGCCTGCCGTGTCCCATCCGCTCCATGGGAGCCCCGCTGTTCCTGGCTGGAGCTCTGTTGGGGCAGAATACTGAGAACCTGGCTTTCGGCGTGATGGCCCGTCTCGTTAACCCGGAAGTGAAGCTGATGCACACGTCCAGGATCGGAACCCCACACATGCGCACCGGTGCGAAGGCCGGCGCCGATCCGGATGTTGGTGTTGCCGGAGCTTGCATGGCACAGATGGCGAGGTACTACGGCCTGCCGAGCAACGTGTACGGCATGGACACCGGGGCTCTGGTATCCGACGCTCAGGCAGGCCTGGAGAAGGCCGCCAACACGCTGCGCCCCATGCTGGCCGGGGCCGACCAGATCTCCGGGCTCGGGCAGCTCGGCGGGGGGCTGGTGGCATCCTTCGTTCAGGCTGTCGTTGACGACGATATCTTCTCATTCCTGAGCCATCATCTTCAGGCGTTGACGGTGGAGCCCGGGACACTCGATCTGGCAGGGTTCAGGCGGGTCGTGGGCGAGGGCGAGAGCTTCATCATCCAGGAGGCCACGCTGGAAGCCCTGAACGCGGGTGACGTGTGGACGCCGGGGAGGATCAGTGCACCCGGGTCGTGGGATGAGTGGGCCGCTGATGGGCGCAAGACGGCCCACGACCGGGCCCGGAAGTTCGCGAGAGACCTCCTGGCCTCTGATCCGGTTCGGTACCGGGACGATCACCAGGAAGCGGCGCTGAACGCAATTGTCGAGGCGGCCTGATCCGATGGAAAGAGATGGAAAGAGAGGAGAGAGACCTTGAGCCAGGCGCTTTCCAGACTTCACGACGCGGTCTGCAACGGTAGCTTCAGGGGAATTGAGGGCCTGGTTCAGGAGGCCCTGGATGCGGGCCACACGGCTCTACAGATCCTCAACCTTGCGCTGGCGAAGGGCCTCGAGGAAGCAGGCGCACGCTTTGAGCGCGGGGAGTACTTTCTGCCCAACCTGATGATGGCGGCCAAGGCCATGTCGACTGCGATGGCCGTCATCCAGGGCAGGCTGGCCACCGAAGGCGCTGCCCAGGTCAGCGGAGGTACATTCGTCATCGGCACCATCCAGGGCGACATTCACAGCATAGGAAAGGAGATCGTGGCTGCCATGCTGGAGGCCTCAGGCTTCCGTGTCATTGACCTGGGGGTTGACGTGAAGCCGCACTTGTTCGTAGAGCGCGCGGTCGAGCATTCCGCCGACATCATCGGCATCTCCGCTCTGATGACCACGACCATGACCCACCAGCAGAAGGTGATCGAGATCCTGAAGGAGCGGGGCCTCCGCGACCGGTTCAAGGTCATTGTCGGCGGAGCACCCGTGACCGCGAGCTGGGCTCAGCGGATTGGGGCCGACGACTTCGCCACGGATGCGGTGAGCGGGGTTCGGAAGGCCCGTCGCTTCGTTGAGCGGTGAGCCGATCCAGGCGGAGCCTACAGGCCGGGCGCGCTGAAGGGTATGCTACAATGATACGGATCCGGCCTCGCCGCCGGGCTCATTCATCATGGCACAGAAGCGTCCGCTCCCTGACTCTGGTCGCACCCGCGCGCGGCGCTCCCGGCCCCGCCGGTCTTCCTGGACTGCCATCATCCTGCTGCTCGTGCTGCTGGGTCTCGTGTTGCTGGTGGGCGGCGGCGTGGCGCTTGGGGTGGCGGTCGCCGTGGGGCGGCAGATTCACGACGTATCGCGCCTCTACACGCCTCCCATCCAGGCCACACGGATCTACGGCCAGGACGGCGAGCTGATCGCCTCACTCTTTCGCGAGAACCGGCAGATCGTGCCTCTGACAGAGATCCCGCCGGTGCTCCGGCAGGCCGTGCTGGCCATCGAGGACGAACGGTTCTTCAGCCACCGGGGCGTGGATCCCAGGGGCATCGCGCGCGCGCTGTGGCGCAACCTCCGCGAAGGCGAGCTGGTGGAGGGCGGCAGCACCATCACGCAGCAACTGGCGCGCAACCTCTTCCTCTCGCAGGAAAGGTTGGTCAGCCGCAAGGTGGCTGAGATCCTGTTGTCCCTCGAGATAGAGCGCCGTCTGACCAAGGAAGAGATCCTCGAGCGCTACCTCAACCAGGTCTACTTCGGGCACGGCGCCTACGGCGTCGAGATGGCCGCCCGCATTTACTTTGGCAAGCAGGTCAAGGACGTGACGCTGCCCGAGGCCGCGCTGCTGGCCGGAGTGATCCGCGCGCCGTCGGCCTACTCGCCGCACCGCAACCTGGCGCTGGCCCGGGAGAAGCAGGCCCTTGTGCTGGCGCGCATGGCGGCCCTGGGCTACGTCAGCACGCAGGAGGCCGCCGCGGCGCGCAGCGCCCGGATCGTGCTGGCCCCGCCGTCCAACGCCGGCCTGGTCGGCATGCGCGCGCCCTACTTTGTCTCGATGATCCTGGCGCGCCTGCTTGAGACCTACGGCGAGGATCTGGTCTACAGCGGAGGGCTCCAGGTACACACCACGCTGGATCCCAAGATGCAGGCTGCGGCAGAGAAGGCGGTGCGCGCCGGAATCGCCGGCGCGGCGCGCCGCAAGCTGAACGTCGGCCAGGCAGCGCTTGTGTCCATGGATCCTCAGACCGGCGCGATCCGCGCCATGATCGGCGGGGTGGACTTCGCCACCAGCCAGTTCAACCGCGCCTGGCAGGCCCGCCGCCAGCCTGGCTCGGCGTTCAAGATCTTCGTCTATTCCACGGCCATCGCTCAGGGAATACCGCCTACCCGCATCCTCGAAGACGAGCCGATCACCTACAAGATCCGCGGCGCCCCGGACTGGACGCCCAAGAACTACGACGGCAAGTACTCCGGGCCCGTGACGCTGCGGCGGGCGCTCGAGCGATCGATAAACATACCCGCGGCGCGCATGCTAGTTGAGCTGGGCCCGGAACGGGTCATCGAGACCGCCCGGGCGATGGGGATCGAGAGCCCGCTGCAGCCCCACTTGTCCCTGGCGCTGGGATCGGCCGACGTGACCCCGCTGGAGATGACGACCGCGGCTGCCACGCTGGCCAGCGGCGGCCTGCGCGCGCAGCCGCTGGCGATCCTGAAGGTTACCGACTCCCGCGGCAAGGTGCTGGAAGAGCACCGACCCCGGCGTCAGGTGGGCCTATCGCCTGAGGTCGCCTACGTGATTACCGACCTCCTCAAGGGCGTGATCGAGCGCGGGACCGGTGTCGCCGCCGGGATCGGCCGTCCGGCCGCGGGCAAGACCGGGACGACCGACGACTACCGCAACGCCTGGTTCGTGGGCTACACCCCACACCTCGCGACCACTGTGTGGGTCGGCAACGACGACAACACGCCCATGCGCAGGGTGGTAGGCGGCATGGTGCCGTCCGAGATCTGGGCCGCGTTCATGCGGGAGGCCACTTCCCAGCAACCACCCGGCGACTGGGCGCCTCCCGAGGGCGTCGTCGTGACCACCGTCTGCGCAGGAACCTGGCAACTGGCGACGCCTGCCTGTCCTCACCCCAGGCGCGAGGTGTTCACCCGATCCGCGGCGCCCACGCGGTACGACCTCACCGTTGGCCAGCCGGCCGGAGGGAGTGCTGAGCCCACGCCGCTGGCCGTGAGTGCTCCTGCCGACGGCGCGCTGCTGACGCCGCCCTTCACCATCGAGGGCTCCACCGCGCCCGGAGCCATGGTGACGATCGTTGTGACCGCCGAGGGTGCGGGTGGAGGCGCCAGGGCAGCCGAGGTCTCGATGCAGTCCGGCGCCGCGGGCCGATTCGCCTATGATTTCCGGCCATCCTACCGGGCGCCTGGCACGCAGTACGTGATAACAATTACGGCCGTCGGATTGAACGGATCGCGGGCCTCACGTACCGTGACCGTGACCGATCCGGCCGCCGATCAGCAGGGCCGCTGAGCGAGGTGCATGCGCCATGTCCGGGCATTCCAAGTGGCACAACATAAAGGTCAAGAAGCAGAAAGTGGACCTGGTGCGGGGCAAGCTGTTCAGCAAGGTCTCGCGCGAGATCATGGTGGCGGCCAAGGAGGGCGGCGGCAACCCTGACGCCAACATGCGCCTGCGCGCCGCGATCGAGCGGGCCAGGGAAGCCGGGATGCCCAGCGACAACATCCACCGGGCCGTAGCGCGCGGATCCGGGGAGCTGGCAGGCGCGGACTATGAGACGGTCGTGTACGAGGGGTACGCGCCGGGCGGCGTGGCAGTCCTGGTGGAAGCGCTGACCGACAACCGCAACCGCACCGCAAGTGAAGTGCGCGCGGTGTTCACCCGGCACGGAGGCAACCTGGGCGGTGGCTCAGTCGCGTGGATGTTCGAGCGCCAGGGAACGGTGACCGCGGCAAAGGGCGGCCTTTCCGAGGACGACTTTCTCCTGGCTGCGCTGGAGGCAGGAGGCGAGGACGTGCTCACCACCGACGAGGCCTACGAGGTTCTCACCACTCCGGAAGCGGCCTTCAAGGTCAAGCAGGCCCTGGAGGCGCGGGGCGTGACCATCTCCAGCGCGGAGATCCGGATGCAGCCCAGGAACACGGTCCGGGTTGAAGGCAAGGAAGCGCAGCAGGTGCTCCGGCTGCTGGACGCGCTCGAAGACCTGGACGACGTGCAGAACGTGCACGCCAACTTCGACATTCCTGACGAGATACTGCAACAGGTTGGCTAACGCGCCTCTTGTCATGGGGATTGATCCCGGTCTGGAGCACACCGGGTACGGTGTCCTGCAGGGTGGAGGCTCCCGCCCCAGGGTCCTCGAGATGGGAGTGCTGGCGACGGACCGACGCGGCGAGTTGGGTGGTCGCCTGCGGCACCTGCACCAGGACGTCGAGCTGCTGCTGCGCGAAGTGCGGCCCGCTTTGGTGGTCCTCGAGGATCTGTTCGCGCACCCCCGATTCCCCAGGACCGCCATTGTGCTGGGGCACGCGCGCGGCGTCATCTGCCTGGCCGTGGCCGCCTCGGGCGCCCGCATGGTGACGCTGGCCCCGAGCGTGGTGAAGCGCGCGGTGACCGGTTCGGGCCGGGCCACGAAGGCCCAGGTCCAGGAAGCCGTGTGCGCGCTTCTGGGGTTGCGCCGATTGCCCCAACCACATGCCGCCGACGCCCTGGCGCTCGCGTACGCAGGGCTGGCGCGCCTGCGGGCGGTGAGCCGGTGATCCGGTTCCTGCGCGGGCGGGTGCTGCGCCGCGGCGAGGGGGAGATCGTACTTGAGGTCGGCGGGGTGGGCTATGAGGTGCTGCTGCCGCCCGTGGTGGAGGGGGCTCTGCCTCCTGGCGATGGTGAAGCGCCGCTGGAGCTGTTCGTTTTCTACCACGCCACCACCAACCAACCCCGGCCGGTACTGATAGGGTTCCTGCGCGAGATCGAGCAGGAGTTCTTCGAGCGGTTCATTACCGTGGACGGCCTGGGGCCGACTAAGGCAGTGCGCGCCATGGTGCGGTCGGTCCACGAGATAGCCGACGCGATCGAGCGGCGGGACGCGGCTTTCTTGCAACGGCTGCCGGGTATCGGCGGCCGCAGCGCGGAGAAGGTGATCGCGGCCCTCCACGGCAAGATGGGCAAGTACGCGCTGCTGCGCGAGGCCGCCGAGCCGCCCAAGGCTCCGGAGGCGGACTTCCGCGAGGAGGTCGTTCTTGTGCTTACACGTCAGCTCGGACACCGTGCGGCAGAGGCCCACCGGATGGTGGAGGAGGCGCTCCGCCGTGCCCCGCACCTAGACTCGGTTGAGGCGCTCTTCCAGGAAGTCTACCGCATCGAACGGGGTGTGGGCGGATGAGCCGGCAACGGATGGACCCCGAGATTGCCACCGAGGAGGAGCGGGTCCTCCGCACCCTTCGGCCACAGCGGCTCGACGAGTGCATCGGACAGACGCGGGTCATCGAGGGGCTGCGCATCAGCATTGATGCCGCCTGCGGCCGGAGCGAATCGCTCGACCACGTCCTGCTCCACGGCCCGCCCGGGCTGGGCAAGACCACGCTGGCCTCTGTCGTGGCCCGGGAGATGGGCGCGCAACTCGTGGGCACCAGCGGCCCGGCGCTGGAGCGGGGCGGCGATCTGATGGGGATCCTCACCAACCTCAACACCGGGGACGTCCTCTTCATTGACGAGATTCACCGTCTCTCGCGGGGGATCGAGGAGTTGCTCTACCCTGCGATGGAGGACTTCTGCGTGAACTTTGTCCTGGACAAGGGGCAGCACGCGCGCACCCTGCGCTACCAGCTCCGGCCCTTCACACTGGTCGGAGCGACGACGCGGGCCGGGTTGCTTTCATCGCCGCTGCGGGAGCGGTTCGGCATCTTCCACCACCTGGATTTCTTTACGAATGAGGATCTGATGAGGGTCGTTCTCCGATCGGCCGGGATCCTGCAGGTGCCGGTGGAGGCGGGTGGGGCCGAGGAGATCGCGTGCCGGTCCCGTGGCACCCCCAGGATCGCCAACCGCCTGCTGCGCCGGGTCCGTGACTACGCCCAGGTGCGGGCCGGGGGCGTCGTAACCCAGGCGGTCGCCCGAGAAGCGCTGGCGTTCGAGGGGGTGGACCACCTCGGCCTGGACGGCCTCGACCGCGACCTGCTGCGCACCCTGATCCAGGTGTACGGCGGCGGCCCGGCCGGCATCGAGGCCCTGGCAGCGTCGCTGCACGAGGACATTGACACCCTCGAAGAGGTGGTGGAGCCCTATCTGCTCAAGGCCGGGCTCATCGCCCGCACACCGGGCGGCCGGCGCGCCACCACGGCAGCGTACGCGCACCTGGGCCTGGTTCAGCCCGAGGGGCGCGGCCAGGGCAGCCTGTGGACAAAATGAGGGCGTCCGGCGGGCTCGCGGTGCTCCTGGTTGTGTTGCTGTTCGCCTTTGGCGCGCCCGCCCGCGCCTGGCAGGGGACGGCGCCGGGCGCGGACCTGGTTCGCGTGGGGCTGCTGCTGGGCCAGGAGTCACTGGCCGTGGCCTGCGCCGGTCCATTCGATCTACTGGACGTCGAATCAGGCCGTCGCGAAACGATGGAAGCAGGACGGCTGACCGCGCGTGCCGCCGCAGGAGGACTGGAACTGAACGGCGTTGCCTACGGCGCGCTGGTCCGCCTGATGCCGCGGGCCGCCCAGTTTCAGGTCGGCGGCCGGCCGTACAGGGGTCTGATCGAACTTCGCCGCACCCCGGTTGGCCGCGTGACCGCGATCAACGAGCTCGATCTGGAGGAGTACCTCTACGGCGTGGTGCGCAGCGAGATGGATCCGCGCTGGCCGCCCGAGGCGCTGCGGGCCCAGGCGATCGCCGCGCGCTCGCTGGCCGTGCACAGCGCCGGGAGGTTCGCGGCCGAGGGTTACGACGTGCGGGCAACGACCGATTCGCAGGTCTACGGCGGGGTGGCGGCCGAGGATGCCCGCACAACCACCGCTGTGGACGCCACGCGCGGGCTCGTCCTCCTCCACAACGGCAGGCCCGCACTCGCCGTCTTCCACGCGGACTCAGGCGGCGCCACGGAGAGCAGCGAGTACGTCTGGGGCAGCGTGACGCCCCACCTGCGCGGCGTGCCCGATCCGTTTTCCAGGGACGCGCCCGGTCACGAGTGGACCCTACGGCTCGAGCTCGCTGTGATCGAGGCGCGGCTCCAGCGCGCAGGCCGCTCCCTGACGGGCATCAACCGACTTGAGGTTGCCTCCACCAGCCCGTCCGGACGGGTAATGGTGCTCCGGCTCGCCTCCGCCTCCGGAGCTGGCGAGATACGGGGCACCGAGTTCCGCGCGGCGGTAGGCACGAGCGTGCTGCGCAGCACGCTGTTTGCTGTGCGTTCCTCTCCGGGGGAAGGCTCCGTCGAGTTCGCGGGGCGGGGTTTCGGCCACGGCGTGGGAATGAGCCAGTGGGGTGCCCGCGGGATGGCGCTCGCAGGCCACGACTACACCGCCATCCTCAAGTACTTCTACACGGGCGTCGCGATCGCCGCGCGTCCCTGATGCGCCTGTCCGATTTCGACTACACGCTCCCTCCCGAGCTTATCGCGCAGCGCCCGGCCTCGCCGCGTGACGCCTCGCGTCTGCTCGTGCTCGACCGTTCCAGCGGGCGGGTGGCACACCGCATCTTTCGCGAGGTCGGCGACTACCTGCGCGGCGGGGACACCTTGGTGGTGAACGACACGCGCGTGATTCCGGCGCGGCTGCGCGGGCGCCGGCGCACCGGAGGGGGAGCGGTGGAACTCTTGCTGCTCCGTCCGTCCGGCGGCCGCCTTGGAGGCGAGGGCGACTGGGAGGCGCTGGCGCGTCCCGGACGCCGGCTTCCGCCGGGTACGATCGTCGAGATGGGTCCGCGCGACACGCCCCTGGAGGTGGTGGGCCGACTGCCGGACGGCCGGCGCCTGGTGCGTCTGCTCTCGAGGGGGACCATGCTCGACCTGCTCCGCTCCTGTGGCGAGGTGCCGCTTCCGCCGTACATCCGAGGTGACGGATCGGGTCCTGAGGACTACCAGACCGTCTACGCTCGGGCGGACGGCGCCGTGGCCGCGCCCACCGCAGGACTGCACTTCACGCCCGGGCTGCTGGCACGGCTTCGCGATCAGGGCGTGGGGCTGGTTACGCTCACCCTGCACATCGGCATCGGAACCTTTCAGAGCGTGCGCGCGGAGGACGTGCGCGAGCACCGGATGGAAGCCGAGCACGCCGCGATCACGCCCGAGGCAGCGGCGGAGTTGAACGCCCGTCGCGGCCGGCTGATAGCGGTGGGCACCTCTGTTGTACGGGCCCTGGAGACCGCCTCGGCCCCTGACGGCCGCCTTCAGGCCTACAGCGGATGGACCGATCTGTTCATCACGCCGGGCTACGCCTTCCGTGCCGTGGGGGGGCTCGTGACGAACTTCCACCTGCCCAGGACGACGCTCCTCATGCTCGTCTCCGCGTTCGCCGGGCGCGAGGCGATCCTGCAGGCATACGCAGAGGCGGTGCGGGAGCGGTACCGGTTCTACAGCTTCGGGGACGCGATGCTGATTCTCTAGGTTTCGGCGATCGCGTACCCGGCAGCTTCCATCCGGCGGATCGCCTCGGCGCGGTACCGGTGATCAACCTGCCAGGCGCCCGGGCGCAGGGGGTTCTGATAGGCTCCCAGCCCGCCCAGCAGCTTCTTGAGGTTTTCGTCTTCCGACGCCCCGGCGCGGATCTCAACGCCGCTGTTTACCGTCTCGCGGACCGTAACGGCAGGGGTCTGCGGGGCGGCTGCGGGACGCCCGCCGGGATTCAGCGAGGAAACTGGGGCCTCGGTTGTAGTTGGCGCTGCCTTGCCGGTCTCCTCGGGCATCTGTGCCTCCGAAAGGGGCGTGCGTACAGCGACATTCTACAGGCTGACTCCAAGGCGGGCAACACGCTCCCCCAGCGCGCCTGTTCTGGAGGAAAAGGCATCTCCCAACAGGAAGGATGATGTGGGTGACAAGGGAGGTTGGATGGTGGGTACCGTGGAGCTGGCCGCGAAGGTTGTGACGATCAAGGACGATCCGTGGGAGATGGCGCTGCAGCAGTTCTGGCAGGTGGCAGGACGCCTGACGCTCAAGCGGGGGATCCAGGAGTATCTGGTTACACCGCACCGCGAGTTGACCGTGAACTTCCCCGTCAAGATGGACGATGGGTCCATCCGGATTTTCACCGGATATCGCGTGCACCACAGCACCGTACTCGGCCCGACCAAGGGCGGGATCCGCTACCACCAGGACGTGACCCTCAACGAGGTCCGCGCCCTGGCCATGTGGATGAGCTGGAAGTGCGCCCTGGTTAACCTGCCCTACGGCGGCGCCAAGGGCGGGGTGATAGTGGATCCCACGACGCTGTCCTCCGGCGAGCTGGAACGGCTGACACGGCGCTACGCCTCCGAGATCAGCGTGATGATGCATCCCCTGGGCGACATCCCGGCGCCGGATGTGGGTACGAACGAGCAGGTCATGGCCTGGATCATGGACACTTACAGCATGCACGCCGGCCACTCGGTGCCGGCGGTAGTGACCGGCAAGCCGGTCTCGATCGGTGGCTCGGTGGGCCGGAAGGAAGCCACCGGCCGCGGTTGCATGATCGCGGCGCGCGAGGCGGCACGCATTCTGGGCTTTCCCTGGAGCGGGGCGTCGGTGGTCGTCCAGGGGTTCGGGAACGTCGGATCGATCGCCGCGGTGTTGATGGCCGCGGAGGGCTGCAAGATCGTGGGCGTCAGCGACGTGTTCGGCGGCATCTACAATCCCGACGGGTTGGATATGCCCGCGTTGTTGCGGCACGTGGCGGAGACCAAGAGCGTCGTGGGATTCCCCGGCACGGAGGCCGTCACGAATAAAGAGCTGCTGGAACTGCCGTGCACCTACCTCGTGCCGGCCGCCCTGGAAGGTCAGATCACCGATACAAACGCCGATCGGATCAAAGCCCGGGTGATCGTGGAAGGCGCCAACGGCCCCACCACGCCTGACGCCGACGCGATCCTGGAGGCCAAAGGGATCACGGTGCTGCCCGACGTCCTGGCCAACGCCGGGGGAGTCATCGTGTCGTACTTCGAGTGGGTGCAGGACCTGCAGTTGTTCTTCTGGAGCGAGGAGGACATCAACCAGCGTCTCGAGCGAATCATGGTGCGCAGCGTCCGCGAGGTGATCGAGCTGGCCCAGAAGCAAGGCATCTCCTTCAGGCTTGCTGCGCTGCAGCGCGCGGTCGAACGCGTCGCGGAGGCGCTGATGATACGCGGGATCTACCCGTAGCCGTCCCTGCCGCAATGGATTTCGAGGTGGTGCGCCAGGCACCGGGCAGCGCCGCCCGCGCCGGCCGCCTTCATACTTCCCGCGGCGAGGTTGAGACCCCGGCGTTCATGCCGGTGGGCACCAACGCGACCGTCAAGGCGCTGACCCCCGACGAGGTTGCGGAGACGGGCGCGCAGATGATCCTGGCCAACGCGTTCCATCTCTACCTGCGGCCCGGCCCTGAGATCATCGCGCGCGCCGGGGGGCTGCACGCGTTCATGGGGTGGACGGGGCCGATCCTCACCGACAGCGGTGGGTACCAGGTCTACAGCCTGGCGAAGATGCGGATCGTGGACGATGAGGGCGTCTCCTTCCGGTCCCCGATAGACGGTAGCCCGCACCGGTTCACGCCGGAGGGCGTGGTGGACATCCAGCGGCAGTTGGGTTCCGACATCGTCATGCCGCTCGACGTCTGCATGGGTTACCCGCACGGTCCCGGCGAGGACCGGGCGGCGATGGAGCAGACGCTGCGCTGGGCCGTGCGTTCCCGCGAGCACCACGCCAGGAGCGGTACCGGAGTGCTCTTTGGGATAGTGCAGGGGGGGTTCGATCCCGCGCTCCGCGCCGAGGCCGCACGGCGGACCGCGGCCCTGGAGTTTCAGGGCTACGCGCTGGGAGGATTCTCCGTGGGCGAGCCCCGCGAGGTGATGATGGAGGCGATCGAGGCCGCCGTCACCGAGCTGCCGCCCGCGCGGCCGCGGTACGTCATGGGTCTGGGAGACACACCAAACCTGCTGGAGGCCGTCGCCCGCGGGATAGACCTCTTCGACTGCGCGCTGCCGACGCGGGTTGCCCGGACCGGCGTCCTCCTGACGCGGTCCGGCAGGATTAATGTCAGGAATGCCCGGTTTCGGGGTGACCTTTCACCGCCGGACCCGGACTGCGCCTGCCGTGTCTGCGCGCGGACCACGCGTGCATACCTCCGGCACCTCTTCGCCGCCGACGAGATGCTGGGGCCCCGCCTGGCGACCTACCACAACCTGGCCTTCATGGGGAACCTGCTCCGGGAGGCACGCTCGGCGCTGCGCGAGGACCGGTACGAGCACTGGATGCGGGGGGCACTGGCGAGGTATGCTTCGCAGTGGTAAGTTAGAAGGGATGCGCCCTGATAGTTGAAACTTAGGAGGGTTTGCCAATGCCCCAACAGCAGTCGCAGGTTGCGGTCATCGTTCTCTGGGTCCTGATATTCGTCGTCTTCTACCTGTTGATGATCCGTCCCCAGAGGGCACAGGCGCGCAAGCGCAAGGAGATGCTTGACGGCCTTCGGCGCGGCGATCGGGTGACTACCATCGGCGGAATTCACGCCACCATAGCCGAGATCAAGGAAGACGTCCTGAGCCTGGACCTGGCGCCCAACATTCGCGTCAAGGCCGATCGGGGGGCCGTGAGCTACATCCGCACCAAGGCTGAGCCGAAGGGGGAGGAGTGACCACGGAACAGCGCCCCACCGGCACGCCACCGACCCAAGAGGACGTCAGGCGCGATCCCGAAGTCGAGGCCTTCATAACGAAGGCCAACGAGTACACCGGCGTCATCGGGTACACCGAGCACGGCGTGCGCCACGCCAGCCTCAGCGCGAACATCGCGACCAACGTCCTGCGCAGGCTGGGGCATGACGCGAGAACCGTCGAGCTGGCGGCGATCGCGGCCTATCTGCACGACATCGGTAACTTGGTGAGCCGCACGAACCACGAGCAGGCTTCGGCCATGCTGGCCGACCGCATCCTCACACGCTTGCAGATGTCGCCTGAGGAGCGGGCCGTCGTCATGGGCGCGATAGGCAACCACGAGGAACGGCACGGGGACGTGGTCAGCGCGGTTGGCGCCGCGGTCATCCTGGCCGACAAGTCCGACGTGCACCGCTCGCGCGTGCGGAACCCTGAACCCAAGACCTTTGACATCCACGACCGGGTCAACTACGCTGCGGAGCACTCGTTCCTGCGCGTGGACGAGAAGAGCAAGACCATCACGCTGGAGCTGACGATTGACACCACGATGTCGCAGGTCATGGAGTACTTTGAGATCTTCCTGGACCGGATGCTGATGTGCCGGCGCGCCGCGGAATTTCTGGGGTGCGGCTTCAAGTTACAGATAAACGGGACCAAGCTGTTGTAGCCGTGCATGCGCCGAACAGTTGTAGTTCTACCGCTTTTCAACGAGGAGCCGACGCTCGCCCGTGTACTAGACGAGGTGCAGCGGTGGGCTCAGGGTCTGTCCGTGCTCGTCGTGGACGACGGCTCGATCGATCGGTCCCCCGAGGTGCTGCGCGGCTACCCCGACATCACCGTCATAACCCACTCGCATAACGAGGGGTACGGCCAGTCGCTGATTGATGGGTTCTCGTTTTCCCTCTCCCACGGGTACGACGCCGTGGTCACGCTCGACTGCGATGAGCAGCACGAGCCCCGGCAGATACCGCATTTTGTGGCCGCGCTGGCGGAGGCCGACATCGTGTCTGGAAGTCGCTACCTGGATCCCGGCGCCGGCGGGGATGATCCTCCGGCCGATCGGCGCGAGCTGAACGAGGAGATCACCGCCCAACTGCGCGCGCTCACCGGGTACGCCATCACCGACGCGTTCTGCGGCTTCAAGGCCTATCGCGCCGACGCGCTCCGTCGGATGACGCTGACCGAGCCCTCCTACGGCCTGCCGCTGCAGGTGTGGATTCAGGCGGCGCACCACCGGCTGCGGATCAGCGAGTTCCCCGTCCCGCGCATCTACAAGAACCCCGAGCGGCGCTTCTGGGGCGGGCTGGACGACGTAGCTGCCAGGCGGCGATACTACGAAGAGGTGCTCCGCGGGGAGGTGGCGCGTTGGCCGTTGTCCTTGCCATAGGCCCCCATCCGGACGACATCGAGATCGCGATGGGCGGCACAATATGCCTGCTGCACGCACAGGGGCACGAGGTCGTCGTGTGCGACCTGACCGATGGCGAGCCTACTCCGATCGGATCGCCAAGGCGGCGGGCCGCGGAGGCAGACGAGGCCTCGCGCCTGCTGGGGGTGCGGCGCCGCATGACCCTGGGCCTGCCCAACCGGTTTCTCCAAGACACGGTCGAGGCGCGGCTTGTGGTGGCCGAGGTGATCCGCGAGGTGCGCCCCGACGTTCTCTTCGTCCCGTACTGGGTGGACGCGCATCCCGACCACGTCGCAGCCTGCGCGCTGGCTGAGGCCGCCCGTTTCACCGCCAAGCTCACGCGGACCTCGATGCAGGGGGAGCCGCACTACCCTGACCGCGTCTATCATTTCTTCAGCACGCACTACCGGCTGCACGTGAAGCCGTCGTTCATCGTGGACATCTCAGACCATATCGAGACCAAGATGGCGGCGGTGGTGGCCTACGCCTCGCAGTTCGGCGATGCGCGCGGGAACGCCCATATCCTCGACACGATAAGAGAGACAAGTGCATATTGGGGCCGCCTGATCCACCGGCGGTACGGCGAGGCGTTCGTCTGCCGCGAAGAGATCGGGATCGCCCGCTGGGACGGCTTGATCTGATGGCTGAGGCCGCAGGGCCGTTCCGGTGGTCCGAGCTCGAACTGGAGATCCCAACCACCTCCCCCCTGGCCGTGGCCGTCCCTGCCTACGACACGTGGCTGGCGGTGGGAAGGGCCAATCGGCTGGCGCTCGATGCGGAGACGGTGGAGGTTGGCGGGACCCCTCTGGGCGAGCTCCGTCGCACGGCCCGCACGGAGGCGCTGGCTCTGGCCGCGGCCTACACCCGCGGGCTGGGGCTGGAGGTGCCCGACCACGGCACCGCGGTGGTTCTGTGCACCGGCCATCAGCCCGTCCTGGCGCATCCGGGCATCTGGATCAAGTACCTGGCTCTGGCGCGCCTGGTTCCGCCCGGGGGTGTTGGGCTCGATCTGATCGTAGACACCGACGCGATTGATGAGGTCGCCGCGGAGGCACCCAGGTCCGACGGCCTGCTGCGCCGCGAGCGAATCGTGCTCTCCCGCGCCGGCCCTGATGTGCCCGCGGAGGCGCTTCCAGCGCCCAATCCCGATCAGTGGCGGGCGTTCCTGGGAGCGGTTGAGGCGTGCCTGCAGACAGCCGGCGGTCCTGCTCTTGCCCCAGGATGGAACCGCGCGCGCCTCCTGCCGGTCCCACCCTCGGGCCAGGGGCTCGCCGGGGCCGTAACCGCGGCACGCCGTGCGCTAGAGGGACCCCGCCCCTACCTGGACCTGCCGGTCTCGTGGCTGGCCCGCACTGGTGCGTTTCGCCGCTTCGTGCTTTCCATCGCGCACCACGCCGATCGGTTCGCGGCCGTGCACAACGCGACGCTGGCCGCCTACCGCGCGCACTACGGCATCCGCACCGGCGCCCAGCCGTTCCCTGACCTGGCGGTCGAGCAGGGGCGGATCGAGCTACCCTTCTGGTTGGTGGAGGGCGGACGGAGGCAGGCGCTGTTTGTCGGAGCCGGCGGCAGCAGGTTCTGTGCCGACGGCCGCGACGCCGGCCCGCTTCCCCGCGACCCTGATGATCCGGTCTTTGCATCCATGGAGATCCGGCCCCGCGCGCTCGCGCTGACCGCGTTCGCCCGTCTGGTTGTCTCTGATCTGTTCATACACGGGATCGGCGGCGGGCGGTACGACCGCGCGACCGACGCCGTCATTGAAGCTTTCTACGGCGTGTCTCCACCGGCGTACGCCACGGTCACGGCAACCCTGCATCTGCCGTTTCCCGCGGGCGCGCCCTTGCAGGACGAACGCCGCAGGCTGCAGCGGTTGCTGCTGGACCTCCAGCACAACCCGGACCGTTTCTTGCCCTCCGGCGACGGACCGCACAGTGCGCTGACGGCCGAGAAGTGGGCGCTGATCCGGCGCCTCGATGCCGCCGCGGACCTGACACGGCGGGAGCGCCGTGCGGTCACCCAACGCATACGCGAGCTGAACCATATCATGCAGGCGGCCGTCGCCGACCGCCTTGGGCAGGTCCAGGAGGCGCTCCACCGGCACGACCGGAGCGAGCAGGAGGTCGAGGCGACGGGCTACCGCGGCTATCCGTTCCTTCTCTTCCCCGTTGAGGCGGTGGACGAACTCGTGGACCAACTGGGTGGCAGTACCCAGGCACGCGAGGCCCAGAAGTGAGCGGCGGCGCTCCGGAACGGTGGGCAGTGGAGGTACGAGGGCTGGTGAAGGCCTTCGACCACCGGCCTGTGCTGCGGGGCGTGGACCTGCGCGTGCGGGCCGGCGAGACGCTGGCGGTACTGGGCGCCAACGGTTCGGGCAAGACCACGCTGCTTCGCCTTATTGCCACCCTGTCGTCACCGACCCGCGGGAGCGTGACGTGGTTCGGCGAGCCGTCGGCGCCACTGCCGGAGATCAGGCGGAGAATCGGCCTGGTTCCCCACGAGTCGCTCCTCTATGACGCGCTGACCGTGGAGGAAAACTTGAAGTTCTTTGGCGGACTGTACGATCTGGCGCCGGAGAGGGTTGAATCCGCCCTCGACGAGTACGGGCTACGGCCGCTCGCCCTCCGGCGGGTGCGAGTGCTCTCGCGCGGACAGCGCCAGCAGGTGAACCTGGCGCGAGCGCTGCTGCACGATCCCGAACTCCTGATCCTGGACGAGCCGTACACCGGCCTCGACGTGGGCGCGGCCGACCGTCTGACCGCCACGCTGCGCGCCAGCGCCGCGCGAGGCTGCACTGTGATTTTGACGACGCACGACCCGGACGGAGCCGGGGCGCTGGGCGCGGACGTCACCGTGATGCTGGACGGACGGCTCACCGAGATCATGCCGGCCGCGGGGCTGGACGCGGCCATACTGGCGGCCTGGTTCCGCGAGGGACGGCGATGAGGGTCGTGCGCCTGCTGGTGGGCAAGGACCTGCGCCTGGAGTGGCGCGGCCGGGAGATCGTCTCGGCCATGGGCCTGCTGGCACTGCTGCTGGCCATCGTGCTCGGCGCCACCCGGTCTGGCCCCGAGGCCGCTCCCGCCGCCATGTGGGTTACATACGCGTTCGGCGCGACGCTGGGGTTCACGCGCACGTTTACGCTGGAGCGCGACCACCTGACGGCGCTCCTGTTGGCCCCGCTGGACCGCGGGCTGATCTTCGCGGCCAAGGCCCTCACGAACTGGCTGGGGTTGGTGGTTGTGCAGGTGATCTCCCTGCCGCTCTTCGGCGCGCTGTTCACGGAAACGATCTGGACTCGGCTGCCTGCGCTGGCCATTCCCATGTTGCTCGGCGGGGTTGGGCTGGCCGCCGTGGGCACCCTGTTCGGAGGGCTGATCGTGCAGGCCCGCCTGCGGGAGGCGCTCCTGCCGATACTGATGCTCCCGGTGGTGCTTCCGCTCGTGATCGCCGCGGTGGGCGCCACAACCGGAATTCTCGATGGGCTGCCGCTTTGGGCCATCGGCGCGCAATTGCAGCTACTGCTCGTTTTTGATATCATTTTCGTTACGGCGAGTTTCCTGCTGTTCGAATACGTCGTTGAGGAATAATGGGTGAGGGTGCTGCTGTTCCTCGGAATCGCACTGATGCTTGTGGGCGTCGCCTGGGCGCTGCTGGCGGCGCCCACCGAGCTGTTTCAAGGCGCGCCGCAGCGCATCATGTACGTGCACGTGCCCAGCGTGGTGACCGCCTACGTCGCGCTGCTGGTGGTGTTCGCCGGAAGCGTGCTGTTCCTGTGGCGGCGAGACCCTCGGTGGGACCGCTTGGCCCGTTCGGCGGCCGAGCTGGGCGTGCTGTTCATCTCCATGACCCTTCTCTCGGGCGCCATCTGGGGCAAAGCGGTCTGGGGCGCCTGGTGGACCTGGGACGCGCGCCTGACCACCACGCTGATCCTCTGGTTCATCTACATTGGCTATCTAATGGTGCGCGCGTGGGCGCCCGGCGCCCGGGGAGCGCGGGCTGCCGCCATCATTGGGATAGTGGGGGTGCTGGACATTCCCATCATCCATTGGTCGGCCATCCTCCTGCGCACGCTTCACCCCCAGCCGACGGTCTTCCGCGTCGATGGGCCGGCGCTTCCTCCCACCATGCTGGTCCCCCTTGTGATCAACATGGTGGCGTTCCTGGTGGTGCTTACGGCGCTCCTCGTCCTGCGCGTGCGCCAGGAGCGGACCCTGGACGCCCTGGCAGAAGCCCTCGAAGGGGGCGCGTAGCAGTGGGATACGTGGCCGCGGCCTACATCGTGGTCGCCGCGCTCTTCGCGGGGTACGCCATGACCCTGGTGGCGCGGCAGCGCCTGATCGCCGACCTCTCCGACGCGGCCGGAACGCGCCAGGGGCGCTCATGATGCCAGCTCGGCGCAAGCTGTTTGTGGGAGCGGTGATTATCCTGCTGGGGCTTGTGTTCGCGGCCTACAACGGCGCCCGATCCTCCATGGTGTACTACCTGACCACCACCGAGTTCGCCGGCCGGCCGGAGCTGCGCGCGGCCAGGGTCAGGATTGCCGGCCGGGTTCAGGAGGGATCGGTGCTCAAGTCCGGTGGCGAGTCCCGGTTTGTGATCACCGACGGGACCACGGGCTACAACGTGCGCTTCCGCGGGCCGCTGCCTGATTTGTTCGCCGAGGGCAAGGATGTGCTCGTGGAGGGGCGACTGGACGGCGACGGGATCCTGCTGGCTTCGCAGGTTATCTCCACCCACCCGGTTGAGTACAAGGAGAAGCACCCGGGGCGGTGAGAGCGTGAATGGTGAACTTCGTGGGTGAGATCGGCCGGTTCGCCCTGCTGGCCGGCCTGGTCGTCGCGCTCTTCGGGATCGCTGCAACTACTCTGGGTCTCACCCGTCGGCACGGTGGGTATCTCGCCAGCGGTCGGCGGGCCGTTACGGTTTGGGCACTCCTCATGGCGCTGGCATCGGCAGCGCTCTTGACGGCGTTCCTCTCCAGGGACTTCTCGGTACGCTTCGTCGCCATGGCCAGCGAGTCAACCCAGCCCCTGCTACAAACGATCATGGCGTTCTGGGGGGGGCACGACGGCGCGCTGCTGCTGTGGGCCCTTATCCTGGCGGGCTACATGGTCGTGGCGGTGTGGAGCCTCCGGTCTCATCCGGACCTCCAGGGGCCTGCGACCGCGACGTTGCTGGTCGTCGCGGCTTTCTTCTCCGTCTTGCTGGCAGGGGCCAGCAACCCGTTTGCCCCGCTGGTTCCGCCTCCTCCGGACGGGCAGGGGTTGAACCCGCTGCTGCGCAACCCGTGGATGTCGGCTCATCCGCCGATGCTCTACCTGGGGTTCGTTGGAATGAGCGTGCCGTTCGCGCTGGCGGTTGCGGCGCTGATCACCGGCCGTCTGGACGACACCTGGGTGGCGCTTTCTCGACGATGGATCGTCGTGCCGTGGATCTTCCTCACGCTGGGACTGCTGCTGGGGGCGAAGTGGTCGTACGAGGTGCTAGGGTGGGGAGGGTACTGGGCGTGGGACCCGGTGGAGAATGCGGCGTTCATGCCCTGGCTGACCGCCACGGCGTTCCTCCACTCCATTCAGATTCAGGAAAGGCGAGGAATGCTGGTGGCGTGGAACGTCGCGCTGATCCTGCTTACCTTCGGGCTGACGATCTTCGGCACGTTCCTGGTGCGCAGCGGGGTTCTGTCTTCGGTCCACGCCTTTGCCAAGGCCCCCTTGATAGGGTATCTCTTCCTGGGTTTCCTGTCGGCTCTGCTGCTTGTCTCCTTCGGCCTGCTCGCCTGGCGATGGGGGGCGCTGAAGAGCGGCGGCACCGTCGAGTCGGTCATAAGTCGAGAGACGGCCTTCCTTGCCAACAATCTGCTCTTCGTAACCGCGGCCATCGTGGTCTTGGTGGGCACGATGTTCCCGGTCCTGACCGAGGCCTTCCGCGGTGTCAAGATCAATGTGGGGCCGCCCTACTTCAACACGGTAATGGTGCCCATATCCATCGGCATACTCCTGCTGATGGGGATTGGACCGCTGCTGCCGTGGCGGCTGGCCACGCGGGAGCAGCTCGCCAGGAACTTCACCCTCCCATCGGCGGCGGCGGTGCTCGGCGCGCTGATGCTGGGCCTGCTCGGCGTGCGCCACGCCGGCGCCCTACTGGTGTTTGCCGGCGCCCTGTTCGTCTCGGGCACCATCGTGCTGGAAACTGTCCGAGGCACCCGCGTGCGCATCCGGCGCGGCGAGCACGCGCCCCTGGCGCTGGCTCGGCTCTTTATGCGCAACCGCCGCCGCTACGGAGGCTACGTGGTTCACTTCGGTGTCCTACTGATGCTGGTGGGGGTCGCGGCAAGCAGCGCGTTCGACACCCAGGCTGGGGCCACGCTGCGTCCCGGGGAGCGCTTTGGCGTTGGGCGGTACACCATTGAGTACGGCGGCCTTCGCCACAGCGAGCTACCCGGCATAGACGTGACCGAGGCATCGGTACGCGTCTGGGCCGGCGCGAGGTTCTTGGGCTCTTACTCCCCGCAGCGGTACTTCTACCGCGCGCAGGAGCAGCCGATGCACCACGTCGCCATACGCTCCTCGTTGCGCGAGGACCTCTATCTCATCCTCTCTGAATGGACGCCGGACGGCGGGGGGACGATCCGCGTGCTCGTGCATCCGCTGGTGTCCTGGCTCTGGGCCGGCGGCGTGGTGGCCGTCCTGGGGGCGGCCTTTGCCGTCCTGCCCGAGCGGCGGAGGAGGGCGTCGTGATCGAGGCGCTGTTCTTCACCGTGGCGGTCCTAATCGCTGCGTACCTGCTTGCACCGGCGTTCCAGTCCCTGGAGCTCCCGGCGGCGGATACGCGCGACGCGCTGGATGCCGCAGGTGACGCCGCGCTGCGCGCCTTGCACGATCTGGACCTGGACTGGCAGACCGGCAAGCTGTCCGAGCGCGACTATCGGGCAGCGCGCGCCACCCTTGAGGCCGAGGCCTCGGAGATCTTCCGGCAACTGGCCGAGCCGGGAGCCGGGCAGTGAGGCGATCCCTACTGGTCGCGGCGGCGCTGCTGGCAGCCGGTCTCGCCATCGGTTCCGCGGTCGGCGCTCCCGCAGGCGGGACCGCCGCCGGATGGGTGCGCAACGGTACCACCGGGCAGCCGGTGCCCGATGCCGAGGTGGCGCTCGTCTTCATCGGCCCCGAGGGTGCGGTGCAGGTCGGCCGGGCGCGCAGCGACGTGCGCGGGCGGTTCGCGTTCAGCGGCCTCCCGGACGGCCGCTACCTGGTGCAATCCGTCCGCGACGGGGTGACCTACGCCGCCCACGCGGTCCTCAGCGGCGGGACGCCGGTCGAGGTCGTTCTTCAAGTGCACGATGCCTCGGCACGCGTGCCGCTGCGGATCTCCCTGCTCGGCATCGCGGTCGAGGCCCGGAGGGGGTACGTGCGCGTCTCGGAAGCCGTGCATCTTCAAAACGCCGGCTCTCAGACCTTCCTGGGCGGCGTGGTATTCCCCCTGCCCCAGGGAGCCCAGTACGTGACCTTCCATCAGGGACTGCATCAGCCCCGTGTAGAGGCCGGTGCGATCGTAGACCGGTTGACCGTCCGGCCCGGTACCCACCAGGTTGCGTATGGCTACAGCGTGGCCGCCTCCGGTGAGGTTGATCTCGGCCGCAAGCTGCCTCTGCCGGTCGAGCGCCTGGAGCTGTTTATGACCGATCCCGCAGAGGCGCGTTCCCCGCGGCTGCAGCAGGCCACGCCGGTCACGTCTGAGGGCCTGACCTACACGCGCGCCACCGCACGCGCCGTGCCGTCGGGCGACCTGCCCCTGGCGGTGACCGGCGTGCCCGCGCTCAGGCT
>JASEHJ010000039.1 GCA_030018905.1 bacterium | reverse complement strand
ACCACCAACGGGCCGGTGTGCTTGGGAGCACGCGGACGGACGGTGTAGGTGGTCGTACCGCCCCGGCCGGACTCTAGGGTCACCACCACCCCGCGTTCCAGAAAGTGGCTGGCGATGCTCACCGAGGCGTCCAGCAGGCCGCCGGGATTGCCCCGCAGGTCGAGCACCAAACCCCTGGCCCCTTGATCGAGGAGCTCGCGCAGTCCGGATGCGACCATCTCGGACGACGCTTGGTTGAACTGCGAGATCCGCAGGTACCCGATTCCGGAAGCCAGCACGCGGGTTGTCACCGCATGCTGCACGATGCGGCGCCGGACCAGTGTCACGGACAGCGGCGCCGTGGCCCCAAGGCGCTGTATCGTCAGCGCGACCTCCGACCCCTCGGCGCCGCGTATCATCTGGCTCACCCGCTCAAGCGACAACCCGGCCGCGGGCACACCGTCCACTGCGAGAATGACGTCGCCGGCACGAAGCCCGGACTCGATCGCGGGTGACCCCTCCAGTACCTCCGTGATAACCGCCCCTCCGGCCCGCTCCTCGATGACGATGCCGATGCCGACGAACTCCTCCCCGCGGATCCGGTTGTTCAGCTGGACAAGGGCATCCGGTGAGAAGAAGGCGCTGTTGGGATCTCCGAGCGCAGCCACCATGCCCGAGATCGCCGCGTAGACGACGGCGATCGGCCGAGCACGGGCGAGCATCTGTACCTGCGCGAGGCGGTGCAGGAATTGCTCGAGGTCGCCCCGCTCGTCCCCGGTGACCATCAGGGCGCTCAGCGAGGCAGGGTTCTGCCCCTCCTCCCTCAGCAGGCCGCGCAGCCCGGCGTCGGCGCCGCGCAGCAGGGTCTCAGGTGAAGGTATGAACAGGCTCTCTTCCAGCAGGGTGCGGTAGCTCTCGAGGAAGAGCCCGACGCCTATGTCGGCGGGCTGGGCAAGGGCAGGAGCAGCCGGGATCCCGACCGCCAGGATCAAGGCCAGTAGAATCGGCAGGAGCCGGTCGCGCATCCGCATGCCCTAGATCGCCCCGTCTACCACAGATCGCCCGAGCGCGTACCTTAGCGACAGCACCCCTGCCAGTTCGTCGAACTCCGCCCGGGCCAGCGTCACCTCGGCCGCAACCAGCGCCGTCTGCGCGTCCACCACCTCAAGGAAAGGTCCGGCCCCGGCGGCGTACCGTCCCTGCGCCAGGCGCAGCGACTCCTGAGCGAACGCAAGCCCTGCGCGGGCGCTGGCGATGCGCGCCCGGGCGTCGAGTATTGCCAGATACGCGACGAAGCCTTGCTGCTGCAGCGTCAGGCGGGTGGTCTGGATGCGCTCGCGCACCGACGCCAGGGTGGCGGTGGCCTCCGCGATCTGGGCATCCACGCGGCCCGCATCCGAAAGCGGGAAGCTGATCGTGGTGCCGATCGAGTAGGTGGTCTGCGTGGAGGGCGCGAAGGCTTGTGTGCCACGGCCGTCGAGGGTCATCCGCAGTCCGCCGCTGGCTTGGGCAAGGGCCAGGGCCGCCTCCGCGGCCTCGATCTCGGCCAGCGCCCGGCGTACCTCTGACCGTTCCTCTATGAGCGCGGGCAGGCCCGCCGGCGCGATCGTCAGGGCAGGGACTGCGGGCGCAGGCGCAACCGCCACAGGCGAGGGCGGCGCCTGACCGAGGACGACGTTCAGCGATGCCTTGGTTTGATCCACCGCATTGCGGGCAACAAGCAGCTCGCCTTCGGCAGCGGCCAGCCCTGCCTGCGCGCGCACCACGTCGGATCGGGGCACCACGCCGGCACGGAACTGACCCTCGGCCAGACGCAGCGACTCGCGGCTCTGGGCCATAACCTGCTCGCGCAGCCCCACCGTGCGCTCGGCGCGCAGAAGGTTCACGTAGGCCTGGGCCACGCCATTGGCCACGTCCTGGCGCGCGGCTTCCAGTGCCAGGCCGGCGGCCTTGAGGTTCGCCTCGGCCTGCCGCACGGCGTGGCCGATCTGGCCATTGTCGTAGAGAACGTAGCTGGCGGAGATCGAAGTGGAACTCGAGAAGGGCGGGGTCGTGGTGGCAGTCCCGCCGCCGGCCGTCGCCGCGGTGCCCGACGCGGTAACGGTTGGGCCCCTTCCGGCGCGGGCCAGCGCGACCCTGGCTTCGGCAACGGCGATCGCCTGGCGCGCCGCCGCGATGGACGGGTTACGCTGATCTGCCGTGGCGATCAGCTCGGCCAGCGAAGCCGGGCGGGCCGGGGGCATCTGGGCTGCAGCCGGGCCGCACGATAACGAGAGCAAGACGAACACGATTGGGAGCACCAGGTAGCGCATCTAATCCTCCCACACGAATGTCAGGGCCTCAGGACTTCATTCGTCGTTCCAGGTACCGAATCATCCTCTCGAAAGTCCGAACGCGGCGCTGCGCACGCTCCTCGTCGGTGAAGCCCTCTCCGGCGCCGGCCCCTCCTGGGCCGAGACCCGCACCCAGGGCTGCTCCACCGGCCCCCTGCCCTCCCGGGACTCCCGGCCCTCCTGGGACTCCCTGAGCCCGCGCCCGCTCCTGGAAGCGCTTCCTGGATTCTTCGAGAACGGCGCGCTGCTCGGGCGTGAACACTCTCCCGACGGCGCCCACAATCGCCATGGCGGCCTCCACGTCCGAGAGCGGCACGTCCTTCAACGCCTTGATAAACGGCAGAACCCTGGCGATCTGTTCCCGGGTCAGTCGGGTCTCGGGCTCGCGCTCCAGGATTCGGATCGAAGTGATCACCAAGAACCCAGGGTCGCGCGGCCGCTGGGGCTGGGCGGCAGGCCGGCTGCGGGCATAGTAGTAGACGCCTGCCCCAACCATCACCACCACGGCTGCCGTCACCCCGAACCACGCCCAGAGTCGCTTCATCGCCTCATATCCTCCCAGATCGCCGTCGGTTGTCCGCCTTCGACCGTCCCTACTCGTGGCGCAGCGCGACGATCGGATCCAGCCTGGCCGCGCGCTGCGCCGGATAGAGCCCAAAGAACACGCCCACCGCCACCGCGAACGCGAAGGCCAGCAGCACCGCCTGCAGCGACAGCAGCGTGGACCACCCCGCGAATCGGGTGATCAACCTCGAGCCCAGGACCCCCACGCCGATCCCGATCAACCCGCCGCCCACGCTGAGCGCCACCGACTCAACCAGGAACTGCAGCATGATATCGCGGCGGCGCGCGCCTACCGCCATGCGGATCCCGATCTCGCGCGTCCGCTCGGTCACCGAGACGAGCATGATGTTCATGATACCGATGCCGCCCACGATCAGCGAGACCGCGGCGATCCCGCCCAGCAGCACGGTCATCGTCTGGGAGACGCTCGTGAACGTCTGGAGGATGTCTGCCTGGCTGCGCACCGTGAAATCGTCATCCTGGTGGGGAGCCAGACGGTGGCGCTGGCGCAGCAACTCCGTGAGCGCCTCCTGCGCCGCGGGCATCTCCTGGGCCGAGGCCACCTGCACGTGGATTGTCCGGACGTGCGTCACGCCGAAGAGACGGCGCTGCGCGGTCGTAAGTGGAACGAAGACAATGTCGTCACGGTCGGTGAACGAGGTGGCGCCCTTCTCCTCCATTACACCGATAACCGTGAAGGTGATCCCGCGGATCTTGATGCGCTGCCCTATGGGCTCGGTGTCGGGGAAGAGCCGGTCGGCAACGGTCTTCCCCACCACCGCAACCTTGGCCCGGCTGCGCATCTCCGCCTCGGTGAAGAACTCACCCCGGGCAGGCCGGAAGTTGCGCACCTCCTGGAACTGTGGGGTAACGCCCGAGATCTGGCTGATTACGTTCTCGGCCCGGAAGACCACCTGCGCCTGCCGCGAGTACTCGGCGCTGATGCCGGTCACGCCGGACACCGCCTTCTGGATCTCCTCGGCGTCCTCGATGTTCAGCGTCTGTACTGCGTCGCCCCGGACGATCCGGGCAATCTGTGCCTGCCCAGCGAAGACCGTCAGCAGGTTGCTGCCCAGCGCCTGAACCTGGTCGGTGACCGCGCGGCGGGCGCCCTGGCCGATCGCGACCATCGCGATCACCGCGCCGACCCCAATGATCACGCCCAGCGCCGTCAGGAGCGAGCGCAGCGGGTTCGCCGCCATAGCGCGCAGCGCTATGCGAAAGCTCGCCCCAAGCGTCATCGCTGCGCCGGTCCCTGTGCTACCACGGTGCGCGACCGTGCCGGCTCATCGCTTACGATGCGGCCGTCCCGGAACAGAACGTGCCGGCGCGCGTGCGCGGCGATGTCTGCCTCGTGGGTAACCAGGATTATCGTTATGCCCTGCTGCGAGAGCCGATCGAGCAGGCCCATGATCTCACCTGCGGTGGAGGAGTCGAGGTTGCCGGTCGGCTCGTCCGCCAGGATGATCGCAGGGGAGTTGACCAGCGCCCGGGCGATGGCGACGCGCTGCTGCTCGCCTCCGGAGAGCTGAGTGGGTAGGTGCCCTGCCCGCGCGCCCAATCCCACCGAATCAAGCGCCGCGCGCGCGCGGGCCCGCCGGTCCACAGCGCCGGCATACACCAGCGGCAGCTCAACGTTCTCGATCGCCGGTGTGCGCGGCAGCAGGTTGTACGACTGGAACACGAACCCCAGCCGCCGGTTGCGTAACCGCGCCAGCGCCTCGTCGCCCAACGTGGTCACGTCGGTGCCGTCCAGCAGATAGGTGCCGGCGGTCGGCCGGTCCAGGCAGCCCAGGATGTTCATGCAGGTGGATTTGCCCGATCCGCTGGGCCCCATGATGGCCACGAACTCGCCGGGCTCGATCGCGAGCGAGATGCCGCGCAGCGCGTGGACCTCCACCCCGTCCATGCGGTAGATCTTCTCGACGTTTCTAACAGTGATCAGCGACATTGGGAAAGCGCTAGCGCCGCACCGGCGGCCGAACCGGCATGAACGGGCTGGCCGGCTGCGGCCGCGTGGCGTTCCCGCCCTGGCGGCGCGAAGGCCCAAGGTAGACCGTCTGACCCTGCTCGACGCCGCGGACGATCTCCACCTGCCGGCCGTCGCTGGCCCCTGTCTCGACCACCACCGGGGTAAGCTTTCCGTTCTCCATGATGATGAGGACCTTGGCATCCTGACCGCGCACCGCCTCCGCAGGCACGAGCAGCACGCCCTGCCGCTCGGTGATGATAAACTCGGCATCCAGGGTCATTCCCAGACGCAGCTCCCGGCCGGGGTCTTCGACCTCCACCAGCACCTCGTACTGGGTCACGTTCTGAACGACCGCGGCCTGCGGCGCGATGCGTGCCACCTTGCCGTTGAAGGTGCGCCGGGGCAGCGCGTCCGCGGTAACCCGCACGGCTAGGCCCGTAACGATCTTGGCAATGTCGGATTCGTCCACACCGACCTCGGCCTGCACCACCTGAACATCTGCAATCACCATCACGAGGGTACCGCCGGAGCCGGTGCCGCCGATCACGCTCTGTCCCACCTGCACTAGCTGGCGCGCAACGATCCCGGCGATCGGCGCGAGAATCCGCGCCTCGCCCAGTCGGTCGCGCGCCTGCGCCAGTTGTGCACGGACGTTGCGGACCTGGGCCTCGGCCGCCAACACGTCCGCCGCCTGCACACCCTCCTGCAGCAGCGCGGCCCTGGCCTGCGCCAGCGCCGCCTCGGCCTGCCGGACCTGCGCACTGGATACCTCGATCTCCTCGGGCCGGCTGCCCGTGGTGATCTCGCGCAGACGTGCCTGCGCGGATCGGAGCTGCGCCTGGGCCACGTCATGCTGGTTCTGAACCTGATCGAGCTGCGCGCGGGAGACCAAGCCGTCGGTGAACAGGTCGCGCGTTCTGGCCAGGTTCGCTCGCGCCAGTTCCGCAGAGAGCTCGGCCTGCCGCAGGGCTTCCCTCGCCTGATCGAGCTGCTCGGGCCGCGAGCCGGCCGCTACCTGCGCCAGGCGCGCCGCCGCGGTGGCCAGCGAAGCCTCGGCCTCTGCCACACGCGTCCGGCTCTGCGCGCGGGTCAGGGTAAGCTGGCTGCGGGACTGTTCGAGCCGGGCCTGCGCCGAGGCGAGCTGCGCGGCCCGGGTTTCGTGTTCGGCCCGGGCATCGCGGTCGTCAATGACCACGAGCAGCCGGCCCTTGGGAACACGGTCGCCTTCCTGCACGTGCACCTCGACCACGGTGCCGGTGGCGCGTGACCGGACCTCCACGTGCGAGTACGGCTTCAGCGTCCCGGTGGCCGATACGCTGTGGATCAGGCTGCCGCGCGCCACCCGTGCGGTGCGAGGTCCCTCATCAACCGGTGTCAGGGCCGCACGGCCGCGGTAGATCCAGGCCCCGCCGGCGAGGGTGGCCAGCACAACCACAATGACGACGATGCGCTTCACTCCGGTCCTCCGGGTGCAAGACTCTTGTTGTTTGACGCCGGGCTCAGGAGCCGCGTTGAGTCACATCCACCAGGAGCACGGCTTCTCCGTCCAGCACCGCCTCGTCTCGCTGGTTGACGCAGGACGTTCGGAGCCGGAGACGCCGCCGTTCGGCGTCGTAGGCGGTGACCTCGGCGGTCGCCGTGATTGTATCACCGATGCGGACCGGCTTGAGGAAAGTGAGGGTCTGGCTGAGGTAGATACCCCCGGGACCGGGTAGGTACATACCCAGGACCGCCGAGATCAACCCTGCGGTCAGCATGCCGTGGGCGATCCGCCCGCCGAACCGGCTGGCAGATGCGAACGCGGGGTCCATGTGCAGCGGGTTGAGGTCTCCGGTCAGATGGGCGTACGTCTCGACGTCGGCCTCGGTAACGGTCCGGGTAGCGGAGGCCTTCTGCCCGGGCGTGAAGCTCATCGCGCGGTCCACCCCCCGTCCATCGTCAGTGCGGCCCCGCTGATCATGCCCGCGGCCTCCGAGCATAGGTACACCACCATCGCGGCAACCTCATCGGGCTCGATCATGCGCTTGATCGCGTGGGGCTCGAGCATGATGCGCTGCACCACCTCGGCCTCCGGGATCCCGTGCACCCGGGCCTGGTCGGCGATCTGGCCCTCCACCAGCGGTGTGCGCACGTAGCCCGGGCAGATCGCATTCACGGTGACACCGTGCTCGGCCACCTCCCAGGCGGCCACCTTGGTGAAGCCCACTACCCCGTGCTTGGCGGACACGTAGGCCGACTTGAACGGCGAGGCGACCAGGCCGTGTGCCGAGGCGACGTTGACGATCCGGCCCCAGCACCGGCGGATCATGTGCGGCAGCGCGTACTTGGTGCACAGGAATGTGCCGCGCAGCAGCACGCCCACCAGCTGGTCCCACTTGTCCTCGGGATAGTCCACGATCGGCGCCACGTACTGCAGCCCGGCGTTGTTGACCAGGATGTCCAGTCCTCCGAAGGCGGCTGCGGCCTCCTCCACCATGGCGCGCACATCGTCGGAGTGGGCGACATCCGTCCGCACGAAGCGCGCGTCCCCGCCACCCTGCTCGATGAGCGCCACCGTCTGTTGCCCTCCCTGCTCATCGGTGTCGGCAACGCAGACCCTCGCGCCCTCCCGCACCAGGGCCAGCGCGATGGCCCGCCCGATGCCGCTCGCGGCGCCGGTGACGATCGCAGCCTTCCCGTCGAGGATCCCCATGCCGCCCTCCGGCTAGAGCCGCAGGTACGCCTCCTTGACGTGCGGGCTGTCGAGCAGGTCGCGGCCCGTGCCCTGGAGGACGATCCGGCCGTTCTCCATCACGTACGCCCGACCGGCCAGGCGGAGGCTCTGCCGGACGTTCTGTTCGATGAGCAGCACCGAGACCCCGCTTTGGCTGACCTCGCGCAGGGCCGCAAAGACGGCCTGCACCATGAGCGGGCTCAACCCGTGGCTCGGCTCGTCCACCAGCAGCACCTCGGGCCGGCTCATCAACGCCCGCGCGATCGCGACCATCTGCTGCTCCCCGCCCGACAGCGTGACGGCGATCTGCGACCGCCGGTCGGCTAGGCGCGGGAACAACCGGTAGACCTCTGCCAGGGTCTGCGCGGCGCGCGCCCACGCCGCCGGCCGGGCGAACGCCCCCAGCTCCAGGTTGTCCTGCACGGTCATCAGCGGGAACAGCTCGCGCGCCTCGGGCACGTGGGCGATGCCCCGCGCAACGATCTCGGCCGGCCGCCGACCGCCGATCTCGGTCCCGCGGAACCGGATCGTCCCGCCGGTTGGGCGAATCAGCCCTGAGATCGTGCGCAGCAGCGTGGTCTTGCCGGCGCCGTTGGCGCCGATGAGGGCCACGAACTCGCCGTCGGCCACCTGCAGGTCCAGGCCCCAGAGCACCTGCACCTTGCCGTACCCGGCCTGCAGGCCGCGCACCTCAAGCACCGCCGGTCTCCTCCGTACCCAGGTACGCCTCGATGACCCTCGGGTGACCCGTCACGTCCTGGTAGCTACCCTCGGCGATCTTCTCGCCGAAGTCCATGACGATTACGCGGTCGGCCAGATCGCGAACCACCCGCATGACGTGCTCGATGAACAGCACCGCGACCCCGGTCTCCCGCACGGAGCGGACCACGGCCAGCATCTCGTCGGCCTCGTGCGGCAGCAACCCGGCCATCACCTCATCGAGCAGCAGCACGCGGGGCGAGGTGGCGATCGCGCGGGCCATCTCCACCCGCTTCTCCCAGGCCAGGGTGAGATCCCGCGCCGGCATCGCGGCCCGGCCGGCCAGGCCCGTCAGGGCAAGCACTTCGTCGGTCCGCCTGCGCGCCTCGGCGAGCGAGCGCTGGCGGCTGCCGAACAGCGCGCCAACCATGAGGTTGTCGCGGACCGTCATCTCGGGAAACGGCTGGACAACCTGGAACGCGCGTCCCAGGCCGAGGTGGCAGCGGTCCTCGGCCGGAAGGCGGGTGATGTCAACGCCGTCGAGCACCATGCGGCCCTCGTCGGCGGGGAAGACGCCCGACAGCAGGTTCAGTACGGTCGTCTTGCCGGCGCCGTTGGGACCGATAATGGCGAGGATCTCCCCTGGATCGAGGTGGAATTCGAGGCTCCGCACCGCGGCGACGCCGCCGAAATGCTTGGAGAGGTTAGTCGCCGCCAGCAGCATCGCGCGACCGCCGATTCCAGAGGCTCACCAGCCCGCCCGGGAGGTAGAGAATGACCAGCATCAGGATCACTCCGTAGACCGCCAGGTACCCTTCGCGCAGCACCAGCCGCAGCCCCTCTTCAAGGCTGCGCAGGATGATCGCGCCGAGCACCGGCCCGGCCGTTGTGTAGACCCCGCCGAAGATCGCGGTCGCCAGCGCGGTCACCGATAGCCCGATCCCGAACGTGTCCTCCGGGATGACGAAGAACAGCCGGCTCGTGGCGTAGGCGCCCGCCAGCCCGGTCAGGGCCGCCGACAGGACGAAGGCCAGAAGCTTGGTGGCCACCACCCGCACGCCGAGGACCCGCGCGGTCAACTCGCCCTGGCGAATCGCGGTGAAAGCGTAGTGGAGCCGGCTGTGGCGTACCGCCAGGCTGACGGCAACCACGAGCAGCAGCACGCCGAGGCCCAGGTAGTAGAGCCCGGTCTGGTGCCCGCCCAGTAGCGGCGGCGCGGTCAGTCCCACCGCACCGCCGGTAAGATCCAAGGGCAGTTCCTTGAAGATCACCTTGACGACCTCGGCGAACGCCAGCGTGGCGATGGCGAAGTACAGCCCGTGCAGTCGCAGCGTGACGACCCCCAAACCCAGGCTGACCGCGCCGGCAACCAGCGGCCCCAGCAGGAACGCGACCGGCAGCGGCACGCCGCGGAGCGCCGCCATCGTGTACGCGTAGGCGCCGAGCCCGAAGAACGCCGCCGGCGCCAGCGAGAGCTGCCCGGTGCGGGCCTGTATGTCCCAGGCCAGGGCCACGGCCGCGTTGATGAGGACGAACGTCGCCACCTGCACCACGTACTGTTGGTAGCCGCCGGCCGGGACCAGCGGCACCAGGAGCGCCACGACCAGCGCCGCCGGCCCGGCCCACCTCATGCCGTCCTCCATGAGCGCCACACCAGCGTGAAGAAGATGAGCAGGAAGAAGACGGCCTCGGCCGCGCCGCCGCCGCCTGGGACGTAGGTGCGCACGAACGCCTCCGCCGTCGCCAGGACCAGAGACGCCCACAATACCCCGGTCAGGTTCCCCAGGCCCGCCATCACGATGATCGCGAACGCCTTGAGGACGAACCCGAACCCCATGTGCGGGCTGGCGCCGATCCGCACCAGGACCATCGCGCCGGCGATCGCAGCCAGCGCAGAGGCGATGCCGAAGGTCAACAGGTAGATCCGATCCACGTCCAACCCAACCAGGTGCGCGCCGGTGCGGTTCTGCGCCACCGCGCGGATGCTCTTGCCGATGCCGGTCCGGTACAGAACGGCGTACATGCCGGCCAGCAGCGTGACCGATACGACCAGCGTCATCAGCGGGGCCACGCCTACCGAGACCGGACCCAGCGTCACCGCGGTGAGCTGGTAGGCGGTGTGGACCACGCGGGGCGTGGCGCCAAACACCAGCACCGCCAGGTTCTGCAGCGTGATGCCGATCCCGAAGGTCAGCAGCAGCGCGTTGAGCTCGGGGGCGAGCAGCACGCGACGGATGCTGGCCTGGTAGATCACTCCGCTGGCCGCGAACATGACGGCGCCGGCAGGCACTAACGAGACAATGGGATCGATCCCGGCCAGCACGCTCAGCCAGTAGGCGACGAACGCGCCGACCATCAGGAACTCGCCGTGCGCGAAGTTCACGATGTGGAGCACCCCGACCGCCAGGGCCAGGCCGGCCGATGCCAGCGCGTAGGTTCCGCTCTGAATCAGCGCGTTGGCCAGGGTCTGAAGGAAGAGGTCCATCATGCCATCCCGGCCGCCCGCCCGTACCCGGACGGGCGGCCGGAGATTTCTGCTCCTATCGCCAGCGCCACGCCAGCGGGCCTGCGGCCATGGACTTGGGCCACACAGGCACCCGCCGCCCTTCCCGGAACTGGAACACCATCCACAGGTCGGAGTCGAACCCCTGGTGGACGCTGGGACTCAACCGACTGGGCTTGAACCGCAGCCGCCCGACGGGCGTTTCCGCGTCGGTCTTGGCCAGTTCGGCCGCGACCCTATCCTTGTCGGTCGTGCCGGCCTTGTTCATCGCGGCCGCCAGCGTCGTCAATGTCACGAAGCCCATCGGCGCCATGTACTCCTCGCTAAGGCTGCCGTACTTGGCCTGGTACTTCTTGACGAACTCCTTGGACGCGGGCAGCGGGCTGGCCGATGTCCAGCCGGCCATGCCGGCTACGTCACGGGCCACGGGGTTGCCTTCGTAGCCCACCGGCCAAGATGCCGGCGTTCCGAAGATCAGCCGCGGCTTGAAGCCGACCTCGCGAGATTGCACCGCGATCGGCAGCGCGTCGGCGTCGAACCCTATCCAGAACAGCACGTCCACCGGGTGTCGCTTCGCGCGCGACAGCAGCGCGGTGAAGTCGCCCGAGCCGGTCTTGAACGACTCCATGAACGGCACGTCGAACCCCCGCCGGATCAACTCGGCGCGGGTGTCTCCGATGCCCGCCGACCCAAAGGGGCCGTCCTCGTAGAGGATGGCGATGGTAGACGCGCCGGTACCGGTCCGCACGAAATCCATGAAGTTGAAGACCGCCTCCATGTTGTGGTACGCCCACGGATGATAGTGGAAGAGATAAGGGTAGTCGGCGAACCCCCGTTCGACCAGGGGCGAGGCCGCGCCCAGCATCGCGATCAGCGGCTGGTGCAGCTTCGCCGGCCCTACGATGCTGACGCCCACCGCGCTCCCGAAGATACCGGTGATCGCGTGGACCCGGTCCACCGTCACGAACTTGGTAAAGATCGGCACCCCCTTGGCCGGCAGGTTGCCGTCATCCTCGATGAAGATCTGCAGCCGGCGGCCCAGCACCCCGCCGGCCTTGTTGATTTCGTCCAGGGCCAACCGGTAGCCGGCCTCGGCCGCCTTGCCGCTGGCGGAGGCCGGGCCGGTCAGCGGCAGCGAGATCCCGATCCGGACCTGCTCACGCTGCGCCAGACCTTCCGTCCCTCCCATCGCCAGCAGGGCCACAACCACGAGCACGACCGCGAGCTTATTCATCCTCTACCTCCCTTTAGGGTCGTCCTCGACCAGGAACTCGATCACGAGCCGGTTGAACTCCGCCGCCTGCTCCCAGAAGAACAGGTGCGACGAGCCTTCGAAGAGATGCAGGCGGGCATGCGGGATGCCGCCGGCCAGCAGCGCCGCGTTCGCGGACGGCACGATTCGGTCTCCGGTGCCGTGGCAGACGAGCGTCTGCGCGCGGATCGCGCGCAACCGATCCGCCGCGTCGTGCGCGGCGGCCGCGCTGAGCTGGCGGTGATAGGCGTATAGCGGCTGCGGGTGGGCCAGGCGCCAGGCGATGTGGGCCTCGATCGCGTCCGGGCAGGCCGCCCGGTACGCCTCGGTGGTCATCAGCTCGACCGATCGCAGGAGATCGGTCCGCGGATCGCCGGTCCGCTGGACCAGCACCTCCACGGCCTCCTGGGGGATCGGCACGCTCCGGGACCCGCCCGGTGAGGTGCAGCACAGCACCAGGCGGCCCAGCCGATCCGGGTGTCGCAGGGCAAACTCCTGGGCGATGAATCCGCCCATCGAGGCGCCGACTAGGTGCACGCTCGCGATCCCCAGCGCGTCCAGCAATCCGGATAGGTCGTCGGCGAACATCGCGATCGTGTACGGCTCGTCCGGCATCGCCGACTGCCCGGCGCCGCGGTTGTCCACCGCGATGACGTCGAACCGCTCGGCCAGCGCCGGCACCTGGTGGTGCCAGAGACGGTGGTCGCCGCCCAACCCGGGCACGAGCACGACCGCGAGTCCGTCTCCTGCCCGCTCGTAGTGCACCGTGACCGCGCCGACCGCTGCATGCGGCATCGGGCTAGTTCCCCCCGGCCTTCCCGTACGTCTCGCGCAGCACGCGCTTGAGCACCTTGCCCGCGGCGTTACGGGGCAGCGCCTCGACAAACACCACCCGCCGGGGGATCTTGTAGCGGGCCAGCCGGCCCACAGCGGCGGCGATGATCTCCTCCGCCTCGGCTCGGGCCCCGGGCTTGAGTACCACCAGCGCCATCGCCGCCTCGCCCCAGCGAGCGTCGGGAATGCCGATCACGGCCGCGTCGAGAACCGCCGGATGCTGGTAGAGGACCTGCTCCACCTCGGCGGGGTAGATGTTCTCTCCGCCCGAAATGATCATGTCCTTCTTGCGGTCTGCAACGTAGAGGAACCCCTCGTCGTCGGCATACCCCAGGTCGCCGGTGTGGAACCACCAGCCTCGGAAGTCGCCAAGCGCGGCCCCTGCGCCCGCCGCTCTTCCGGCGCACAGCCCTGGCGCCGCCGGATCGCCGGGTTGCCCCGGCGGCGAGAAGACCTCTGCGGTGGCCTCGGGCAGCCCCCAATAGCCGGAGAACAGGTTAGGGCCACGCAGGCAGATCTCGCCGATTTCACCCGGCGGGAGGTCGCGGCCCGCATCGTCCACGACGCGCGCCTCGACGTGCAGGGTCGGCGGACCGACCGAGCCCTTCTTGCGGAACGCGTCCTCCGGGGGCAGCAGCGTGGCCGTGGGCGCGGTTTCGGTCAGCCCGAAGCCCTGCTGGAGCAGCAGGCCGCGCTGCTCGAACCCCTCGATCACCGGGAGCGGGCAGGGCGCGCCCCCCACGCCAAACCGGACGCCATGGTGGTCGCCCTGTTGGAAGGCGGGCGTCTGCAGCAGGGCCTGGTAGATCGCCGGCACGCCGAACATCGCGGTGACGCCTTCATCCCGCAACAGGCGGCAGGTCTCCTCCGGGTCGAAGGTGCGCTGTATGACCAACCGGCCCCCGACATGGAGCGTGGGCAGCGCGTATAGCCCCAGCCCGCCGATGTGGAACATCGGCAGGACCGTCAGGGTGACATCGCGGTAGGTAAGCCCAATCGCCGTGCCGATGTTGATGCTGTTCCAGAGCTGCGTGCCCTGGGCCAGCACCGCACCCTTGGGCCGGCCGGTGGTACCTGAGGTGTACATGATGATGAGTGGATCGTCGAAGGCGCCCTCCGCGTCGCTCCCCGGCGGCGTGTGAACGGCTTCCTCGTATTCATCTCCGATCAGGACATGGGGCAGCACGAGGCCCGCCTCTGCCGCGGCGGCCCCTGCCAAGTCGCGGTGCTCGGGGTCTGCGATCATCAGGCCGGGAGCGCTGTCGGCAAGCTGGACGGCCAGCTCAGGCGGGGTCAGCCGCCAGTTGAGGGGGACCATGATGGCGCCCAGGCGTGCCAGGGCGAACAGCACCTCCAGGACCTCGACCCGGTTGAACGAGAGGACCGCGACGCGGTCACCCCGACCGATCACGCGCAGCCGCAGGCCCGCGGCCAGCCCGCGCACCCGCGTGGCCAGATCGCGATAGGTGAGCCGCCGATCGCCGTCTACGACGGAGGGGCGGCGCGGCGTGATGAGGTCACGCCGGTCGAGCCAATGCCAGATCCCCTGCATCAGCCATCACCCCATTGGATGGCCACCGCGCCCCAGGAGTAGCCGGTGCCGGCGCTGACCGCCACGGCCAGCATGCCGTCCCGCAGCCGGCCGGTCCGGCGGCCCTCGTGCAGCGCCACCAATGGGTCGGCCGCGGAGAGGTGCCCGGTCGTGTCCAGGTAGACCGACTGATCCTCGCGCAGTCCCAGCGCCGCCAGCAGGCGGTCATGGAGCGACCGCTTGGTGTGCAGCACGGCCAGGAACCCTATCGCCTCAGTTGTATGCCCGCTGCGCTCGCAGGCGGTGCGGATGACCTGGAGGAAGTTGGTGATGGTCAGCGGGTCGAGGCGCGCCTTCATCCCTGCGGGATCCGGGACATCGAAGGAGTGCATGCCGCGCGCGACCGTCTCAGGGCTCGTGGGGTGCACCGAACCGCCGGCCGGCACCATGACGTCCATGGCGAACGCGCCGTCGGTGAGGAACGCGCCCCCCAGGATGCGGTTGCTCGGGTGGCCGCGCCGTAGCAGCGCGGCCGCGGCGCCGTCGCCGAAGTTGAACATGAAACGTGAGCGTGCGTTCTGGTAGTCCAGTAGATAGGACTCGCGGGACCCGGCCACGACCAGGATCGTCCGGAGCGTCGCGTCGGCCCGCAGCATGTCCGCCGCAACCTTCAGGGCGATCGGCCCGCCGGCGCTGGTGTTCATCAGCTCAAAGGCATGCGCCCGATGGAGCCCCAGCGCGTGCTGGATGCGCGGAGCCACCGGCCAGACATAGTAGTCCCGGTGGTAGCTCCCGAAGTAGATGACGACGTCAATCTCCTCGGCGGGCACCACCGAGAGCAGGGGGCGCGCGGCCTCGATGCACAGGTGCGAGAGGTGCTCGTCGGAAGCGGCGATGTGCTTGCCCCGCAGGCCGAACTTCTCCCGCACGACCTCGGCAGGAATCCCGGACCGGCTGGCGACCTCCTCGGCGCTCATGATCTGCGCCGGGAGGTAGACCGCCAGGTCCACGATGCCCACCGATGGGATCATGGGCCGCCCCCGCGCTGCGCGTCACCCTGCCGACGCTCGCCGCGACTCGACCGCCTGGCCCCGCTCCTCGGAGCCGGCGCGGCTGGGGGCGCCAGGCCCGAGGCGATGAACTCGAACATGCTGTCCAGGGCGCGCCGCGGCAGACCGGCACGGTTCCACAGCGAGTAGCGCATCCCAACGAAGTTCCCGATGCCCATCAGACAGTACGCCAGGGCCTCGGGATCGGTGCGCCGGACCTCACCGGCGTCCATCGCCGCGGATAGCCCCCGGACGTACCCCTCCGCGAAACGCCGGTAGTACCAGCGGTAGACTTGGGGGTTGACGGACTCGGCCTGCAGCACAATGCGATACAGGTTGCGGTGCGCAGCGACGAACCGGAGGAAGGTTTCGAAGCCCTTCCGCTCCACCGCCAGGCGATCCCCGGCCCCTGCCACCGCCTGCTGGATTGCGTGGCGCAGTGCCCGGCTGAGGTGACGCACCAGCTCTGCGAAGATCGCCTGCTTGCTCGGGAAGTAAACGTAAAAGGTGCCCAGCGCGACCCGGGCGCGGCGCGTGATGTCCGCCACCGAGGTGGCGAAGTAGCCGCGCTGGCCGAACTCCGCCTCGGCGGCGTCCAGGAGCTGCTGCCTGGTGCGCCGTCCCCGCTCTCCCTTAGGATGGATGACCGGCCGGCGTCTAGCTGGCAGGTGAATCACCCTTCAACTTTGTGGCCTCGTCACACCGTTCGCTGTACCGCGCCGATCTCCTGCTTCGCTGGGACTACCCGGGGGGTTGGACGGCCATCTCACGCGCCGCGCGCTTCACTGCGTTCACGATGTTGTGGTATCCGGTGCACCTGCACAGATTGCCTTCCAGCCCGCACCGGATCTCATCATCGGTTGGTTGCGGATGGCGCTCGATGATCTGCAACGCGGTGAGCATCATGCCCGGCGTGCAGAACCCGCACTGCAGGCCGTGCTCCTCCCAGAAGGCTTCCTGGATCGGGTGGAGCCGGCCGTTTTGGGCCAGGCCCTCGACGGTCAGGATCTTCCCGCCGTCGGCCTGTACGGCCAGCACCGTACACGACTTCACCGCCAGGCCGTTGAGCATCACCGTACACGCCCCACAACTGGTGGTGTCGCACCCGATGTGCGTGCCGGTCAGCCCCAGCACCTCCCGTAGGTACTGCACGAGCAGCAGCCGGGGTTCCACGTCGTGGGTCGCGGTGGCGCCGTTGGTCGTGATCGTAACCTTCAAACCCGTTTCTCCTCCCTGGGCAACGCGCGGTTCAAAGCGCCATGCTACATTCCCATGCTATAACCCTGCATCTTCTTCGGCGAAGGACCTTATCCCTTCGAGGCGGCTTGCGCCAGGTGGAAACCCGCTACTACAATATCGGTGCGATGCCACCGGAATGCGACGCAGCCGCGACCTCCAGAT
>JASEHJ010000038.1 GCA_030018905.1 bacterium | reverse complement strand
ATCCTCATGTTCGCCGCCGGCGGGATAGCCGGCACGCTGCTGGGCCGGAACCTGGCATACCAGACCATCCGGCGCCTGGGACCTGCTCTCTCCACTGCCATCCGGCTGAGCAACAGCATCTTCACGCTGATGTTCGGCTACCTATTTCTTGGAGAGCTGCCCCGCCCGTGGCAGGTCGTCGGGCTGGCCGCCGTCACCGTCGGTCTGTGGGTCAGCCTCTGGCCGGGACGCCAATCCGGGCGCCTGCGTCCGCGCGTCCTTGACCTGGTGGGGATAGCGATGGCGCTGGCAGGGGCCGCCTCGTTTGCCCTTGGCGATACCGCGCGCCGGTTCGGACTGATCCTGACCCCGGCGCCAATTCTGGGCGCCACCGTCGGCGCGGTCACCGCGCTGCTCGCCCATCTGCTCTGGTCGGCCTTCTACCGCTCGGCCCGGTGGCCGGCCGGCCGGGCTTGGCTCCGCGGCGACCTGCTGGGCAGCGCTCTTTTCAACACCATGGCGATCCTGCTGCTCTTCACGGCGCTCCGGCACGCGCCTGTGGCCATCGCGTCGGTGCTGTACAATCTGCAGGCGCTCGTGGTGCTGATCGCCAGCCCCGTTCTCCTGCGCGGTCAGGAGACGATCACCGTCTGGATTGTGTTCGGAACGATGATCGCGCTGACCGGGACGGCCCTGATTATGCTGGGATGAGGGTCTACGGGGCTCCTGGCGGATAGGCCAGGGCCGTGGGGTCGAAGCGCAGGACGAACTCCGAGAGCGTGCCCACTTGTCCGACGCCACGCGCGAAAGCCCACAGCGGGCGGATGATCAGGCGCACGTCGCGTGTGCCTGGGGCGACCTGGGGAAAGGGGTAGAGTCCTACCAGCACCGTGCGCGGCGCCAGTACCTGCCGGCCGAGGTCCGGGACAAGACGGCGGTAGGGCGCCAGCGCTGTCGTATCCGTTACCACGGGGTGGAGGGTGCCGTCGGTGTTGAGGCGGAGGTTCAGCGAGAGGTAGCCTTCCAGGGCCAGGCCAGAGGCGTTCTCCACCTCCAGCCGGATCAGCGTGAACACACGGGCTGCCGCCCGATGCCAGGCGTGATGCTCTTCCGGGACGAGCGCGCGGTAGTATGCGTGGTCCACCAGGCGGGGGGTTACCCACAGCGCGGTGGCGGTGGCAAAGCCGCCGCCTGCGATGCCCACGCCGCTGCTGGCCAGGTGGCCTGCGGGTGCCTGCGGCGCGAGGAGTAGCGCGAGCAGGACCACCAACCGGACCAGGGCCATGGTAGGCTTCTACGCCACGCGGCGGCCGGACGCCTGCCTTGGGGGATCCGCAGGCGCCTCACTTGCCGGGATGCCGCCACCGGTGCATGATGGCGTCGGAGAGGGTGCGCTTGGCAACAACTCCCGATCGCTTCCAGATGTCGTCTGAGGGGTTCTCACCTGCCTATCGCCGTCTGGGTGCCGGCGAGCTGCGCCGCCGCGCGGAAGAAGCGCTTGACCTCCTGCGGGAGTGCCGCGCCTGCCCGCGCGAGTGTGGGGTGGACCGACTGGAAGATCGTTGGGCGGTCTGCAAGACCGGCCGATTTGCCATCGTCAGCTCGTTCTCCCCTCACCTTGGCGAGGAGGATTGCCTGAGGGGCTGGCGGGGAAGCGGCACGATCTTCTTCTCGATGTGCAGCCTGAAGTGCGTCTTCTGCCAGAACTACGCGATCAGCCACCTAGGCGAAGGCCGGCCGGTACCGCCTCAGGCGCTGGCCGCCATGATGCTGCATCTTCAGGATGCGGGCTGCCACAACATCAACCTGGTCACGCCAGAGCACATCGTGCCGCAGATCCTGGAGGCGCTGCCTCTGGCTGTGGAGGCAGGATTGAACCTGCCCCTGGTGTACAACACAAGCGCGTATGACTCGATGGACTGCCTGCGCCTGCTCGACGGCATCGTGGACATCTACATGCCCGATTTCAAGTGCTGGGACCGCGAGGTCGCCCGCCGCTACCTGCTGACGCGGGATTATCCGGAAGTGGCGCGGGCATCCATCGCTGAGATGCACCGGCAGAGCGGCGACCTGGTCTTCGACGAGCGCGGGCTGGCGCTGCGGGGATTGCTCGTCCGGCACCTGGTGATGCCGGAGGGCCTGGCCGGGACGGCTGAGGTCATGCGCTGGCTGGCCGCGTCTGTCTCCCCGGACACCTACGTCAACCTGATGGACCAGTACGCGCCGGCGGGCAAGGTGGGAGCGATCCGCTTCCCCGAGCTGAACCGCCGGATAACCGCTGATGAATACCGTGACGCCGTTGCGTCGGCGCGTGGCGCCGGGCTCTGGAGGTTTGACCAGCGACGCAGGAGGGGATGGATATGACCGAGGTGCGGGTGGAGCCGTCAGTCGCAGCTCACGTGCGGATCGCCGTCGTCGAAGCAGCGGGGGTGACGGTGGCGGACCATGATCCGGGACTCTGGGATGAGATCGAGGCAACCGGCGCGCGTCTTCGGGCCTCGTACGCCGGGCGCGAGCCCGCGCAGATCGAGGGTCTCCAGCCTGCCAGGGAGCTGTACCGCCGGATAGGCGTGGATCCGACCAAGCTGCGGCCCTCCTCCGAAGCGCTGCTGCGGCGCGTGCTGCGGGGCGACGGGCTACCCAGGATCAACACGCTTGTGGATATCAACAACCTCTGCTCGCTCGAGTTCCTGCTGCCCATCGGGCTGCACGATCTCGATCGCGTCCGTGGGGATCTGGTGATACGCCGCGGCCGGCCGGGCGAGGGGTACGAGGCAATCGGCAAGGGGTCCTACAGCGTAGATGGCCGTCTCACCGTTGCAGACGACGACGGTCCCTGCGGCAGCCCGACCAGCGACTCGCAGCGGACGATGATCACACCCGCGACGAGGCGGTGCCTGATGATCATCTACGCACCGGCCAGCTACGATCCTGCGCGGCTCGAAGCGCACGCCGGTCTGGCCGCCTCGCGAATCAAAGAGTTCGCCGGCGGTACGATCGCGCAATCCGGGCTTCGCTAGGTGCCGGTCGTGCGCGTCGCCCGACTGTTGGCTCCAGCACCCATCGAGACCGCACCGCTCGTGCTCGAGGAGAGGGAAACACCGCTCCCCGGCCCTGGTGAGGTGGGCATCCGCGTGCACGCCTGCGGGGTCTGCCATACCGACCTGCACATCGTCGAGGGCGACCTGCCTCCCCACCGGTCACCCGTGGTTCCGGGGCACCAGATCGTCGGCACGGTTGACCGACTCGGTCCGGGCGCCTCTCCTGACCTGGAAGGGAAACGTGTGGGCGTGACCTGGCTTGCGCATGCCTGCGGGACGTGCGCGTTCTGCGCTAGGGGTGAGGAGAACCTATGCCCGCAGGCTCAGTTCACCGGCTACGACGTTGACGGTGGATTCGCCGGCTACACCTTAGCCCGCGCAGCGTTCGTGGTTCCCATTCCGCCGGCGTTCGACGATGCTGCGGCAGCGCCGCTCCTGTGCGCCGGCGTGATCGGCTACCGGGCGCTGCGCGTCGTAGGGCTGCGGAGGGGGGAGCATCTGGCGCTCTTCGGGTTCGGCGCCTCGGCGCACTTAGCGATCCAGGTCGCCCGGCACTGGGAATGCACGGTCGGGGTCGTGACGCGCGGGGCGGACCACCGCACTCTGGCAGAGGAACTGGGTGCGCGCTGGGCGGTCGAGCCCGGCGTTGCGCCTCCGGTTCCCTGCGATCGGGCGATCGTATTCGCGCCCTCAGGTGAGGTGGTTGTGGCCGCGCTGCGGGCGGTGCGCCCGGGCGGCACGGTGGCGATCAACGCCGTGACGCTGGACGGCATCCCTGCGATGCCCTACGCGACCCTGTATGGAGAGCGCGTCCTACGCACGGTCAGCCATCTGACCCGCTCCGACGCGCACGCCTTCCTGCGCCTGGCCTCGGAGATCCCCGTGCGGGTCGAGGCAGAGTTACATCCCCTGGAGGCGGCCAACGAGGTACTGCTGCGCCTGAAGCGGCGAGAGTTGCGCGCCGCCGCGGTGTTGGACCTGGCCGGGTAGCCGGCCGATGGCGCAGCGATTAGGTCTCGCTCAGACGGCTTTCCACTTGATAGTGCAGCCCCTGGGTGAAGTGGTCGCCTCCGTTAGGGTCCGGCCCGCCAGGAGCGCATCCAGCGCGTCCCGGAGGTAGTGGCTGGTTACCGCTTCAGGGCGCTCGAAGTTGTCGTCGGGCGCGCCGTGGTAGCGCAGCACCCGCTCGCGGTCGAACAGGAAGACCTCGGGCGTGCGCGTTGCGCCGTAGCTCCGGGCGACCTGCTGTGACTCGTCGAACAAGTAGGGGAACGGGTACGCCTTCTCCCGCGCGTGTGACCGCATCGCCTCGAACGAATCGTCGGGGTAGGCCACCGGGTCGTTGCTGCTTATCATGATCATCTGGACGCCCTGTCCGGCGTACTCGCGCTGAATGGCGATCAGACGATCTTCCCAGGCCTTGACGTAGGGACAGTGGTTGCACCAGAACACGACGCCCAGCACCGCCCGGTCCGCGAACTGATCTGCTGAGACCGTGGAACCATCGGTAGCGGGTAGCGAAAAGGGTACGATCCGATCACCTGTGGCCAGGGGCATTGTCATCCTCCTCCATCTGCCCGGCGGGCTGCCTGAAGCGCCCTCCGGATCATTGTGGCTGTCGGCAGCGGTGAGAGCCGGCCGGTCTCCGTGTGGTAGGTGCGGCAGGTCAGCATCGTCTGTCCCTGGGCACCTTCGGGCTGCAGGTCCTCGCCGTTGATGCGGATCGTGGGCGATCCGGGAAAACGGTGGCGGTCCGCGTCTTCCGCCGTGGCGATGCGGACTACCTCCACCTGGTCAACTAGCCCCTCTTCCAGCATGACCTGCCGGAGTCGTTCCAGGGCCTCCGGGTGCGAAGGGCAGTTCTCCCAGTAGAAGAACTCGATCCGCACGGCGGCGCCTACCGCGGCGGGCAGTTCAGGCAGTGGTTTGAGATCTGCAGCGCGATCGTGGCATCCACGCGGCCTAACCCCATGAACTCCGAAGACGTGTCCGTGATGACCTCGCGCCAGAACGGTCGGCCTCCGACGCTTGCAAACGCGAACCGGTTCGCCAGTTCGCCCCATTCGTAGAAAAGCGAGAGCTGGTGCAGGAGGCCGGCCTCATCCACAAGGGCCGAAAGCATGTACGGACCAGGTCCCCCGCGTACGATCGAGCCCCGCTGGGTCGGAGACCACAGCCACCGGGCAATGGCCCTCCTGGAAGCGGGGTCCCGCAGGTTGGCGGTCTGACCGTACCGGGTCATGGTGTCGGTGACGATATCCTGGCGAACGCCGCCCACAAGGCTGCGTCCGCCGGCGCGCTCTTCAACGATAAACATGTCCTGGGTCGGCAGGAACTCGCCGGGCCTGGGCTCGGCCTCGACCAGATCGGTGACCGTGCGCCGGATTGAACTCGAAAACGGCCGCAGCAGCAATGGCACGTCTAGCCTCGTTAGCGTCGCCTTGCGTCGGCGCGGCTCGCCGGTCGCTGAACGGGATTCGAGGAGGGTGCCGGCGGCGTTGACTTCTATCCGCCCCGTGGTCATGTTGAAAACCATGCGGGCGGTGAAGTCCGCGGCCATCGTGTAGGGCTGGGGGTTGGGATCGGTCAGGATTCGCGAGACAAGGGCGTCAATCGAAAGGCCCTGCGCGAGAGCCGGGGCCGCCAGCACCAGGAGCGCGAGCACGACGAGAGACGGGCGGTGGGGTCTGCGCCTCATGCCGGAAGCATTATACCAGACGCCGACCGTACCGGTTCCAATGCACCAGATCCGCGAGCGGCTTGCGGCCCCTACCGGCGACCACTCGCAGCGCGAGACGCTCCAGGCGTCCCCGCCCGCGCGGGTCAGGATAACCGAGTGCGATCGCCGTGGCCACCACCGGGCCTTCGGGCATGCCCAGCGCCGCCCGGGTCTCGGCGTCGTGGTGCAGCGTGACCGGACACGAGGCTATTTCCATGCTCCAGGCAGCCAGCATCATGGACTGCGCACAGCGTCCGGCGTCGAAGAGCTGGCCCTGCTCCTCGACGAGAATAACCACCGCGGCCGGGGCGGAAGCCAGGTGCCCGGCAAAGCGGCCGCAGCGCGCAAGGCGCTGCAGCACCTCGCGGTCGGTGACTGCCACAAACTGCCAGGGCTGCCGGTTGCGCGCGCTGCCGCTGCGACGCCCGGCATCGAGGATCCGCCGCAGCAATCCCGGCTCAATGGCCTGGCCGGTGAACGTCCGCAAGTCGCGCTTGGTGACCACGCAGCGGTAGAGGTCCACGCGGGTCTACTTCGCCGGGAGGATCGGCTGTGCCTGCTGGGGGCTCTACCTGCTGGGGGCTCTGCCGCAGATGGGCACCGCGCCACGGGAGTGGTACGATTGCGGCCGGAGGTTGAGATGCTGAAGCGCGGAGATGAAGTCAGGGTGAGGGTGGACCGTCTCGCCTATGGCGGGAGGGGGGTCGGCCGTCTCGACGGGCTTGTCGTATTCGTGGCCGGTACTGCGCCGGGTGATGTAGTGCGCGCGCGGATCGTCCGGACGCGGAGAACGCACGCGGAGGCCGAGGCGGTGGCGGTCGAGGTTGCGTCAGAGGACCGCACCGAGCCACGCTGTCCCCACTTCGGTCCCTGTGGCGGATGCGCGTGGCAGCACGTGGCCTACGCGGCGCAGGCCCGCGCGAAGGAGGCGATCGTCCGGGAAAGCTTCGCCCCCCCAGGCGGCATCGCCGGGGCGGTGGTGCACCCGATCGTTCCTGCGCCGGATCCCTGGTACTACCGCAACAAGATGGAGTTCTCGTTCCATCCGGACGGGGTGCTGGGGCTTCACTGTCGTGGCGAGTGGAACCGGATCGTTCCTATCGAGGCCTGCTTTCTGCAGTCCCCTGAATCGGTCGCGCTGGTGGCCGCAGTGCGCTCGTTTGCGCGGCTGCACAGCCTGGCGCCGTGCGATCCGAAGACCCACACCGGGTTCCTGCGCTCGCTTGTGATCCGCGAGGCCAGGGGGACCGGCGACCGCCTGGTTGGACTCCTGACCTCCCCCGGTCCGTTCGCCGCCTCCACCGCGTTTGTCGAGGAGGTGGTGGGGGTAGTCCCTGGGGTTACTGGTATCGTGCGGGGAATCGTGACGGCAACCTCTGACGGCGCTCCACCCTCAGTGGTCGAGACCCTGTACGGCAACAGCACCCTTGAAGAACGGGTGGTGGGACTGCGCTTCCAGATCGGACTCAACACCTTCTTCCAGACGAACACCGCGCAGGCCGCCCGCATGATCGAGTACGTGGTCGAGCGCGCGAAGCCGCTCACCTCGGCGCGCGTGGTGGACCTCTACTGCGGGGTTGGCACCTTTGCGCTGCCGCTGTCCCGCGCCGGCGGCCGTGTGGTCGGCATCGAACTGCTGCCTGCCTCGGTGGATGCGGCCGGCGCGAACGCCGTACTCAACGGCCTGGACGGCGTGGAGTTCGCAGCAGGTGATGCGAGATTGATGCTGCCCGCTGTGGTCGCGGCGAACGGCACGCCGGACGTGCTCGTGATGGATCCACCCCGGGCCGGCGCCGGCGGGAAGGTCATGCGCAAGATAGGCCGGAGTGGCGCCCGCCGGATCATCTACGTGTCGTGCAACCCCACAACGCTCGCACCGGACCTCAAAGAGCTTATGCCATTCGGGTACGGGCTGGTGGACGTGCAACCGTTCGATCTGTTCCCGCAGACGCATCACGTCGAGGCCATCGCGGTCCTCGACCGCCAGACCCTAGTGTGAACCCCCGCGCACGACCCACCGCCCGTAGAACTCATCGTCGCTGATCTGTGCCTTCAGCCAGCGGTCGATCGCAGCTACCGGAATCGAGATCGCTGCCGCCACCGACCCATCGCGCCGGGCTGCCCGGACGACGACAAGGTCGAGCGCCAGCCTGGGATTAGCGGAGGGAGCAATCACGCGCACCACCTCCGGCCTCAGTGCGGACAGCGTGCCGGCCGTTCGCGTGCGGTATGCTATCTCCGCGCGGCGGACCCCGCCGGCAGCCCGGCGGTCGGTTATCACCAGAGAGATCACCTGGAAGCCCTGGGTCACCAGGGCCCGCCGGTAGTCGTCTGCCAGCGCCCTGTCCAGCCCTGGTGGGGGCGTGGGGATCTCCAGCAGCACCGCTCCGCATAGCATCCACATCAGGTACGTTCTCCACCTTGCCATGCCGGATGGTTCGCCGCAGCGAGGGTGGATCCCTCACGGACGTGGCGAGCCGGTGGGGTGATCCCCGCGTTTGAGCAGGAGGCCTGCCGGTGGCCGCGAACGGTTAGGCGTGCCGCGTTCCCGCGTCTACGTTGCCCGCCGCCTGCCCGAGGAGGCCATGGGGAAGTTGCGCGAGCATGCCGAGATCGCGGTCTGGCCTGTCGATGAGCTTCCTCCTCCCAGCGAGGTGCTGGTGCGAGAAGCCGCGGCGTCCGACGGCCTGATCTCGCTGCTCACCGACCGCATTGACGCTGCGCTGCTGGACGCGGCTCCCAGGCTTCGCGTGGTGAGCAACTACGCGGTCGGGTTCGACAACATTGATGTGGGGGCGGCCACCGAGCGCGGGGTGATCGTCACCAATACGCCGGGCGCCCTGACCGAGACAGTGGCCGACTTCACCATGGCGCTGCTGTTTGCGGTTGCCCGCCGCGTGGTCGAGGCAGACAGGTACACCCGGGCCGGGCGGTGGCAGAGCTGGGGGCCGATGCTCCTGCTGGGTCAGGATGTCTGCGGCGCAACGCTCGGGCTCATAGGGTTGGGCCGCATCGGCACGGCGGTGGCCCGCAGGGCGCGTGGGTTCGCCATGCGGGTTATCTACCATGATGTGGCTCGGCGGGAGGGCCCGGAGCAGGAGTTGGGCCTGGAGTTCGCCTCAATGGAGGAGGTGCTGCGCCTCTCCGACTTCGTCAGCATCCACGTTCCGCTGGGGCCACGGACGCGCCACCTGATCGGCGCTCCGCAGCTCGCCCTCATGAAGCCCACCGCGTTCTTGATCAACACCGCCCGCGGTCCGATCGTGGACTCCGGGGCGCTCTACGATGCTCTGGCCGGCCGCCGCATCGCCGGGGCCGGGCTGGACGTGTTCGAGGAAGAGCCCCTCCCGGCAGATCACCCGCTGCTGACCCTGGAGAACGTGGTGGTCGCACCGCACATCGCCAGCGCCAGCGTCAAGACGCGCACCGGGATGGCGCTCATGGCCGTCGAGAACCTCTTGGACGCGCTTGCCGGAAGGAGGCCGCCAAATTTGGTGAACACCGAAGTGTGGGAACGAAGACGCAAGTCCAAACAGGAGGGAAGCAGATGAGAGGACGACCGGTGATCTACATTGTTGTGCTTCTGATCGTGATCGCAGCGCTGCTCTATGTCATGCGAGGGCGCCAGGCGGCCCAGCCGGTCCAGGTGCCGGAGCCGGCCGCGCAGCCAGCCGCCGTCTCGGATCTGGGCGGGCGGGAGGTCAAGGTCGGTAGTGACACCACCTATCCGCCGTTCGAGAGCGTGAACGAGACGACGAAGGAGATCGAGGGGTTCGACATTGATCTGGTGAACGAGATCTGCAAACGGGCCAACTGCAAGGCCAAGTTCATCACCACCGCATGGGACGGCATCTTCGTGGCTCTGTCCCAGGGGCAGTTCGACGCGGTGGCGTCGGGCGTGACGATCACCGACGAGCGGCGCAAGAACATTGACTTCAGCGAGCCCTACCTGCGCTACGGCCAGGTCGTTCTGGTGCGGATGGACGAGGCTGCCGTCACCGGTATTGACACCCTGACAGGCAAGAAGGTCGCGGTGCAGACCGGGACCACCAACGACGAGAAGGCCAGCTCCCTCCAGAAAGAGGGGAAGGTCGGCGACGTGCGGCGCTACGAGACCTTCGCCCTGGCGGTAAAGGCGCTTATCAACAAGGATGTGGATGCCGTTATCATCGACAGCTACGCCGCCGACGGGTACATCAACATCACCCCGGACAAGCTTAAGAAGGTCGGCGAGCCGTTCACCAGCGAGGCCCTGGGGATCGCCCTCAAGAAGGGCGATGCGGCGCTCAAGCAGGCGTTCGACGCGGCCCTGGAACAGATGAAGGCCGACGGGACGCTCGACGGCCTCTACAAGAAGTGGTTTGTGGACCGGGCCCCGGGCAAGTAGGTTCCGCGTGACCACCAGAAGCCCGTCCTCTGCCAGCGGACGCGACGGCGGCCGGAGCCGGCTGGCTCCGGCCGCCTTGGAGCGGGTTCCCTGGTGGGTGCTCGTGCTGTTGACCGCGGGGGCCGGCATCGCGTTTGTTGTGGCCGGCTCCCAGGTCTACAAGGACACCTTGGCGTTTCTCTGGGACGGGGTGCTCCTCACGCTGCGATTGACGTTCGCCGCCTACTCGCTGGCCCTGGTCATCGGCCTGGTGGCAGGCCTGATGCGGTTGTCCAAGCGGCCGGTGGTCTACACCGTAGCCACGCTCTACGTCGAGGTGGTGCGCGGCGTTCCGCTGTTGGTGCTGCTGATCTACATCGCCTTCGTGGCCGCCCCCTTGGTTTCGGCCGCCATGGCCGGAGCAGCCCGCGCTGCGGGCCTACCCGGGGTCGCCGAGGCGATCACGCAGCTGATCCGAAGCGACCTCAACCGGGCCATCCTGGGCCTGGCGATCGGATACGGCGCCTACCTGGCCGAGATCTACCGCGCCGGGATCGAGTCCATTCCTAAGGGTCAGATGGAGGCCGCCCGCTCCCTGGGCCTGAGCTACGGGCAGGCGATGCGGTTTGTGATTCTCCCCCAGGCGCTGCGCGTCGTGCTGCCGCCGTTGGGCAACGACTTCATAGCGCTGCTGAAGGATTCTGCCCTGGCCTCGGCGATCGCGGTTCCGGAACTGACGCAGGCGGGCCGGCTGCTCTCGGCCCGGACCTTCCGCGCCTTTGAGACCTACAACATGGTGGCGCTGCTCTACCTGATCATGACGTTGGTGGGCTCGATGGGCGTGCGGGCCCTCGAGCGCTGGGCCAAGGCTGGTCGGTAGGCACGTCCAGCCGGGCTGGTCCCAGAGGCGGCTTGGGATTCCTCAGCTCACCCTGCCCGGCTACTGCCGCCGCCGCCCCCGCCGCCGCCTCCTCCGCTGAACCCACCGCCGCTGCTGGACGAGCTGGACAGCGCCCGCGACAGGCTCTGGAAGTTCTGGAACGACCTGGATAGGGCCTCGAGGGACCCAAGCCCGGCAGGCGTCAGCCCCGCCTGGCCACCACCAGAGGCGCTATAGAACCACGCCGCATGGGGAACCGTCTGTCCGAGCTCGGTGGCCACCAGCTTCAGGTTCTCGATCAGTTTCTCGGCCACGCCGAGCGCCGTGGCGTACACTAGGTAGCTCTCCCACAGCGCCAACACGTTCGGCCCCGCGTCCTTCATGGCAGAGAAATCCTCCATGAACCGACGGAACGCCTCCCACCGCTTCACCTCGAGGGCAGCTTCAGGGGTCCGGCGTGAGAGCCCCTTCAGTGAGAGGCCGATCAAGACAATCCCCACCGGGACAGCCGCAAACGCCGTTATGCCCATACCCACCGCCGAGGCCACGAATATGGTGATCACCGCGCCTCCGATGAACCACCCTTTAGCCCGCTCGCTGGCCGCATCGTCGAGGCGGAAGTGTCGGTCTTCGAACCACTTGCGCAGATCCGGGCCCCACCCCTCCGTGAAGAGCAGGAAGTTACTCTTTCTTCCGACGATCTGTTTGCCCCAGGCCTCTATCTCGTCGCCGGTCACCTCATCGCCTTTGCGGGCCTTGCGGAAGACTGCATCGAGCACCTTCACCTCGAGCGCATCCAGTGACCGCTCCCGCCTCGTTTCCTCGGGCTGCCGACCCGACAGCAGGGCGCGACCCTTGTCGGTGAGCCGGTAGACCAAATCGGTGTCGCGGAAGAGCCCGGTTCCCAGCAACCCCTGGCCCTGCCGCTCCTCGATCTCCAGGTATCCCAGACGCGCCGCCTCCACCAGGGTTGCCGCGAAGGCCCACGCGAGATCTGCGCGCCGCACGCCGCCCTGTGGCAGGATTGCCGGAACCACCGCCGGGGGAAGCGGCCGGGGCGGTTCGCGTTCGTAGATGGCCTCATAGGCCACCGAGGGCTCCCGCCCGTAGCGCGCATATGTCCACACGTAGGCGGCGATCAGCCCTGCCAGGAGCAGCGACCCGGCCAATAGGCCGACCAGGAATACCGTCGTCCACCGCCGCTCTGTCTCGGACTGGCGGCGCTCGTCGGCCAGGAGACTCTCGTGGCTCTCGCCCCGGCGCAGCGCCGCCTTGGGAAACAGGGCAGGGTCCAGCAGGACCCGTACCTCCACGAACGAGGTCTCGGGGATGTCGGACTGTGTGATCTCGGCGCTACGGAAGTCAGGGGCGATCCGGAGTTCGCCCGGAGTGGCCTTGCTGTGGACGAAGACCTTGAAGAGCCCTGGGCTGGCGCCGGGAGCCTTCACGGTGACTCGTACCCGGCCGATGGGCGCGTGATCTCCCTCGATCGCCTGCCAGTAGAACTGCGCTACATCGGCGTATCGCTGCACCGCGTCGGTGATGCGGTACCTGATACGGAACCGCTTGCTCGTATCGGCGGCCGAGTAGCTCCACCGGAGGAGCTCCTCGGATCCATCCCGTGACTGCTTGAACTGCATCGCCTGGCCGCTGCCGGCGTCCCAAACCCCGTGGTAGCGGATCCCGTATGTCCCGTACTGTCCCTTGGTACTGCGCCGGATCTCCGCCCACGAGAACGAGCCCACGAAGCGGAACGCGCGGACCTCTTCGACCTCCGCGCCCCCCTCGGGCTGCAGGCGGAATGTGACGTCAATCGTCGGGTGGTCGTAGGATTTCGCCCAGACACCGACGGCGGGCGCGGTCACGGCCGCCAGCACGACCATGAGCGTCAGCAGTGTCCTTACGGGTTTTCCAGAGGTCACGGTGCGCGTCATACCGCCCGTGTTCGCGCAATGCCACCCGCCTTCCTTCGTGCTGTCAGGGTTTCGATGGATCCGAAACACCGTGTTGCGGCGTGTGGGGCTTGTCCCTATAATGAGTGAGCACCTGATGGTGTTTTCACTCGCCGGGCGCTTAGCTCAGAGGAAGAGCGCCTCTCTGACGCAGAGGAGGTCGCAGGTTCAAGTCCTGCAGCGCCCACCACGGAAACCCTCTCCTCATAAGGATTCTAGCCGTTGGGCGGTTCTGATCGAGACGAAGAGAAGGCCGTCGCAGTGCTATTCGCAGGGCTATGGGAGGCCGGGGCGAAGGAGAGGTCGCACCGTCGCCGCGTTTCGCGTCCCCGGCGGTCCGGGAGGCCGCGCGACGGGGTGCGGGCCAACACCGGCTCGGAATCGTTCAACGTGGCCAGAAGTAGGCGAGTGCGGCTATGAGGGCGAAGACGGCGGTCACCACAACGTAGACCCAGGTTGCCCGAACGCCTGCCCGCGTAGCCGTCACTTGGTCCCGGCCTATTTTGAGTTCGGCTTCCCGCTGACCGAGTTCGGCTTCCAGCTGACGACATTCGAGAATCTCATTGATCACCGGGACGGTATGTGGACCGACGCGGGGGAGCACCTCTCGGAGAGCAGCGGTAGACCACGACTTATACTTCTCTCGCTCCTGTTCGGCTGTCGTCTTCATGGGTCGCTCTCCCCCAAAGGCGGACGATGCTTCGGCTTCTTTCGCCATCGTCACCATCGTCCCTTGCCCTCCAGGAGGAAAGGTCGAGCAGCCTTCGGAGGCTCGTGCTCCGGACCCGGTGCCGAAGGCAGCGCTGCGGAGCACTGGAGACCGGGGGAAAGAAGGAAGAGCCGGGCAGACCGCGCATCGCGTCCTGGGCGATCCTAGGGGCCGTGGCGGGCGTCCTATGCAGGGCCTCCGGGTGCTACGCTTCCAGGCCATCGGCAGGGCCGGGCCGGTCGCGTCTCTCACGGGTCTCTCAGGGGCAGCACGCAAGGCAGCGAATCGAGAGCGGGTGCCGCGCCCGATGAATCCGGATATAGTGTATGGGGAGCGCGATCACGAAGGCAAACGGGGGCAGACGGGCATGGCTTCGACCGCACAGTTCGACGACGAAATGGCGCGGCGCGTCGTGGACCAAATGATGGACCTATTCGTTCGGCCGGAGATTGACCGCAGGAAGGCGACTGGGCGAATCTCCGATGATTTCGAACTCCGCGCAGCACAGGTGGTTCTCAACGTGGACGCGTCTCCCCAAGTACGGCTGAACGATGAAGTGAGAATCGCGGCCAAGTATCGGGCGGCCGGGCCGATGAAGAAGGGCGAGAAGTTCCCAATTGACCCCAAGCGTATCGTGCGACTCGTGTTGACGGACGAAGATCCAAACGCCGCGCACATCACGCTTCTCGGTCTACCGGCAGGAGGCTGGGTACATTGGGTACTCGAATTCGACTTCCACTACAATGCCACCCGAACCAGGGCCCACGCCGAAGCCGCAAGGGAATTCCTGGACACTGCGCGGGATGCGCTAGACAAGGGCCATCTCAGAACTCTTGTCGAGAACCTTTACGGAGCCACCGAGTTGATGGCCAAGGGGATTCTCCTGAGCATTCCCGACAAGGTCTTCATGACCACCGGTAGCCACCGCCTGATCGCGGCCAGATTCGACAAGTGGGGAGACATGGGCAACGTGGACAAGAAGTACGCCAAACTGCTGACTCGACTCTGGGGATATCGAGGCCAGGCCCGCTACCTCCGTGGCAACTTCAAACTCACCGCCGAGAAGGCCCGTGAGATGCTGGCGACCGCAGAAGAGATGTTTGCAGCCTTCCAGCAACAGATCCCGGAGCGGATTCGTCCGCAGTAGGTTCAGAACCCGCAGCGGGTGTTCTACGCGGGGCCTCGGGAGGACCTGAGAGACCCGTGTGAGAGGTCTCCAGCATGATCGGCCCGGATTGCCCAGGCTGCTCTACACCGTGGACTACACGGCGGCTCCGCTCGACCTGGCCGCCCAAGCGATGGCCGTCCTGCGCCTCCAAGAGTTCGCCCATCGGATCGGCCTGCGCGTGGAGGAGTCACGCCGCCCCAACCATCGAGAGTTCGCGTTGGTGATCCCGGCCGACGGGATGAACGACGTGCTCTGGGACTTGGACCTGGCGGGCCTGCTCATGCCGACGCAGGAGATCACAGGGCCTCCGGCGCTCCTTGTGCGCCTGGAGGAGCGGTTCCCGACCTTGACCTGGGTTGACGGCACAGGTTAGGGGATAACGTCCTGCTACACATAGTCTGTAGACTCATCGTCATCGTCGGGCATGATGGAGACGATGAGCAGCGATCCTCAAGCGGCATTCGGCAAACGAGTCAGGGCGTTACGCCTGAAGTTGGGCTTCTCCCAGGAAGACCTCGCGGAAGAGTCCGGCCTCCACCGTACGTACATCGGCGCGATTGAGCGAGGGGAACGCAACGTCAGTCTCCGCAACATCGTCCGCCTGGCCCGCGCCCTCCGCACGACGCCCACGGGTCTCCTTGAGGGGATTCGCTAGTGTCACGACGGGCGGACTACCCCAAGGAGTTGCTGGACGCCATCGCGCGCGTCACCGTGAAGCGTCCCAAGACGGTCCTGGAGCATATCCTGAAGCATGGGCGGATCACGACCGAGGAACTGCGTGAGCAATACGGATACGATCACCCGCCACGAGCGGCGCGCGACGTGAGAGAGGCCGGTATCCCGCTCAAGATGACCAGGGTGCGCGGAGGCAGCGGTCGCTCGATTGCTCAGTATGTCATCGACGTGGAGCGGTTCCAGCGGCAACGGACCAGCTCCATCGGGAGACGGCCGATACGGGCGGAACTGAAGCGCGCCCTGATCGCAAGGTTTGGGAATCTGTGTGAGATTTGCCAGAGGCACTACGACGAGCGGGACTTGCAAGCCGATCACCGGGTGCCGTTTGAGATCGGCGGCGATCCTCCGCTGGATGACCTCGACGCATTCATGGTCTTGTGTCCTCCGCACAACCGCGAGAAGTCGTGGCGGTGCGAGCACTGTCCGAATTGGACCGCTAAGAACGTCGCGGTCTGCCGACAGTGTTTCTGGGCCAATCCCTCCCACCATACCCACGTCGCTATGACGCCGACGAGAAGGGTTGACCTCACATTCGCGGATGATGACCGCAGGCTCTTTGAACGCTTGGAGCGGGAGAGCCGGGGGACCGGCGCGCCGATCCAGGAGATTGTGAAGCGAACCCTGCGCCGGGCGTCAGGCTAATCAACCAGGAGCAACTGCTGCGCCTCTCGGACGGCCGAGACCTTGCGCTTCGACCGTTCCAGAGATGACATGAGGGCCGGAGATACGTACAGCGACTCAATGGTGATCTCATCGCGGCCAAGCAGCGTGGCTTGGCTTGACCGCCCGGCTTCGAGCCAGACTCGCTTGAGGTGGAGGTCCCTTGGGAGTTCGTCGCCGTAGGTCTGCTCTCCGCGCCGTCCATCGAAACTGATGATGAACGGAACCTCGCGCCGGTTCAGCTGACCGAGTTCATGGACGAAGCGTTCAAGGTCCAGGGGCCGCAGATACCTCCGATCACGACCGTTGCTCACGCCTTGGTACGGAGGATCCATGTACACGAGGTCCTCGCGGCTCGCACCCCGCAGGGCTTCGCTGTAGTCGCCTGCCAGCAGAGTCGTCCGCCCCTTGAGGAGACGATGAGCCGTAAGGATTTCCCTCCGCATCTTGGACGGCCGCATTCCTCCGCGGCGATGGTCGGGAGACTGGTTGAACTCCCCTTTGGGGTTGAAGCGCACCGCGTTCTTCACGCATCGGGCCAGCAGATAGAGCAACGTGCTCGGGTCCTGAGTCTGGTTGAACTGGGTGCGGAGCCGGTAGTAGGTCTCAGCGGGATGACTCAGTTGCGAGGTCCATAGAGTTTCGTACTCGTGGGCAAGGCGTTCCGGGTCTTCGAGGATCAGACGCCAGATGCCGACGAGCGGGCGGAGGAGATCACAGAGCAGGAAGCGATCGGCCCGGCCCGTCAAGGCGGCAGCGAGGGAGATGGCGGCGGAGCCCGCAAAGGGCTCGATGAGCGTCCCTCGGACATGCTCAGGAAAGAACGACAGAATGGCGGACGCCAATCGCCGCTTGCTCCCCTGATAGGGAATCGGGCACGGAATGCTCTTCCACACCAGCCGCGACATGCGACCCCCGGTCACATCCAGCAACCTTCCTCGCTTCGTC
>JASEHJ010000037.1 GCA_030018905.1 bacterium | reverse complement strand
TGGGCCTCTTCCAAGGCATCTTTGACCATGCCGCCTGCCATTCGAGCGTAGGGTTCCAGTTCCTGCCGTGCCCGTTCCGGATCCAGAATCACACCAGAACCGGCCAGGCCGCGGGCTCCGACCGTCCTGATTGCGCTACCGGCGGCCAGCAGCGCCAGTCCCCCAAAGGTGCGAACCAGGGCGGACGGGATCACGATCTCGGGGTCTGAGTCTCTCCCGGCAAGCATCGCAAGCGTGACAAACACGGATGCGAACATGAGGCCGCCGATGATCATGATAACGGCGCCCAAGTAGTAGGTGGTCTTTCTACCAGCGGATACCTGCCTGCTCATGCTGTCCTCCTCGCCTGCGGCTGCCCGGCCTCCCGCGCAGTATATCGCGTCGCCCAAGGGAACGACAAACCACCTTTCCGCCTCAGGAGGTGGCAGGGCGGTGCGGCCCCGAATCATTCGCAGCAAGAAGCCCAAGAGGAGGACCAACCATGAAACGCCTGCGCTCGTTGACCGTTGCCGCGTTGACCGTTGCCGCGCTGATCGTCGCCGCGACCGCCACCGGCCCTGGACTCGCCCAGACGCCGGCCAAGCCCGGCCGAACGGTGCAGTGGAAGTTCACGATTGACTGGGTCTTTGACGGGTCGTACGCGCCCTTCCTGCTGGCGCTAGAGAAGGGCTACTACGCCGCGGAAGGCCTCTCCGTCACCATTGACCGCGGGTTCGGCTCTGCCGACGCCGTGTCCAAGGTCGCGGCCGGTGCCTACAACCTGGGATTCGCCGACATCAACACCATGATCGAGTTCAACGCCAGGAATCCCGGCCGGGACCTGGTCGCCGTTGCCGTACCCTTCGACGCGCTGCCTTCCAGCATCGTGACGCTGCGGAGGGAGGGCATCACACGGCCGATCGACCTCTACGGGAAGAAGCTGGGGGCGCCGGCCGGCTCTGCTCCGCGCGTGCTCTGGCCGCTGTTCGCCAAGGCAGTCGGCATGCACCCGGCCTCCGTGGAGTGGGTGACGATGTCTCCGCCGCTGCGGGAGCCGATGCTGCTGCGGGGTGAGGTCAACGCGGTTGCCGCCTTCTCGTTCAACGCCTTCATCACGCTCAAGACCGCCCGGGTGGACCCCGCGGACATCGTGATCTTTCCGTACAACGAGTACGGCCTGCCGCTCTACGGGAACGCCATCATCGCGCCGCCGTCCCTGCTGGAGGCCGAGCCCGCAGCGCTGCGCGGGTTCGTGCGGGCCATCACGCGCGCCTGGAAGGATGCGGTCACCAACCCCTCCGAGGCCATCAGCGCCCTCAAGCGCCGCGACCCGATGATCAGCGAGGACGTGGAGCGGGAGCGCCTTGTGCTGGCCCTCCAGCACGTCGTCCTAACCAAGGACGTCAGGGCGGGCGGCTTCGGCGGAGTCAAGGGCGAGCGCCTGAGCCGGTCCATTGACCTGCTGGCCGAGGCGTTCAGTCTCCCGATCAAGCCCGCCTGGCAGCGCGTCTTCTCGGACAAGTTCCTGCCTCCCAGGCCTGAGCGCATGCTACCCACAAGGTAGACCGGCCAGGTGAAGGGTGTGGTGAAGGGGGTTTCTTCGCCAATCGCGAACCCTTAGGTCACACCGGAATCCAACCATATATCCTGGCATCCGGAGAATCCCTGTCGTGTCTAAGGAGGGACCAGACGTGAGGAGCCTCTTAGCAATGTTTGCGGCGGTGCTGGCCGTTGTCGTGCTGGCCGCCGGATTGGGTTTTGCCCAGCCGCCTGCCAGTTCAGGCAGGCAGACTACGTGGAAGTTCACCCTGGACTTCATCGTGCAGGGACCGCAGGCGCCCTTCCTGGTCGCCCTGGAGAAGGGCTACTATGCCGCGGAAGGCCTGAACATCACGGTTGATCGCGGCTTCGGCTCGGCCGACGCGGTGACAAAGATCGCGGGCGGCGCCTACAACCTGGGATATGCCGACATCAACTCGATGATCGAGTTCAACGCCCGGAACCCCGGCCGGGAGCTCGTGGCCATCGCAATCCTCCTGAACGAGCCGCCCTTCTCGATCATCACGCTGCGGCGCGAGGGCATCACGCGGCCGATCGAGCTCTATGGGAAGAAGCTGGGCGCGCCGGCCGGCGACGCGCCGCGCCGCCTCTGGCCGCTCTTCGCCCGGGCGGTGGGCATGCACCCCGCCTCGGTCGAGTGGATCACCATGGACGTGCCGCTGCGCGAGCCGATGCTGGTTCGGGGCGACGTCAACGCCATCTCCGGCTTCTACTTCACCTCGTTCATCAACCTGAAGGCCGCGCGGGTAGATCCGGCCGACATCATCGCGTTCATGTACAACGACCAGGGCCTTCCTCTCTACGGCAACGCCATCATGGCGCCGGCGACCCTGCTCGAGAAGGAACCCGAGGCGGTCCGCGGGTTCCTCAGGGCGTTCACGCGCGCGTTGAAGGACACGATCAACAACCCGTCAGAAGCCGTCGCCATCGTCAAGCGGCGCGACCCGCTGCTGCGTGAGGACGTAGAGCTTGAGCGCCTGCAGCTCGCGCTCCGGCACAACATCCTGACCAGCGACGTGAAGTCCCACGGCTTCGGCGTAATCAAGGGCGAGCGCATGAGCCGGTCCGTTGATCTGCTGACGGAAGCGTTTGCGCTCCCGGTCAAGCCCAGATGGCAGCAGGTTTTCACCGACAAGTTCCTACCTCCCAAGGCGGAGCGAATGCTTCCCGTGAGGTAGAATAGGCGCTGGCGGGATAGGCAAACCTAGCGCACAAGGGGTCATCAGATGAGGAGATTGGGGCTCGAACGTGAGCTCGTAGATAGGGATGTTTATGGGCGCGCGGTGGGGCGTTTCCGCGATGCCGGGATCGTGCTGCCCACCTTCGCTGAACTGACGGACCCCTCCCGGATCTCGCCGCGGATCCGGGAGGCCCTCAGAGGAGTGGACCCCGATGCCCCGCACCCGCTGAACCTCTTCAGGGTGCACTGGTTCAACGGTGCGAACCGCACCGACCGGGTGGCGTCGCCCGAGCATGTGGTGCTGCCCAAGGCGCTCACCGGGGTGGATGCGCGCATCGTGGTCGCACTCGGAGACCGCTTCCCAATGATCCGCGCCCACAAGGTGCTGGCAGCCTACGGGTGCATAGCCCCGCGGATAATCACCGGCCAGTTCGACCCTACCGCCCACCGTGCGGTCTGGCCGTCCACCGGCAACTACGCCCGCGGCGGCGTGGCCATCTCGCGCATCATGGGCTGCCGCGGAATCGCCGTGCTGCCGCAGGGGATGAGCCGTGAGCGGTTCGCATGGCTGGAGCGATGGATAGCCGATCCCGCGGACATCATCAGGACGCCGGGCACCGAGAGCAACGTCAAAGAGATATACGACAAGTGCGCGGAGCTGGAGCGCGATCCGACCAACATCATCTTCAACCAGTTCTGCGAGTTCGGAAACCATCTGGTGCATTACCTGGTCACGGGAAAGGCGCTGGGGAATCTGTTTGAGTCGCTGGCTGCCTCCGAGCCCGGCCTGCGGATGCGAGCCTTTGTCTCCGCCTCCGGCTCGGCCGGCACCCTGGGCGCCGGTGACTACCTCAAGGAGCAGTATGGTGCCAAGATCGTGGCCATGGAGGCCCTTGAGTGCCCCACGATGCTGTACAACGGTTTCGGCGAGCACAACATCCAGGGCATAGGTGACAAGCACATCCCGCTGATCCACAACGTGACCAACACCGACGTGGTAGCGGCGGTCTCGGACCAGAGCACCGACCGGCTCGACGTGCTCTTCAACACTCCTGCCGGCCGCGAATACCTCGTGAGCCGGCAGGGCGTGCCGCCCGCGGTGATTGAACTGCTGCCGGCGCTGGGGCTCTCCAGCATCTGCAACGTGCTCGGGGCTATCAAGACCGCGAAGCACTTCGGGATGGGCCCCACAGACGTCGTCATCACCGTCGCCACCGACGGCGCGGCCATGTACGCCACCGAGAGGGAGAAATCCCTGAAGAAGTTCTACCCGGGCGGTTTCGATGCGGTCGCCGCCGGCGCGACGTTTGCCGGACACCTGGGCAGCGTCACCAACGACCACCTGCTGGATTTGACCCGCGTGGACCGGGACCGCGTCTTCAACCTGGGCTACTTCACCTGGGTGGAACAGCAGGGGATCTCGATCGAGGAGTTCGAGGCCAGGCGGGATCAGCGGTTCTGGCAGGAGATGCGGTCGATAATCCCGGCCTGGGACCAGATGATCGAGGAGTTCAACGGAAGGACGGGAGCGGCCGCATGATTGTCTGCGCCGGGTGCGGCGCCGCGGCACCGCCCGGCGATCCCTACCCCTTCCGGTGCCCCAACGCGGGAAGGGGCGATGATACCGACCACGTGATGACCGCCGTACTGGACCCGGCGGGTCTCCGGTTTCCCGCCTACGGTCCGGCCAACCCGTTTGTCCGGTATCGCGAGCTCTCCCACTCGTACCGCCTGGCCCTGACGCACGGCCTCACCGACGCCGACTATGTCGGCCTGGTCGAGAGGCTCGACTTCGCCGTGGCGCAGGTGGACGGGGGTGGGTTCGCGGCCACCCCGTTCTTCCGCAGCGGTCCACTAGGCGACCGTCTTGGATTCGCCGGGGGCGGCGTCTGGGTGAAAGACGAGACCGGCAACGTTTCCGGGTCGCACAAGGCACGCCACCTGATGGGACTGCTGATCCACCTGGAGGTAGTCGAGCGGGTGGGCCTGGCCGCGCGGGCCGGGACTGAACGGGCCGACGCGGGCGCACCCGACCTGGCCATCGCGAGTTGCGGAAACGCGGCACTTGCCGCGGCTGTGGTGGCTCGGGCCGGCGGGCGGCGGCTCCGGGTGTTCGTACCCACCAGCGCCGATCCTGCGGTGGTGACGCGGCTGGAGGCGTTGGGCGCGCACCTGACGATCTGCCCCAGGGAGGAAGGCGCGCCGGGCGATCCCACCTACCACCGGCTGCAGCAGGCGGTGCGCGAGGGTGCCCTGCCGTTCACCTGCCAGGGGCCTGACAATGGGCTGACGATAGACGGCGGCAAGACCCTGGGATACGAGATCGCCTCGGACCTGGCATCGGCGGGCAGCACGCTGGACCGCCTGTTCATCCAGACAGGCGGCGGTGCGCTGGCCAGCTCTGTGATCCAGGCGCTGCAGGACGCGGTGCGCCTGGGCGCGCTGGAGCGGATGCCGCGGATCCACGCGGTGCAAACCCTCGGCGGCCATCCCCTGGAGCGGTCCTACGGCCGGCTGATGGAGCGGATCGGGCCGGCTCCGGAGGGCGGGCCGGAGGGGCGCGAGAGCAGCCGCGAGCGCATCGAGGAGGCGCTGCGCTACGCCGCCACCCACCGCTCGCAGTTCATGTGGCCGTGGGAAGAGGAGCCAAAGAGCATCGCGCACGGCATCCTCGACGACGAGACCTACGACTGGCTGGCGGTTCTCCGGGGGATGGCAACTACCGGGGGCGCTCCGGTCCTGGTATCTGAGGAAACACTGAAGGAAGCCAACGCGCTCGCGCAGTCCGCCACGGGGATCTACGTAGATCACACCGGCTCCGCCGGGCTGGCCGGGCTGCTGCACCTTCATCGCGAGGGCGGCATCAGGTCGAACGAGCGCGTGGCGGTGTTGTTCACCGGTGTAAAACGATGAGACAATACGAGGGCCGAACGGCCAGTACAAAGGGAGGAATAGGTAATGAGAAGCTTTCTCGGTAGGGACATCCTGTCGCTCAAGGATTTCGAGCGCAACGAGTTTTTCCGTGTCTTCCAGGTGGCGGACGACCTGAAGCCCTACGCGCGCGACCGGCGCAACACAGACCTGCTGAAGCACAAGACCCTGGTCACCGCGTTCTACCAGCCCAGCACCCGCACGCGCCTTGCCACTGAGGCGGCCATGATTCGGCTGGGAGGCAGCGTGCTGGGGTTCTCGGACGCCAAGATGACCCGCGCCGGCGACTTCTACCAGGAATCCATCAAGGACACCGTGCACATGCTCGAGTACTACGGCGATGTCATCGCCATGCGCCATTTCCAGCAGGGCGCGCCGCACGAGGCGGCCCGCTGGGCCTCGGTGCCGATCATCAACTGCGGCGACGGCTGGGGGGAGCACCCCACCCAGGTCCTGATCGACCTGTACACGATCCAGCGCGAGCTGGGCACGCTGGACGGCCTCAAGATATTGTGCGTGGGCGACATGCGGATGCGCACGATGCACTCGATCCTCTACGCGATGTCGCAGTTCGACATGGAGGCGTTCGTGGTCTCGCCGCCCGAGATGTCCCTTCTTCCCGAGTTCAAGGCAGAGCTGGACGCGCTCAGCGTCCGGTACCGGGAGGTCGCCACGGCCGAGGAGGTCATCGGCGAAGCGGACGTAATCTACATGGAACCCGTGGTCCAGCCCGATTACACGAAGTCCCGTGACGAGCGCTCCGGCGACGTGGGGCTCACCCCGGCGGCCTACAAGATCACCCGCCAGTTGCTGCGGGAGCGGGGCAAGAGCAGCGCGATCGTGCTGCACTCCCTGCCGCGCATGGACGAGCTTACCACCGACGTTGACGCCACCCGCCACGCCAGGTACTGGACCGAGGCGTTCAACGGCGTGGTCGTTCGCATGGCGCTGCTGGCCCTCGTGCTGGGCGCGGTAGAATAGGAGAGATCCCGATGCAGACGTATCTCCGCGGACGTGACCTGATCACCCTGCAGGAGTGGACCAAGGAGGAGATAGATACCGCGCTGGACGTGGCCCTGGATCTCAAGCGCAGCCGGGCCCTCGGCCAGCCGCACGCCATCCTGCGCGACAAGGTGCTGGCGATGCTGTTCTTCTTCTCCAGCACGCGCACCCGCGCCTCGTTCGAGGCCGGCATGGCGCAGTTGGGCGGCCACGCGCAGTTCATCGAGAGCCGCACCACCCAGATCGCCCACGGCGACACCGCCAAGGAGATCGGCGAGATCCTGGGACGCTACAACGACGGCCTAGCCATCCGGCACGTGGACTGGGGAGCGGGCAACAAGTACATCCGCGAGGTCGCCCAGGCCAGCCGGGTGCCGGTGCTGAACATGCAGTGCGACATCTACCACCCGTTCCAGGCCCTCGCGGACCTGCTGACCATCATCGAGAAGAAGGGCGACCCGCGCGGGAAGACCATCACGGTGAGCTGGGCCTACGCCGCCAGCTACCAGAAGCCGATCAGCGTGCCGCAGAGTTTGATCCTCCTGATGCCCCGCTTCGGCATGAACGTCCGGCTGGTCCATCCGCCGGGCTTCCAGCTCATGCCCGAGATCGTGGGACAGGCGCAGGAGAACGCCCGCCGCGCCAAGGTAGGGTTCGAGATCATGGACGACTTCGAGGCCGGCATCCGCGGCACCGATGTCGTCTACGCGAAGAGCTGGGGCGCCCTGCTGACCGTCAAGAGCGATGAGGAAGGCGCGAAGCATTCCGCCAAGTACAAGGACTGGATCACCGACGAGCGGCGCATGGCAATGGCCGGCGATGACGCGATCTACATGCACCCCCTGCCCGCCGACCGCAACATCGAGGTCTCCGACGCGGTGATTGATGGACCCCAATCGGTAGTCTACGACGAGGCCGAAAACCGGCTGCACGGCCAGAAGGCAGTAATGGCCCTGACAATGAGCTGACGCGCGCCGGATCGGGCGACGCGCCCGGGAAGAGCGCTGCGGGAGGGAAGCGCATGGCCAGGCGAACAGCGGTAGTGGCAATCGGCGGGAACTCGCTGATCAAGAACTCGCAACACCAAACGGTGCAGGACCAGTACGACGCAGCCAGGGAGACCTGCCGGCACATCGCCGGCATGATCCGTGACGGCTGGGACGTGACGATCGGGCACGGCAACGGACCTCAAGTCGGCTTCATCCTGCGCCGGTCGGAGCTGGCCTCCCACGAGCTGCACGAGGTACCGCTCGACGTCTGCGGCGCCGACAGCCAGGGCGCCATCGGCTATGCGCTCCAGCAGAACCTGTACAACGAGTTCCGCCGGCTCGGCCTCAAGAAGGACGCCGTAACCGTGGTAACGCAGGTCGAGGTGAGCGCGGACGATCCTGCCTTCCAGAAGCCTACCAAGCCGATCGGATCGTTCATGGACGCGGAGAAAGCTCGGCGCCGGAGCGACGAGGAAGGCTGGAGCGTAGTTGAGGACGCCGGACGGGGCTGGCGGCGCGTCGTCGCCTCGCCCGTCCCGATCCGCATCGTCGAGGAGGAGGCCGTCAAGCGCCTGATCCGCGAAGGGTTCGTGGTCATCACCGTGGGCGGGGGCGGCATCCCGGTCGTAGCCGACGCGGAAGGCAACTTGCGTGGCGTGGCCGCGGTGATTGACAAGGACCTGGCATCGTCACTGCTGGCCACCGTCATCGGCGCCGACCTCTTCGTGATAACCACCTCGGTGGAGCAGGTCGCCCTCAACTTCGGCAAACCCAACCAGAAGATGATCCTGCAGATGACCCTGTCCCAGGCCAAGGAGTACCTGGCCGAGGGCGTGCACTTCGCGAAGGGCAGCATGGCGCCCAAGATGGAGGCGGTCATCGGCTACCTGGAGCGGGGCGGGAGCGAGGCGTTGATCACCAACCCCGAGAATCTGGAGCGGGCGCTGGGCGGAGAGACCGGCACGCGCATCACCCTAGGTTGATCGCGGTGGAGTTCACGCTCAACGGACGGCAGGTCTCGCTGGAAGTCCGCGAGGGCGCGAGCCTGCTGGAGGTTCTCCGCGAGCAGTGCGGCCTGACCTCGATGAAGGACGGGTGCGCGCCGGAGGGCTCGTGCGGCGCGTGCACGGTGCTTCTGGACGGCAGGGCGGTGGTATCGTGCGCCCAGCCGGCAGAGAGGGCCGCCGGACGGCAGGTCACCACGCTTGAGGGGCTGCCCGAGGAGCACCGCGCGCAGTGGGCGGACTGCTTCGTCGCCTCCGGCGCGTCCCAGTGCGGGTTCTGCACCCCGGGCATCGTGATGAAGGCCGAGTCCCTCCTGGCCCGCAATCCCGATCCCTCCCGCGATGAGATCGCCAGGGCCCTGGCCGGCAACCTCTGCCGATGCACCGGCTACATCAAGATCATTGACGCCATCAGTTACGCCGCCGGGGCGCGGCGCGGGGAACCGGTTCCCGCACCCGATCGTAGCGGCAAGGTAGGATCGCGCACCGCGCGGTACCAGGGCCGCGATCAAGTGCTGGGCCAGAAGCCGTTCGTGGCGGACATGCGCGTACCCGGCATGCTCCACGGCGCCGTGCGGTGGTCCGATCACCCCCGGGTGAGGGTATTGCGCATTGACACGTCGAGGGCACGCGCCCATCCCGGCGTTTTCGCGGTGGCCACCTGGCAGGACGTGCCCGGGGAGCGCCGGGTCGGCCTGATCTTCAGCGACTGGCGGCAGTTCGTGGCCGAGGGCGAGGTCACGAACTACGTCGGGGATATCCTGGCGGTCGTCGCGGCCGAGTCCAGGGCCGCCGCCCGCGCGGCCGCATCCCTCGTCGAGGTGGAGTACGAGGTGCTGCCCGCGGTCACCGATCCGTTCGAGGCGCTGGCCGAGGGCGCCCCGGCGGTCCACGAGATGGGCAACCTGCTCTCCGTAACGAGGGTGCAGCGTGGCGACGCAGGTGCGGCGCTCGCAGGCGCCGCGTTCACGGCCACGGAGACTTTCCGCACACAGATGATTGAACACGCATTTCTCGAACCGGAGGCCTGCCTGGCAGTGCCTTCCGGCGACGGCGGCGTGCACTTCTTCTCGCAGGGCCAGGGCATCTGGGAGGACCGCCGGCAGGTGGCATCGGTGCTCGCGCTCCCAGAGGAGAAAGTCAGGGCCACGCTGGTCTCCAGCGGCGGCGGCTTCGGCGGCAAGGAGGATCTGAGCGTCCAGGCGCACGCCTCACTGCTGGCCCTGATGGCCGGCCGGCCCGTGTTGCTGGCGCTGTCGCGGCGGGAGAGCATCCGGTTCCATCCCAAGCGCCATCCCATGACCATGGAGTACGCGGTCGGCTGCGACGCGGAGGGCCGCCTGCTCGCGGTGCGCGCGCGGATCGTGGGGGACACCGGCGCCTACGCCAGCGTCGGGGACAAGGTCCTGGAACGGGCGGCGGGCCACGCCTGCGGTCCGTACCGCGTGCCGAACGTGGACGTTGAGTCAAGGGCGCTCTTCACCAACAACCCTCCCGCCGGCGCGATGCGTGGGTTCGGGGTAAACCAGGTCAGCTTCGCGATGGAAGCGATGATGGACACCCTGGCCGCAGTGGTGGGCATAGACCGCTGGGAGATCCGCTGGCGCAACGCGCTGGACGTCGGCGACGCCTTCGCCACCGGCCAGAAGCTGGGACAGGGCGTGGGCCTCAAGAAGACGCTGCTCGCGGTACGCGACGCCTTCCGGTCGGCGCGCTACGCCGGCATCGCCTGCGCGGTGAAGAATACCGGTATCGGAAACGGCCTGACCGAGTACGGCAAGGCGCTGCTGCGCGTCGAGGACGACGGCACGGTCACGCTGTTTCACTCCTGGACCGAGATGGGACAGGGAGTCCACACCATCCTGCAACAGGTGGCCTGCGAGGAGCTCGGCCTGACGCCCGACCGGGTGGCGGTCGCGGTTGACACGGTGCGCGAGCTGGACACCGGCGAGACCACGGCTTCCCGCGCCACGGCCCTCGGCGGGCTGGCGGTCATCGAGGCGGCGAAACGCCTGCGGGCCGCGCTCGGGGACGGCCGGCTCGGGGATGGCCGGCTCGGGGGCGCCCGGCTGGAGTCGCTGGCCGGGCAGGAGTTCTACGGCGAGACCGTGATTGACTGGACCTCCAAGCCGACCCCGGGCGTAGAGGATCAGGTGACGCACTTCGCGTACGGCTGGGCCACCCAGGTAGCGATCCTCGACGATCATGGGCGGGTGGCCAAGGTGATCGCGGCCCACGACGTCGGACGGGTCATGAATCCCACGCTGCTGGAAGGCCAGATAGAAGGGTCGGTCCACATGGGGATGGGGTACGCGCTCTCCGAAGAACTGGTCCTGGAGGGCGGGGTGCCGGTAACCGACACCCTCAAGTCGCTCGGCATCGTGCCTGCGGTGGGGATGCCTGAGGTCGAGTGCATCTTCGTCGAGGAGTTCCAGCCCGAGGGACCATACGGGGCCAAGGGGGTTGGAGAGATCGGCAACATCCCCACGGCCGCGGCGATCGCCGGCGCGCTGTGGTCCTATGACGGCATTCGGCGGACTAGGCTGCCGATGAAGGATTCTCCCGCGGCCCGAGGATTCGTGCCCAAGAGGGCGCGGCCCGGCCGCGTTGAGGACGCGTGAGATGAGTCTCGCCCTGACCGGCGGTACCGTACTCACATCGCTGGACGCACCCGCGCTCGTTCAAGCCGACGTGCTGATCGAGGGAGGCCGGGTGACCGCGATCGGCCGGGCTCCGGAGGGTCTCCCGCGCCGCGACTGCTCGGGCTGCCTGATCATTCCTGGGAACGTCTGCGCGCACACCCATCTATACTCTGCGCTGGCGCGCGGCATGCCCTACGGCCTGGAGCCGCCGGCCAACTTCACGCAGAACCTCCAGCGCATCTGGTGGCGGCTGGACCGTGCCCTGGACGAGGAGACGGTCCGCGCGTCGGCACTGGCCGGCGCGATGAGCGCGCTGCTCTCCGGCACAACCACCGTCGTTGATCACCACGCCTCGCCCTACGCCATCGCGGGCTCGCTCGATGTCATCGCGGACGCGCTCAGTGAGCTCGGCCTGCGCTCGGTTCTCTGCTACGAGGTCACCGATCGAGACGGGCCCGAACGGGCGGGCGCCGGGGTCGAGGAGAACCGGCGGTTCCTGGCCGCGCAGCGCCCCATGGCCAGGGGCCTGGTGGGCGCGCACGCGTCGTTCACTCTCTCGGCGGACACGCTGGCCGCCTGCGTTGAGGTCGCGCGCCAGGCAGGCGCAGGCGTTCACGTCCACGTGGCCGAAGACGGAGCAGACCAGCGCGACGCCCTGGCCCGCTTCGGCCGGCGCGTGGTGCACCGGCTGGCCGATGCCGGTGCGCTGGACGACCGGGCGATCCTGGTCCACTGCGTGCACGTGGACGACGGCGAGATAGCCGCGATTCTCAGCGCTGGAGCGACCGTGGCGCACAACGCGCGGTCCAACATGAACAACTCGGTCGGCCGCGCGCGGGTGGGCCGCCTCGGAGAGCGCGTGGTGCTCGGCACCGACGGCATCGGCGCAGACATGTTCGCCGAGTCGGCGGCCGCTTACTGGCGGGCCCGGGAGGACGACCTCTTCCTCAGCTTCGCATGGCCGCTCCAGCGCATGGCCGCGGGCGCGCGCATGGCCGGGCGGACCTTGGGCGAGCCCGCGCTGGGCCGTATCGAGCCCGGCGCGCCCGCAGACATCACGGTGCTGGACTACCCCACCCCGACGCCGCTGCACGAGGGCAACCTGGCCGGCCACTGGATCTTCGGTCTTTCGGCACAACACGTGCGCGACGTCGTCGTGAACGGTGAGATCGTGGTGGAGGACAGGCGGCTGACAAGGGTGGATCAGGACAGGCTTGCCGCGGACGCCAGGGTGCAGACGGAGCGGCTGTGGCGCCGTCTCGAGGAGATAGGACCCCACGAGTTCGAGCCGGCAGGAGGACCGAGGCCATGACAGCGGGCGGCGGACGCGTAGCCCTGTACCTGCAGGACAAGCACCCCATTCGTCAAGGCATGGAGTACGTGCAGTACGCCGAAGAGCGCGGTTTCGAGGCGGTGTGGCAGGCGGAGAGCCGCCTGGTCCGCGAGGCCACCATCCCGCTGGCCGCTTTCGCTGCGGTCACCGACCGGATCAAGGTTGGTTCGGGTGTCGTCAGTCTCTGGACGCGCAACGTGGGACTGCTGGCGGCGACGTTCTCCACCCTCGACGACCTGGCGCCGGGCCGGGTGATGCTCGGGGTCGGCGCCTGGTGGGAGCCGCTGGCCACCAAGGTAGGGGTGGACCGGCGCAAGCCGCTGCAGGCAATGCGCGAGGTCGTCGAGGTCACCCGGCGGCTGCTGGCCATGGAGAGGGTGACCTACCACGGCGAGTTCGTGCACGTCACCGACATCGAGCTCGACATCGTGCACGGCGACCGTTCGCCCAAGAAGGTGCCCATCTATATCGGCGCGACGGGCATGAAAATGATGGAGCTGACCGGTGAGATCGCCGACGGCGTGCTGCTGAACTACCTGGTCAGCCCCGGCTACAACAAGACGGCGATGGAAGCGCTTGCCGCCGGCGCCGAGCGGGCCGGGCGGAGGGTCGAGGATCTCGACCGGCCCCAGCTCGTGGTCTGCTCCCTGGACGAGGACCGCTCTTTGGCACTGGACCGCGCCCGCGAACTGGTGACGCAGTACCTCGGCCAGCAGCCCCACATCATGAAGGCCAGCGGGGTGGACCCGGCGCTGCTGGACGAGATCGGCAAGGAGCTTACATGGCCGGCCGGGCCGGAGGAGATCCACAGGGCAATGCGCCTGGTGCCCGACGAGGTGGTCCAGATGATAACGGCCTCGGGCACCCCAGCGGAGTGCCGCGCCAAGGTCCGCGAGTACGTGGCCGCCGGGTGCACCTGCCCCATCCTGTATCCACTTGGAGACGACGTGCACGCCATGATTGATGCCTTCGCAGAGGGACGGTTTTGACCAATCTAACCGTTGAAGAGACCTTCGTCCGCCTCGATAACGTGACGCTGGATTATCAACACGAGGGCCAGGTGGTCCGCGCCGTCGAGGACGTGAGTCTCACGGTGCGGCGGGGCGAGTTCGTGGTGGTGGCTGGGCCCAGCGGCTGCGGTAAGACCACGCTGCTCAAGGTCCTGGCCGGCCTGGTCGTGCCCGGAAGGGGCAGCGCCAGCGTGGGGAACGTGCAGGTGCGCGGCCCTCAAAAGAACGTGGGAATGGCGTTTCAGAATCCTATCCTCCTCCCCTGGCGCAAGGTCATGGACAACGTCCTGCTCCCGATGGAGGTCGTCACCCCGCACAAGGAGCGGTTCCGTCGCCACCGCGCGGAGTACGTGGCGCAGGCGCAGGAGTTGCTCGCCTCGGTCGGCCTGAGTGGGTTCGACGACCGCCACCCCTGGCAGATCTCCGGAGGGCAGCAGCAGCGGGCCAGCCTGTGCCGCGCCCTGATCCACAATCCGGAGATCCTGCTGCTGGACGAGCCCTTCGGCGCGCTGGACGCCTTCACCCGAGAGGAGCTCTGGCAGGTCCTGCAGGACCTGTGGATGCAGCGGCGGTTCACCGTGCTGCTGGTGACCCATGACCTGCGTGAGGCGGTGTTCCTGGCGGACACCGTATACGTGATGAGCACGCGCCCCGGGCGGATAGTGTCCCGCACCGTCGTGGACGTTCCGCGCCCGCGCACGCTGGAGGATACTTTCAGCGCGCAATTCACGGAGACGTATCACGAGATCAGGCGCCAGATCGGCGAGGTGCTGGGACGATGAAGGCAGAAAGCCACAGCAGGGTGGGCGGACGATGAAGCGCTCAAACTTGTTGACCGAGTGGCTGCCCCCGCTGGTGGTGATCGTGGCCGTCTTCGCAATCTGGGAGGCAGGGGTCGCCTTGCTGCGCGTGCCCGAGTTCATCCTGCCCGGGCCCACCGCGGTATGGGTGGCGCTGGTAAAGTGGCGCGAGGCCATCTGGTTCAACGCCTCGCAGACGCTTTACACGACCCTGGTGGGATTCGCCATGGCCCTCGTCGGAGGAATGGGGCTGGGGCTGGCCATCGGCTACTCCACGCTGGTGTACCGGGCGCTCTATCCTCTGCTGGTGGCTTTCAACAGCGTGCCCAAGGCGGCGATTGTGCCCGTGCTCGTAATCTGGTTTGGAATCGGTACGATCCCGGCGATCCTCACCGCGTTCCTCATCTCGTTCTTCCCGATCGTCGTGAACGTGGCCACCGGGCTGGCCACGCTGGAACCGGAGCTGCAGGACGTGCTGCGGTCACTGGGAGCGTCCAAGCGCGTGATCTTCCTTAAGGTTGGCATTCCCCGATCGCTGCCCTACTTCTTCGCGTCGCTCAAGGTTTCGGTCACGCTGGCATTCGTGGGCGCGGTGATCTCGGAGACCGTGGCGGCAAACAAGGGCATCGGCTACCTTATGATCGCGGCCAGCTCGCGCTTCGAGGTGCCGCTCGTGTTTGCCGGGTTGATCGTGGTCGCCGCAATGGGCGTGGCGCTGTTCGCGTTCTTTGCGGTCATAGAGCACCGCCTGACGAGTTGGGCCTACCGGGGACCGGCCCTGACCGTCTGAGGGGAGTGACCATGGTAAAGCCAGCGCTGGTCATCATTGATATGCAGAACGACTCCTGCCTGCCCGGCGCGCCGTTCGAGGTGCGCGGCGCTTTGGGCGTGATTCCCAACGTCAAGAAGCTGCTAGATGCCTTCCGGAAGCATGGCCTTCCGGTCGTCCACGCGGCGCGGGAGTACAAGGCGGACGGCACGGACATCGAGATCACGCGGCGCGACCGGTTCCTCCGCTCAGGCGGCGCGTTTGTGCCGGGCACACCGGGGCATGCGCCCGTAGAGGGGCTCGAGCCGGTCTCCGGCGAGGCGGTGGTGCCCAAGCAGCGGTGGAGCGCCTTCCAGAAGACCGACCTGGAAGCCGTGCTGCTGGCCCAGGAGGTCGAGCTCGTGGTGCTGGCCGGGGTGGAGACACTAGGCAGCATCCGGTGCAGCGCGTTCGACGCCCTCGCCCTCGACCTTGAGGTCGTGGTCGCGTCGGATGCAACTGTCGCCGGCGATGCCGAAGCGCACAAGGCCAACCTGCGCGACATGGAGACGGCCGGCATCGAGGTCTCCTCGACCGATCACATCGTCTGGGCGCTACCCCGCCGGCTGGGACGAAGGCTTCGAGCCCGGCGCGACGAGGCGAAGGCCCGCCAGCCCTGATCGGGCGCACATCGGCGGCCGGACGCCTACAGGGTCAGCGCGCCCTTCCGAACCTCCTGAGTGCCTCCAGGACCGCCCGCGCGCCGAACTCGACGGCACGAACGGGAATCCGTTCGTCGGCCGCGTGCACGAGGCGCGAGAAGTTCATCCCTTCGGGCAGGCGCATCGGCAGGAAGCCGTAGGTCTGGATTCCCAGCCGTGCGAAGAACCGCCCGTCTGTGGCGCCGGCCATCAAATACGGCACCGGGATGCCGGTTGGATCCTCGTCGCGCAGGATCCCGGCCAGCAGCTCGAACATCCCCATGTCGGGTGACGCGGAACCGGAGGCGTGGCGGACCACACCCGGCTCGCCGGCCGCGTTCAGGGCGACGTCGGGCCCCACGATCGGGCGCAGCTCGGCAATCAGGTCATCCGGTGTGCACCCCGGCAGCAGTCGCCCATCCATATCAAGGAAGATCTCGCTGGGGATAACGTTGATCTTCTCGCCGCCGCGCACGATGGTGGCGTTCACTGTGTTGCGCAGAAGCGAGGAGAACATCCGGCCGCGCTCACCCATCAGCGCCAGCGCGCTGTCTGCGCGACGCGGGTTCAGCAGAGCGCGCAGGATCCAGCTGGACGGCGGCCGCAGCGCGCCGGCGACTGCCTCGATCATCTGCCGGGCCACAGGAGTCACGCGCACCGGCAGAGAGCGCCGGTCCAGTGCCCTCAACGCGCGTCCGAGCGACGCCATGGCGCCGCCCTGCATCGGCAGGGCACCGTGCCCGCCGGGACCTCGGATGGTCGCCCTCAACCAGCAGCTCTGCTTCTCGGCGACCTGTATGGGATAGAACGTCCGGCCGCCGACCGGCATACTGAACCCGCCGAACTCGCCGATGGCGTAGCGGATCCCGTCGAACAAACCTGCATGGTCTTCAACCAGGAAACGGGCGCCGTATTCACCATTGGCTTCCTCGTCGCTGAGGATTGCCAGCACAACATCGCCTGCCGGCCGCAGGCCCTCGGCCCGTGCTCGCAAGAACGCGGTCAGCAGCATCGCCACCCCGCCCTTCATGTCCAGGGCACCGCGGCCCCAGACGAAGCCGTCCACCAGCCGGCCCTCGAACGGTGGGTGCTGCCAGACTTGCCCCGCGGTGGACACGACATCCACGTGCCCATAGAACAACAGCGGCGGCGCACTGCCTTCCCCGGCCAGGCGCGCGATCAGGTTGGGCCGAGCGGGATCGCGGGCAAGCAGCGTGGTCTCGAACCCGGCCGCGGTCAGCAGGTCGTCAATGTAGCCGACGCAGGCGGCTTCGCGGCCCGGCGGGTTGGTGGTGTCGAACTGGATCAGGCGCCGCAGCAGCTCGGCGGGATGTTCGAGGACGGACACGGGATCCTCCTGGGAGTCTGGCCTACTCGGGCTGCATCAGCGTTCCCTGTCCGTGGGTCAGGCCCCAGTAATGCGGGACCGCCTTCGGACCCGGCACGTCGGGCGCGGGCGGCGGGCCGGATGAGGCCGCTGGTTGGGTAAGGCCGATCAGGTCATCGGGCCGGACCGGAACGCGGTTCAGCTCTCGGCCGGTGGCGTTGCGCAGTGCTGCCACTATTGCGGCGGTCGAGACCACGGTGGGCGGCTCGCCCACGCCCTTGACGCCGAACGGCGATCCTGGCTCGGGCTCCTCGATCAGCACCGCTTTCACCGGAGGCATGTCCAGGATCGTGGGGATCAGGTAGTCGGTGAACGAGGCGTTCAGGATGCGGC
>JASEHJ010000036.1:279-17735 GCA_030018905.1 bacterium | reverse complement strand
TAGTACTCGGCCAGCGGCATCTGCCGCGAGTAGCGGGCCAGGTCCTCGGCGGTCACGCCTCGGAACAGCAGCGCCCTGGCCTTGTCCGACACCAGCGGCATGACCCTGTTGGGGTCAATCCCTGGATACCATCCGAACTGCTCCACGATGACCTTGGCCTGGATGTGCGGGTTGGCCACCAAGTCAATGTACCTCGCGGCCCAGTCGCGGTTGGCCGCCTCGCGCGGCACCGTAAGGTAGAGCGGGTAGATGGGCAGGCCGGGCGCGATCAGCACCGGGGTGATATCCGGGTTCATGCGCCCCTCGTTCTTCCAGGCCACAAGCTGGTCCACCCACACCGCGCCCATCCATATCTCGCCGCGGTTCAAGGCGTCCAAGGTGCCGGCATTGCCCGAGGTGACCGTGACGTTCCGGTTGAACTCCCGGAGTTGCTCGATGGACGAGCGGATCATTCCCTCATGGGCTTTGTCGTAGGGTCCCTGGAGGAGCAGATCGTATTGTCCGGTCTTGTAGAACACCCATCCCATTGTGAAGCCGATGCCGGAGACCCCGCCCCGTATCCCGTTGTAGCCGAACCGCCGGGGGTTGGCCCTCACCCAGGCCTCGAGCTCGGCGAACGTCCGGGGCGGCTTGCTCACGAACTGCGGGTTGTAGGCTATGGCGATCTGGTTGCGGAACATGGGGACCACGTAGCCCTTGATGTCCACCCCGAACGCCCGTACCGTGTCTGGGCCCACCACGTAGGGCGCGAACTGGAGATCGGAGGTGAATCGGTGCAGCAGGTTCTCCCTCGCCATCTGTGCGGCGTAGCGCATCGAGACCAGCGCCACGTCAATGTCCCAGTTCCGGCGCCCGGCGTCGGCCTGCGCCTTGAGCTTGGTATAGATCGCCCGGCTGGCCGCCTCGCCGGTGCCGGTGCCCACAACGTTGAAACCAACCGTCGGGTGGTTCTTGCTAAACGCCACGCCCAGGAAGTTCCGGTGAACCTCTACGACGTTGACGTCCGCTGCAATGGCCACCTGCAGCGTCACGCGAGACTGTCCGTACCCCGCGGAGCCAGCGGCCGCAACGGCCACCAGCACCACAAGAACTGCAACCAACCTTCTCATGGTTCTTCCCTCCTCCCCTTTGGGGAACGTGCTTCGTGAGGCACGATACCCTCCAGCGCGCGCCGGCGCTCGACGGCCGCCTCCCAGGCAAGTGCCACTGCCTCAATGGGTCTATCCACGCGCCGGATGGGATCGGCCTCCAACCCGGCCCGTTGCATCACCCAGGTCCCGTAGCCCACCACCGGGACGCCCATCTTGAGCGCGTAGGCGATCTCCGAAAGCGTTCCGTAGGCGCCGCCGATCGCAATCACCGCCTCCGCCGTACGCGCGATCAGGACATTGCGACCCTCTCCCATACCCGTAACGATGGGTATGGTCACGTGAGGGCTGCCTCCCTCGGCGGTGGACCCCGGGAGGATGCCAACGACGACGCCCCCCTCGCCGGCCGCACCCCGCGCCGCGCCGGCCATCACCCCTCCCATCCCGCCGCAGACAACGATGCCGCCCCTGCGGGCGATCTCCCGGCCGACCTCCTCTGCTGCGGCAACAAGCGCAGGAGAGGCGTCCTGTTCCCCTATCACGCCGATCCGGATCGGCCTATTCACGGTAGACCTCGTAGCAGTAGTCAATGGGGACCTCCCGGTCCACGAACGTCGCGCCCTCCACGACCAGCACCGAGTCACCCGGCGCTACCCCCAGCAGCGCCGCCTCTGCTCGGCTGGGTTTGGCGGCGCGGTAGGCCCGGTCGCCCCGCGTGATCCGATAGCCGTACCGGTTCTGGATGATGAGGTAGAGCGAGTCCTCCTCGAGGTCGCAGCGGTCCAGGTCGGGACAGCGGGACAGCGGGATATTGGAAACGTTGTAGGCGATGGGCTGACCGTGTACCGCGCGGATGCGCCGGATCTGCAGCACGCGCTCCCCCGGCCCCAGGCGCAGCGCCTTCCGGATCGGGCCGGGCGGAATCACCCGCCGGACGCCGAGCAGCTTGTTCTGGACCTCCAGCCCCCTGGACCTCATTTCCTCAGTGAAGGAAATCACCGTCCAGAACCGACGCAGGGCGCGGGGCCTCGTGACGAAGGTACCCTTCCCGTGGTCGCGGCGGAGGAAGCCGTCGTTGACCAGTTCGGAGACGGCCTGTCGCACCGTCATCCTGCTGACCCCGAGCCGCGAGGTCAGCTCCTGATCAGACGGGAATCGTGCACCCTCAGCCCACCGTCCCTCCTGGATCTCGCGCATGAACTCTGCTTTGAGCTGAAGGTACTTGGGGACGCGGGAGTGGGGGTTAATCGCGGACCGCGCTAGACGTCTAGATGACATCACATGTTAAGAGTGACCCAGACGGTGCGCCTCTGTCAATAGGGTGCGTCCGGTGCGGCAGGGCTCAGGGCGCGCATCACCGACGCCCTCCGGACCGCAGCAGGCGTCCCGAGTTCAACAGGATCAGGAAGTCGGGGATCACCTGCGCCGCTGCGGCCAGCACCGGAGGCAGCAGGCCGACGGCCGCCAGGACGATGCCCGTTAGGTTGTAGGCAACGGTGCCGTACAGGTTCTGGCGAATGACGCCGAACGCCTCCCGGCTGATGCGCACCGCCTCCGGCACCAGGCGCCAGTCATCGCGCATGATGGCGACGTCGGCGGCCTCCAGCGCCGCCGCGGTCCCGGTGGCGCCCATGGCGATGCCGACGTTGGCCTGGGCCAGGGCCGGCGCATCGTTGATGCCGTCGCCGACCATGGCGACTACCCGGCCTTCGGCCTGAAAGGCCCGCACAACCGCGATCTTGTCCTCCGGGAGCATCTCTGCCCGGCACTCCACCCCCAGAGCGTCCGCGATCGCCCGGGCGGCGCGCGCGTTGTCGCCCGTGAGCATCATGATGCGCTCCAGGCCCATCGCACGCAGCGCTCGGAGCGCTTCCGGCACCTCGGGCCTGGGCGCGTCGGCGACGGCAATGATACCGGCGGTGCGGCCATCCTCGGCGACGAACAGCACCGTCTGGCCGGCGGCCTCCAGCGCCGCCGCCTCGTCGGTCAGCCGCTCGGGCAGGGGAAGATCGCGCTCGGCGAATAGTCGCTGGCTCCCAACCACGACCTGCCGGCCGTGCTCGTGCACGATCACGCCGCGGCCCGGAGCTACCTCGATCCGCGCCGCGTCCTCATTTCCGCCGGATGGTAGAAAGGACTCCTCGCTCCACGATGGAGCACTGATGGTGCTGGGAACAGCGGCCATCACCGCCGCGGCCGCCGGGTGTTCGGAGTAGCGCTCGGCGATGGCGGCAACTGCCAGCACCTCGGCGGCGGTACGACCTCCAACAGGATGCACGCTGGTCACCTGCGGCCTGCCCACGGTCAGGGTCCCAGTCTTGTCCAGCAGCAGTATCTCCGCCCGCGCCAGGGCCTCCAGTGCTGTCCCTCCTTTGACGAGGATGCCGCGGCGGGCGGCGCTTCCGACCGCCGCGACCACCGCGACCGGGGTCGCCAGCGCTATCCCGCAGGAGCACGAGACGACGAGCACGGCCACCCCGGCGCTTGCTGAGCCGCCGATCAACCATGCGGCCGCAGCAACCCCTGTCACCACCGGGATGTAGTACGCGGTAACGCGGTCGGCCAGACGTTGCGCTCCGCTCTTGCGGGCTTCGGCTTCTTCCACCAGCCGCACGATGCGGCCAAAGGTGCTGTCCGCGCCCACGTGCTCGGCGCGGATCCGCAGCGCGCCGTCCAGACTGATCGTGGCTGCGAGCACGGCCTGCCCCTCTGCCCTCTCAACGGGCATGGCCTCGCCGGTAATCGGGGCCTGGTTGATTGAGGCCCGCCCGGAGATTATCGTGCCGTCCACCGGGATCCGCTCGCCCGGTTTGACCAGGACGATCTCACCGGCACCGACCGCGGCCGCGGGCACGTCAATCTCGATGCCGTCGCGGATGACCCGAGCCTCAAGGGGCTGCAATGCCACCAGTTCCTGGATCGCCTTACGGGCGCGGCCCGCGGTGTAGGCGTCGAGGAAGTCGGCGAAACGCATGAAGAAGACGATGACCGCGGCCGCACCGTATTCTCCGATGATCAGCGCTCCTGCGATGCCCAGCGTCATAAGGGCGTGGGGGGTTACGCTCCGGGCGCGAACTGCGAGGAAGACCTTGCGGAAGATCGGAAGGCCGCCTACCAGCACCGCGGCAAGCGCAACCGGCGCAGGAACCAGACGGGACGCCGCCTCGATCAGCCCCAGGCGCTCGGCAGCCAGTCCGATCAGGACGACGCCGGCGACCGCCACCACGAAAAGCCCTGAGGCGATCCCGAAGAGCCGGGGCGCTGCTCCTTGATGGGCCTGGAGGGAGGCACGTGAACCCGGCACACGATAGCCCAGCGCCTCTACGGCCTGCGCCAGATGCGCCTCCGACGCCCGCGATGGATCGAACACGACCGTGGCGCGGCCGGACCCTAACGAGACGTACGCGCTTTCGACCCCCGCGACCCGGCGCAGCGCGCGCTCGATCCGGGCCGCGCAGTCGGCGCAGTCCATGCCGGCGACCGGGAGTTCAGCCTGCTTGTTCACGCTGCTCGTTCACGCGCGCGCGAATACGGCGACGATGTTCTGACCGCCGAAGCCGAAACCGTTGACCATGGCGACACCGACCTCCATGCGCCGGGCCACGTTCGGCACGCAGTCCAGATCGCACTCCGGATCCTGCCGTTCGAGGTTGATGGTGGGAGGGACAACGCCTTCGTGGATTGCTTTGACCGCGACAAGCGCGCCTAATGCGCCGGCTGCGCCCATAAGGTGCCCTACCATGGACTTCGGAGCGCTGACCGCGACGCGGTCCGCGCGGTGCCCCAGAGCCTGCCGGATCGCGCGGGCCTCGGCCACGTCGCCAACCTCAGTGGCCGTGGCATGGGCGCAGATGTAGTCCACGTCATCTGGGGAGAGCCCGGCGTACTGCAGCGCGCGCGTCATCGCGCGTGCCGCCCCGCGGCCATCGGGATCGGGCGCGGCGACGTGGTAGGCGTCGGCGGTAACGGCGCCCCCCATGGCCGCGGCATAGATCCGCGCCCCGCGGGAGACGGCGTGGTCGCGGCGCTCCAGCACCAGCGCAACCGATCCCTCCCCGAAGACGAACCCGTCCCGGTCCAGATCGAAGGGACGGCTGGCCCGTTCAGGCTCGTCGTTGCGCCTGGACAGGGCCCGCATGTTCGACATCGCGGCAAACGAGAGAGGAGTCAGCGCCGACTCGCACCCACCGGCGATGATAACGTCCGCCTCACCGTCCCGGATCAGCCGGGCCGCGTCCACCACCGCGAGCACACCCGCCGCGCACGCCGCGGTCGAGGTGAGGACCGGACCTCGAAGTCCCATCGAGATCGAGATCTGGCAGGAGGCGATGTTGGACATCATCATGGGGACGAATAGCGGACTCACGCGGCGCGGGCCGCGTTCGTCCAGCACGGCCTTCTCCCGCTCCACCAGGCCGACCCCGCCGCCGCCGGTGTTCATCACCACGCCGATCCGGTCCGCCTCGGCCTCCGCCACGTTCAGACCCGCGTCCGCGAGCGCCTCGGTAGCGGCCGCCAGCGCGAACTGCGCGAACCGTTCCAGGCGGCCTGCCATCTTGCCGTCCGCGTACCGCGTGGGATCGAACCCGCGCACCTCGGCGGCGATCTGAACCGGCAGCGCGGAAGCGTCGAACTGCGTAATGCGACCGACGCCGGACCGGCCGGCACACAGGGCCTGCCATGTCTCGGACGTGGTCAGACCCACGGGCGTGACGGCCCCCAGGCCGGTTACGACCACATCGTCGCGGGGGGAACTCATGGGGTTATGGTATCAGAGTTCAGCGGGGGGGAGTAACCCCACCGCGAGGCTGCAGTCTTTCGGCAAGCCCCTGTAGCGCGACGAACTGCACCGCCACATCGCCATACTTGCGCGTCCGCGACCGTGAGACGTCGCTCGCAACGACGAAGTTCGCCCCGGCGGGATACCTCCGTCGAAATGCCAGCAGAGATGACGGGTCGAACGCATCCGCCTTCCACTTGCACTCGACCGCCACCGGGTTACCTTCGTCTCCCCCGAGCACGAGGTCAATCTCGTGGCCCCGCTTGTCGCGCCAGTAACGCAGGGCCCGGGTCTGCAGGCGCGCGTGCAACTCGTTTAGGACAAAGTGCTCCCAGAGTGGACCGAGGTCGTCGTCGCGAAGCCGTTGCCAGCCCCGGTGGTAGCATGTGAAGCCCGTGTCGAAGCCGTACACCTTAGGCGCGGAAACGATCTCCGCGGACCGGTCGCGCGCAAATGGACGGAGCAGGTGGACGACAAACGTCGCCTCCAGGGCGCCGAGGTAGCTGGTAATGGTAGTCCGGCTGACCTCGCAGGGCGTGGCGTAGCGGGTGGCTTCGAAGATCCCCCCACTGTGAGTGAGGAGCAATTCGACGAACCGCTGGAACGAATGACGGCGCTCGAGTCGGAACAGCTCCTGAATGTCTTTCGCCCAGTACGCGTCCATCCACTCTTGGAACTCACGCCCGGGCACGGATTCGGCCAGGAAGAACGGTGGCAATCCGCCGCGCAGCAGCCGATGCTTCAAGTCCGCGTTGCCGAAGTCGGCGAGATCCGCCTCCACCATAGGTGTGAGCCAGACGTCGGCCTTACGACCAGCCAGGGTGTCGCGGAACTTCGCCGAAGCGCCCAACGTAGACGAACCTGTGGCGATGATCCTGACCTCAGGGTAGTGATCGGCTGCGATCTTCAGGAGTTCGGACGGGTTCCCCATTCGGTGGATCTCGTCGAGAACAACTCGCTTCCCCCGAAGCGACTCCAGGAAGCTCTCCGGGTCTTCCATTTGCCGCCGCACCCGCGGCAGCTCACAGTCAAAGTACTCCACCTCCGAGAGCGACTGGCAGAGAACGGTCTTCCCCACACGCCGCACCCCGGCCAGCCAGACAATGCGCCGCCGCTGCCAGGCTTCTTCAACCCTCTCCCGCCAGAAGGTCCGAATCCACATGAGTCTATTCTTGCGTATGGTGTCACTATTTGCAAGAGTGCCTGCGTCTAGTACGTGGATCCTATCTCTGCCGGTTACAGAGGGGACCGCGGCCCGGGCCGACTTCCCGGATGGAAGGTACCGCGACACCAGGCGAAGAAGCCACGTAGAGTGAGCCCCCCGCCCCAAGTCCGCCAGGAGGTCTCCATGACGCACCCCGTCGCTATCATCGGCGTAGGCTGGTCGGGCTTCCGGCCGGTTACCCCTGATGTGTCGTACAAGGAGTTGATCTACGAAGCCGCGGTCCGTGCCTACGCCGACGCCGGCGTGGACCCACGGCGCGACGTGGACAGCTTCGTGACCGTGTCCGAGGACTTCCACGAGGGCACGAGCATCTTCGATGAGTATGTGCCCGACCAGATCGGCGGCGCGCAGCGACCCGTACACACAATCACCGGTGACGGCCTGCACGGGCTGGCCGCCGCGGTGATGCAGATCCTCACCGGCCGGTTCCGGGTCGTCGTTGTGGAAGGACACAGCAAGGCCAGCAACATCCTCACCCTCCCGCACATCACGGCCTACGCGCTGGACCCGATCCTCAACAGACCGCTGCAGGTAAACCCGCTCGCCGTGGCCGCTCTGGAGGCCTGCCGCTACATGCACGAGTCCGGGGCGACACGCGAGCAGTGCGGGGCGGTGGTCACAAAGAACCGGCGCAACGCGCTGCGCAACCCTGCCGCGGCGTACGGGGCCGACCTCCGGACCGAGGACGTGCTGGCATCCGAGGTGGTCGCCTCGCCGCTTGCGCGACTGGAGATCAGCGACCACGCCGACGGCGCGATCGTCATCGTCCTGGCAGACGCAGAGACCGCCAGGCGCCTCTCGCCCCATCCTGCATGGATACGCGGAATCGGCTGGGCCAACGACAGCCCCTCACTGGAGAGCCGGTGCTGGGCCAGGGCAGTGTACGCGGAGCGGGCGGCGGCGATGGCGTACAAGATGGCCGGTATCGGTAACCCGGTGGAGGAGATCCAGTTCGCCGAGGTGGACGATACCTACGCCTACAAGGAACTCCAGCACCTGGAGGCGCTGGGGCTCTGTGCCCAAGGGAGGGCCGGACCGCTGACGAGAGAAGGCGCGACCGCCCCGGACGGATGCCTGCCGGTGAACGTATCCGGCGGGAGTCTGGGAGTCGGCCACTTGCTGGAGGCCTCCGGGCTGGCGCGCGTCTTGGAAGTGGTGCTGCAACTGCGGGGGCATGCGGGCTCCCGACAGCTCGGCGACGTCTACACCGGGCTCGCTCAGTCCTGGCGCGGGGTGCCCACGACCAGCGGCGCCGTGGCGGTGCTGAGCAACCAGTTGGGCGGGAGGGAATCATGAGCATGCGACGCGTCGCCGTGGTGGGCGCCGGAATGACCCGGTTCGTGCGGCGGGCCATGGAGACGCCGAAAGAACTGGCGTGGCATGCATCCCGGATGGCCCTGGACTCCTGCGGGCTCACGCTGAACGACGTCGGCGGCGTCTGCATCGGCAGCGCGCCCGACGCCTTCGACGGCGTGCACATGAAGGGCGAATACCTCTCTGACGGCAGTGGGGCTTGGGGCAAGCCGGTGATGCGCTCGTACGTCGGGGGCGGAACTGGGGTGTTCCTTGGCCCGCACGGCTGGTACCACGTCGCCAGCGGCCTGTTCGACGTGGTGCTGGTGGTCGCCGAGGAGAAGATGTCGAGCTTCTACCCGCACGCCCAGGCGGCGTTCCTGACCATCTTCGACCACACCACCGAGCGCCCGCTGGAACCCAACCTGCTGTGGATCTTCGCCCTGGAGATGAACCGCTACATGCAGACCTACGGCATCTCCAAGCGTGACATCGCACAGGTCGCGGTGAAGAACAAGCGGAACGCCGCCGACCACCCATGCGCGATGCTCGGTGAAGCCAACATAACGGTTGAAGACGTCTTGAATTCCGAGGTGCTGGCCTGGCCGGTGCAGCGCCTGGACGTCAGCCCGGTCAGCGACGGAGCGGTCGCCATCGTCATGGCCGCCGAAGGTGTGGCGGAGCGGATCACCGACCGGCCGGTCTGGGTGCAGGGCGTGGGCTGGAACCTCGACACTGCCTACTGGACCAATCGCGACCTGGCCTACCCGGAGTACGTGGAGCGGGCCGCGCGCATGGCGTACGAGATGGCCGGCGTGCGTGAACCCCGGAAGGAGATCCACGTCGTCGAGCCCTACGACCCGTTCGACTACAAAGAGCTGCACCACCTGGAAGGACTGCTCTTGGCCGACCGCGGCAAGGCGCCGGAGCTGACCGCTCAAGGCGTGACCGCGCGCAACGGCGCCATGCCGGTCTGCCCGTCCGGCGGCCTGCTAGGGGTAGGCAACCCGATCACCGCGGCCGGCCTGATGAAGGTCGCGGAGCTCTTCTGGCAGTTGCGCGGCGAGGCAGGGGCGCGCCAGGTACCGGGGACGCCCGAGCGCGGCCTGGCTCAGGCCTGGGGCGACCTGATGCAGGTGGGGACTGTAACGATCCTGGGCACGCAGCGGCCCTCATGAGCGAGGGGTGAGGAGATGACCCAGCGGATTGCATCCTACCCGGGCACCGCCCTCAGCGAGGAGGATATCGAGCGGGGGCACGTGCTCTCCGTCCACGATCAGCTCCGGGCCGACTATGCCTGGGATGCGGGCCTGGCCATCGGCCTGTACCTCGATGGTCTGAAGGCCGGCGTGATCCTCGGGGTGCGGTGTCGGCGCTGCGACCGCACGGTCGTGCCGCCGCGCGCGTTCTGCGAGCAGTGCTTTGCTCCGATGGACGCCTTCGTGCCCCTGGCGGACGTCGGAATCGTGAACACCTTCTCGCTGTGCTACGTCACCTGGGACGTGAAGCGGATCGTCGAACCATTGATCCCCGCGGTGATTGACCTGGACGGCACATCGCCGCCCGCGGGCATCATGCACCTGCTGGGCGGGGTCGTTCCGGACCGCGTGCACATCGGCATGCGGGTCCGTGCGGTGTGGAAGCCCGCGCGCGCACGACAGGGCGCCATCACCGACATTCGGTACTTCAAGCCGCTGAGGAGAGGATAGCCATGCCGCTTGATCCCACTCTGCACGCGGACGACCTCCGGGCCTGGTATGGGAGCATGCCCGTAACCAGCCGCTACACCGTCGGCCCGGCGGGCGAGCGTTTCTTCCGCGCAATGAAGGACGCAGCCCGCATCCTCGGAACCCGCTGCGGACGGTGCAACCTAACCTACGTGCCGGGAAGGTTGTTCTGCGAGCGGTGCTTCGACGAGCTGACGGATTGGACTGAGGTAGGACCATCGGGCACCATCGAAGCGGTAACAGTGGTGCACCTGGACCTGGATGGAGCCCTCCTCGAACCTCCTGTGTTGATGGCGCTGGTACGACTGGACGGCGCCGATACGGTACTGTACCACCGACTGAGCGGCGTAGATGTGGCCGATGCGAAGATCGGCCTGCGCGTGGAGGCCGCATTCAGGCGCTTGGAGGACCGGACGGGCTCGATCCTGGACATCTCTCACTTCCGACCTGCGGGCTAACGGCGGGGGGGCAACTGCTCCTCTACGATGCGGCGCATCTCCTGCAGCAGCCGTAGGGTATCCATCTCGAAGGTTTCTTGAATCAGCGCGAACTTGGCCTGCTGTTCAGGGGTGAGGACGGCGGCGATCATCTGAAGCTGGCGCCGCCTGCCCGACTCCATCTCGGCGCGCAGCAGGTTGAGCTCGGCGACCTTGACCCGGATGGCCTCCTCGTCACGGGGCTGCTGCGCGGAAAGCTGCCGGATCTCCCGCCGCAGCACCGGTACCCGCCGGCCCATTTCCATCCGGATGGTCTTTAGCGCCTTCAGCCGGGGCAGTATTCGGATGATCTGCCCCTCCGTGAGGTCGAGCTCGTCCACCAGGCGCCAGATGAAGATCGCCTCGATGATCCGCTCTCCCCGCGGCGGCTGCGGCTCCTGCCCCACAGCGGGCAGAGCCATTGCCATCATCACCACCAGGAGCGCGGGCGCAAGGCGGCGCGCGGCGACCACTCCCCCTACCTCGCCCCTCTGTCCACGACCGAGTCGGTCTCGTGGACCAGCCCGGCGCGCCAGGTGTCGAGCATCTCTCCCAGCGAGGGGAGGCTGGAGGTCATCGTTGCGGTCACCAGCCCGCGCGCGCGAACTGCGACGGGATCAGGCGGGGGCGGAATGGTCCGGACCGCCGCGAAGACCGCCAGCACCGTGACCGCGGTGACCACGGCCGTGCCCAGCGCATGCCGCGGGGAGGCCAGCCACCGCAGGAGGCGGGCGCCTGCCGGCACCCTCTCCTCCTCGATGCGGTCGGCAAGCCGCCGCATGAACTCCTCCCAGAATCCGGGCGGCGCCACAAACCTGCCCTCGGCACGCAGACGCGCGGCCACGGATTCAAGCGAGGCCGCCTCGTCGCGGCAGCGGGCGCACGAGGCCAAGTGGCCCGTGATGGCAGCCCGTTCGTCCGGCGGAACAGTCCCGGTCACCCCTTCGACCAGGCGCTCCAGTACCTCCGAGCAGCGGTCCGTCATGGGGCGCGGACGCCCTCCTCGACCAGCGTGCGGCGCAGCTTGCGCAGGGCCGCGAACATCGTTGCCTTCACCGTGCCTTCCGAGCAGCCCATGATGCTGGCGATCTCCTGGTAGGGCAGATCCTGGTAGAGCCGCAGGACGGTCATCGCCCGCTGCCGCGGCGGCAGCTGTGAAACGGCGCGCGCCACCAGCCGCCCGGCCTCCCGGCCCTCGGCCTCGTCCTCAGCGGCCGGGATTCCGCTGCGATCGCGCACGCCGTCCTCGTCGTCCAGCAGGGGAAACCTGGAGGACCGGCCGCGAAGATCCAGGCACAGGTTGACGGTTATGCGATACAGCCAGGTGTAGAGTCTCGACCGGCCGTCAAATCGCGCCAGCGCCCGGTGCGCGCGGATGAACACTTCCTGGGCCACGTCCGCGGCGTCCTCGTGACTGCCGAGCATGCGGCGCGCCACGCGGTAGACGCTTTCCCGGTACTTGATTACCAGCGCCGTGAAGGCGCTCTCCTCCCCGCGCGCGAAAGCTCGAAGCAGTTGCCGGTCCTCAGCGTCCACGCCCGCCCCCTCTGTGCCCAAAGTGTGACGGCCGGAAGGGTGCCTTCGGTTTACTGGACCGCCTCGAGCACCACTTTCGCCTGGTCCGCTATGGCCGCCCAGTCCAGGTTGCGAAAGAACGCGTCCACGTACGCCGCCTTCGCGGTCTGGTAATCAAGGTAGTATGCGTGCTCGAAGACGTCCAGCGCGACAACGACCGTCGCATTCCAGACCGGGAAGGTATTCTGCTCGTCCCCAATGTAATTGAACAGCCGCATCGTGTCCCAGTCAAACGCGGTCCAGGCCCAGCCTCGGGCCGCGATCGCGGTGGCCTTCAGGTCGCGCTGCCAGTCCTCGAAGCTGCCGAAGTCCCGCTCGATCAGGCTGAGCAACTTGCCCGACGGCTTCCCGCCCCCAACACCCAGGTGAGAGAAGTAGATCTCGTGGTTCTTCACGCCGCCGACGGCCCGCGTAAGCTCGACCTTGAGCTCGCGGATCTCGGAGAAGGTAGGGTTGGCCTTGGCCGGGTCCTTGTCGAGGGCCGCGAGCTTCTCGTGGATCTCGTTGGCCTTGTTGACGTACCCCTGATAGAGCTTGTAGTGCTCCTCCATGGTCTTCTTCGAGATGCCGTCCAGCTCCACGTCAAACGAGCGGAACTTCTTGGGCTCGTACTTTGGATATGCCATCTTGTCACCCCTTTTGGCGCTCTGTGCCTGCACATGGTGCAACGCCGTGCCTGCCTCACGTATGCCCGCTACTCCATCACCCCTTCGAGTGCGCCATCAAGCCCGTCGGCCGAGTGAGCGATGCGTCCGCCTACCACCGTTGCCAGCACCCTGACCCGCAGCAACTCCTCGGGCGGGCCCGCGTACGGATCGCGGTCGAGCACGATGAAGTCGGCCGCGCTCCCGGGGCGCAACGCTCCCTGCCACCCCTCGGTCCCGGCTGCGTAGGCGGCGCCGGTGGTGTAGGCGCGCAGGGCCTCCTCCAGTGGGATGCGCTCCTCGGGATACCATGCGCTGCCGTCCTTCTCGTGCTCGCGACGCCGGGTGACCGCCGCGTACATCCCCCGCCACGGATCCGGCGTCTCCACCGGCGCGTCCGATCCGAAAGCCAGCGCCGCGCCGCTGGCGGCGATCGAGCGCCACGCATAGGCCCACCGTGCACGCGGACCCCAGTAGCGCTCGGCGATCTCGCGATCTTCCGTCGCGTGGATCGGCTGCATCGAGGCCACCACGCCGATCCGTGCGAGCCGCGGCAGATCGTCCGGATGCAGGAGCTGCACGTGCTCCATGCGGTGGCGCGCTCCCAGGCGCTGCGATGCGGCCTGGTGGCGCTCGAAGACGTCGAGGACTTCTCGGTTGGCGCGGTCGCCTATGGCATGGATCGCGGTCCACAGCCCGGCAGAGATCGCGCGAGCCACCAGATGGTCCAGCTCGGCGGGCGACCGCACCTGCACTCCCAGGTTGTCCGGTTGGCCGTCATAAGGCGCAAGCATGCTCGCGGTCTGCGATCCCAGGGCACCGTCGGCGAAGATCTTGACCGGCCCAATGCGCAGCATCTCATCGCCCAGGCCCGTGCGCATCCCACAGGCCGCGGCGGCCTCCAGGTGCCGATCGGGCAGGGAGGTCACCACCCTCATGCTCAACTCGCCACGGGCGTGCAGGCGCTGGAGCGCCACGAAGCCCTCGGGGCCCTCGGTCGTGGTGCCCGTGAAGGTGTGCACTCCGGTGATCCCAAAGCGGTGCAGATCGGCGATTGCCTCCAGCGCGGCGCGCTCACGCATCTTTGGAGTCGGAGGCGGCACCACCCGCCTTACAAGCGCGGCGGCTTCCTCCTTGAGGATACCGTCGGGCTCACCGGCGGCATCGCGGCCAACCACGCCTCCGGGCGGGTCAGGAGTATCGCGCGTGATCCCGGCCGCCCGCAGGGCCGCTGAGTTGACCCAGAGCAGGTGGCCGTCCTTGCTCGCCATCACCGCGGGCCGGCCTGCCGTGGCCGGATCGAGATCCTCTCGCGTGGGGAAGCGGTCCTCGGGCCACGTGTTCTTGTCCCACCCGTGCCCCAACACCCAGGCATCCGCCGGCAGGCGTGCGGCCGCGGCAGAGGTGAGCCGGGCGGCCTCCCCGGGCGACCCGGCTTCGCGCAGTTCCACCTCGAGCAGGCTGAAACCGTAGCCCATGAGGTGGAGGTGCGCATCAATGAGCCCGGGGAAGACCGGCAGCCCCTCAAGGTCCACGCGGCGAGCACGGGGGAAGGCAGCGGCCAGGTCGGCGGCGCTTCCGACGGCCAACACGCGGCCGCCGGCGACGGCCAAGGAGCCTCCCTGCGATACCGGCCCGCCGTCGGGCCGCACGTCCGCGGGCGTGAATACCGTGACGTTCATCTGTAGGATACCTCCAGCGCCCGCATCAGGTTGGCCATCTGGATCGCCGCGTGGGCGGCATCGGCGCCGAGGTTGACCCTGCCTCCGGCGCGCGCCGCGGCCTGCTCGGGTTCAAACACCGCCAGCACCTCGTTGATCACCGGAACACCGGTCTCCAGCGAGACCCTTGCGATTCCTGCCGCGGCCTGCTGGGCCACCAGGTCGAAGTGGAGCGTTTCTCCCTTGATGACGCATCCCAGGCAGATGACGGCATCATACAGGCGCGCACCGTGCCGCCCGGCAGCGTCCTCGCCCCGCGCCTCGCCCCGCGCCTCGGCCATGCGCCGGGCGATCAGGGGGATCTCCAGGGCGCCGGGCACCCAGGCCACGTCCACACGCGCCGCCCCCTGCGCCGCCAAGACCTCCAATGCCCCGTCGAGCAGACGCTGCGTGATCGGCTCGTTGTACCGGCTGACCACTACCGCGAAGGCCAGCCCGGCGGCGTCACCTCCGCCGCCGAAGGTCGTTCCCATTTGGATCATCACCCTTCCATCACCAGACCCGGCCATTCCTCACTCGATGCTGAGAAGGTGGCCGAGGCGGTGGCGCTTGGTCTTGAGGTAGGCATAGTTCTCGCTGTTGGGTGTGGTTTCCAGCGGCACGCGTTCCACGACTTGAATGCCGTACCCTTCGAGGCCCGCGCGCTTCTGAGGGTTGTTGGTCAGCAGCCGTATGCGCTTCAACCCGAGATCGGCCAGGATCTGCGCGCCGACGCCGTAGTCGCGCGGATCCGGCGGGAAACCCAACAGCTCGTTGGCCTCCACCGTGTCCGCGCCCTGGTCCTGGAGCGCGTAGGCCTTGATCTTGTTACCTAGCCCGATGCCGCGGCCTTCCTGGCGGACGTAGACGATCACGCCGCGCCCCTCGCGCTCAACCGCCCGCATTGCCGTCTGCAACTGCTCGCGGCAGTCGCACCGCAGCGACCCGAAAACCTCGCCGGTGAGGCACTCCGACTGCATCCGCACGAGGGCCGGCGCGCCGTCGTCCACGATCCCCTTCACAAGCGCCAGGTGGTGCGAGCCGTCGAGCGTGTTCTCGTATACCACGGCGGAGAACTCCCCGATTGCGGTGGGCAGGCGGGTCTGCCCTTCCCGCCGCACGAAGGGATCGTGCCGCAGCCGGTGCCGGATCAACTCCCTGACCGTCAGCATCTTGAGGCCGTGGAGGGCCGCAAACCTGCGCAGCTCTGGGAGGCGCGCCATGGCCCCGTCCTCATCCACGATCTCGCAGATCACTCCGGCCGGCTTCAACCCGGCCAGGCGGGTCAGGTCAATCACGGTCTCGGTGTGCCCGGCGCGGCGCAGCACACCCCCAGGAGCTGAACGCAGGGGAAAGACGTGCCCCGGACGGGCCAGGTCGTCGGGGCTTGTGTTGCCGTCCCCATCGGCTCCGGCCAGCAGCCGGATCGTCAGCGCGCGATCGTGGGCCGAGGTGCCGGTCCCGCCGCGGCGCGCGTCCACCGAAACCGTGAACGCGGTCCCGTGTTGGGAGGTGTTCTCGGTCACCATTATGGGAATCCGCAGTTCATCGCACCGCTCGGGGGTGAGGGGAGCGCAGATCAGTCCGCGCGCGTGCATCATCATGAAGTTTATCGCCTCGGGCGTGGCGAACTCGGCGGCCATGATGAGGTCGCCCTCGTTCTCGCGGTCTTCGTCGTCCACGACAACGAGCATCCGCCCGGCGCGTAGCTCCTCAACCGCTTCCGCAACCGAGACCTGCGGGAACGCCGCCTCGCCTGTCAGGTCGTCCACCGTCCCGCCACCCCTTCCAGCAGCTTTTCCACGTGCTTGGCCAGAATGTCTACCTCGATGTTCACCCGGCCGCCTACGCCCCAACGCCCCAACGTCGTTACGGCCAGGGTGTGCGGTATCAGGGCAATCGCGAACCCAGGGGCGTCCGTGATCGCCGCGGCCGTGAGGCTGACACCGTCTACGGCGACGGAACCCTTCTCCACCACGTAGCGCATGAGGGCCGGCGGCGGCGCGATCTCCATCCACACGCCCTCGCCCTCCGGCTTGATCGAGGTGATCGTGCCCACGCCGTCCACGTGTCCCTGGACTATGTGTCCTCCCAGGCGCTGGTCAAACCGCAGCGGTCGCTCCAGGTTGACCGGACCCCCCGGCTGCAACCCGCCCAGCGTAGTCCGTCGCAGCGTCTCGGCCACGACGTCGGCCGCGAATGACGGGCCATCCAGATCCACAATCGTCAGACACACGCCGCTGACGGCGATGCTCTCCCCCACGCGGGCGCCCTCGATCACCGCTCCTGCGCGCACCTTCAGGCGCACACCATCGGTGTTGCCGGTAATGCTTTCGATCTCGCCGAGCTCTTCTACCAGCCCTGTGAACATCGAGCTTCCACCTTCCCTTCGATCAGTGTGTCCTTTCCCAGCCTCCGAGCGCGCACCTCCGACAACCGTACGGCCCCGGAGGCGCCCGCGAATCCGGCGCCGTCCACCGGGGTGGGCGCCAGGGCTCCGCCGATCAGTCGAGGCGCCACGAGTGCGATCACCTTGTCAACGACGCCGGCGGCAAGCGCGGAGGCGTTCACGGTTCCGCCGCCCTCGATCAGGACGCTCTGCACTCCGCGGCGCCCCAACTCCTTCATGAGGGCGCGCAGGTCCACCCCCTGCTGCGCCTGATCTAGGACGAGCACCTCCACGCCGGCCCGCCGCATCGCCTCGACCCGCGCAGGGGGCGCCGCCCTCGTCGTGGCAATCAGGGTCGGCGCTTCGGCAACGCCCGCAGCAGCGCCGGCGACCACGCGCGCCTCCAGTGGGGTGCGCAGTCGCGAGTCCAGGACCACCCGCAACGGATTGCGGCCGCCGCTCAGCCTGCACGTCAGTTGGGGATCATCGGCCAGCACGGTCTGCACTCCCACCAACACCGCGTCGTGGGTGTTGCGCAGGAAGTGGACGTACCGCCGCG
>JASEHJ010000036.1:0-269 GCA_030018905.1 bacterium | reverse complement strand
GCGCCTCCTCACCGGTGAGCTCGGTCGCGCTACCGCGATCAGCGCCGATCTTGCCGTCCAGGCTCATCGCCCACTTGAGCGTGACGAAGGGCATTCCGGTCCGACGGTGCTTGATGTAGGGCTCGTTCAGCCGCCGGGCCTGGTCCTCGAGCAGGCCGGTCTCCACCTCGATTCCGGCTTCACGCAGCCGCGCGATGCCCCTGCCGTCCACCTTGGGATCGGGATCGCGCATGGCGGCCACGACGCGGCGGATGCCCGCGGCAATCAGC
>JASEHJ010000035.1 GCA_030018905.1 bacterium | reverse complement strand
CACGACGCTGCCCGTCTACATGTACACGGCGAGCCTGGGATATGAACTCCAGATTGCTTCGGTTACCGCGCTTGTCCTGATGGTGCCGGGAGTGCTCCTCCTGGTGCTCATGGAGCGCTTTCTGCGGGCCGAGTACCTGGCGTTCTTCGGGCGCCTGTGAGCGAGCTTGGAGGGTGATCTAGACCGATGAATGTTCGCGTCGAAGATCTGACCAAGCGGTACGGACAGGTTACCGCGCTGGATGGGGTGAGCCAGGCCTTCCCGTCGGGCGCCCTGACAGCGGTGGTCGGCCCCTCGGGGTGCGGTAAGACCACGCTACTGCGCTGCCTGGCCGGATTCGTGGCTCCGGACCGCGGCAGGCTCTGGATGGGTGATCGGGACATAACGTACGCGCAGCCTCAATCGCGCGACGCGGCCGTGGTTTTTCAGAGCTATGCCCTCTGGCCCCACATGACGGTCTTTGAGAACCTGGCCTTCGCCCTGCGACTGCGCAAGGTTCCTCGCCGCGACATCGAGCAACGGGTGCGCGAGGCGCTAGATCTGGTGGAACTCGACCGCGTCCCTGGGATCGGGGAGCGGAGGCCCCGCCAACTTTCGGGCGGGCAGCAGCAGCGCGTGGCGCTGGCCCGGGCCGTCGTAGTGCGCCCTCAGGTCTTGTTGCTGGACGAACCGCTCAGTAACCTGGACGCGAAGATCCGCCACCGCGTGCGCGTCGAGATTCGGGCGCTGCAGCGCCGGACCGGTATCACCGCCATCTACGTCACCCACGACCAGGAAGAGGCGATGAGCATCGCGGACATGGTCGTGGTCATGGAGGGAGGGCGCGTCGCTCAGGCCGGTCGCCCCGAAGAGGTGTATGCGCAACCCAAGAGCCCGTTTGTGGCGGAGTTCTTGGGCTCCACGAATGTGCTTGCGGCGGTGATGGGTCCCGACGGTCGGATCCTGCCATCCGCGGCCGGCTCGCTCATCTTTCGCGCGGAGGACATCCAACTGGCATCGCTGCAGGAACCTGCGCCTGCCGGCTCGGCCTGGGTGGATGGTGAGGTTGTCGATGTGCTCTTCCTGGGGGCGGGCTACCGCGCGTACGTGCGGGTGGGCGAAGAGGTGATAATGGCGGATCACCGCACCCCGATGCCACGCGGAGCCGTGCGCGCGGTGATTCCGCTCGAGAAGGTCTTCGCTTTCGGCCGGGACTGAGCGGGCGGGGCTCCACCCCCTGGAGGTCGTTCCGCCGGTCTCGGAATCACTGCCGGGTCATGCGCGTTACATGTATAGTGTATAATTCCAAGCTAACGGTCGGACGCATGGAAGGCAGGGGGTTCAGAAGGTGAGGGGAGATCGCGGAGAGCGGGCATACTCGCTCATAGAGCTGGTAGTAGTGCTGGCCCTGGTGGGTATCCTGCTTTCTATGGCCGTCTACGGTATTCGCCTGGCCGCTGCCCGCGAGGAGGTTGACGGGTGGGTCCGCGGCGTCGCGGCCGACCTCAGCTCCGGGCAGCAGGATGCGATCACCCGGCGAGTGAATGTGCGTGCGACGTTCCTGGATCACACATACACGATCGCCGTCGTCGGCGGTGCGACCCTCCGACAGGAGATCCTGCCCGGTCACATCACATTTGGGTCCCCGCAGCAGCAGGTGACCTTCGACCGCAGGGGCGTGCCTTCGGCGCCGCTGACGTTGACGGTAAGCAGCACCTCCACCGGACGGTCGTACACCATTCAGGTGGCAGGCGGTACAGGCCGGGTGAGCTACATTGAACAGTAGAAGGAACGGGCGCGGCTTCACCCTGATAGAAGTGGTCGTGGCCGTGGCCGTCCTGGGAGTGATGGCCACCACCGTCCTGGGGGGGGTGATCTTCAGCCTGACCCAGTCGCGCAGGGCCTTCGTCCGGGCACAGGCCGCGGCCTGGGTGCAGTCGGAGCTGGACTTCCTGCGGGTCCAGGGCTACGGGATACCGCCCACGACCGCACCGCGCCGGTTCCCAGACACCACTCAGGCCAACAATGGGTACATTGACTACGGGGATCTGCTGGAGCCCCGCGTGCCGGCCGGGTTCTACCAGGCCGAGGTGGAGGTAACCCCGGTCTCTGTCCTGCCGCTCAAGCGGCTCGTGGTGCGGTTGTACCAGACGCCGACCTCGCAGCCGTACACCATCCTGGTGACCTATGTGGCGAACTTCAACTACCAGTAGGGCCGCCGCCAGGGTTCCGGCACAGACGGGCCAGGCCGGGACAACCCTGGTCGAGATGCTGGTTGCCATCCTAGTGGTGGCAATGGTGATCGGGACGATGTCGATACTGGTGGGCGCAGCGGTGCGCGGCAAGATGATCGTCGCGGTGCGCTCCGCTGATACCGAGTCGGCGCGGCAGACCCTGGAGTGGATGTCCGAACGGCTGCGCAACGCCGGCCTGAACATCTATCCGAGCGCCCAGGTGCGACTGCGCTGCAAGGACATGGTAGTGGCAGAGGACCCCGGTCTTCGCCCGCGGTCGGGCAGCGTGTACGTGAGCGGCGAGATACTGAACGCGGATGCCATGGCCGGAAACGAGGTCATCACGCTGGGCTACAGCCTCGAGAACGGCGTGGTTTTCGAGGAGCGGGCTCTGTGCTCCGTGGACTGGAACTCATCCACTGTCTCCAAGGCCGCGGTCTCCAACCCCCGCATTCCGGTGACCGCGCTGGTGCTCAGGTACTTTGCGCGCACCGGCGATCTGATTCCCGTCCCTATGGGCGGTCAGATCACCGACCCAGGGCAAGTCCGTAGCATCAGGCTTATCGAGATTACGCTGACGGTTCAGGGGGAAGAAGGCACGTCCGGTCCGCAGGCACAGACCTTCACGCGCCTGGTCATGCTGCGCAACCCCCGGCCCGACGTGAATAACTGGCTCAGCCCATCGGAGACGAATCCGCCATGAGAGCCGCAAGGTCCCTGGAACAAGGCGCGGCCTTGCTCTCCACGATCCTCGTCCTCGTCATAATTATGGTTGTTACCGCCACCGTGATGATCGTGGTCAGATCCGACCTGGCAGCAGGGATCCGCCAGCAGCAGGCTGTGCAGGTCTTCAATGTGGCCGAGGCCGGGCTTCACTACGGCATCGCCCGCATGCAGGCTCTTGGCTCGGCGGCCGCGGCTTACGCCGGAGAGTCCACCGCAGTGCCCATCAGCACCGACGGGACCTCTGGTGGGGCAGTGGGCTACGCCGACATTGCCGTCAGGTGTTTGGACACCACGATCCCTACCCTGACCGGCTGCTCCGGTCCGAGCGCCGCGTACCGGCGGATTCGGTCCGAGGGCCGCCTAATAGTGCCCGGGCCCACGCGCGTGGTTACCGCCATCGTTGAGGGCACGACCTCCTCCACGAGCAACTACGCCGTCTGTGCCTACGACGGCGTCAACCTCGATCAGGGCGTGAGGATCTACGGTGACGTGGGCAGCAACGGCAATATCACCCTGGCCCGGGGAGGTACCCCGACGAGGGTCTGTGACTCCAACGCCTGGGGCGCCTGTCCGGCACCGGTGCCGGCCCCGGCGCAGGGCTACTCCGGGAGCGTTACCGCGGCCGGCACGATTACCTGCGGCGGCGGCGCCTGCACCTCGGCGCAGATCGAAGGGACGATCGCGCCCAACCAGCCGGCAGGGTCGGTCTGCCCGGTGGTGACGCTTACCCCTCCTTCTTCGGCGGGCGCCAGCCCCCTTACCGTGGCTGCGGGCACCACCGTTCCGCTTGATCCAGCGGTGAACTACGGCGACGTGACCCTGGCTTCGTCCGGCACCAATGTTTGTCCCGCCGACGTAGCCCAGCGCGCCACGCTTATCATCAACTCCGGCGCCGACCCCAACGCCACCATCACCGTGCGCATGCGCCGCCTCTGGGTCGGTAAATGCGCCCGCCTGGTGATCACCGGGTCTGGAAGGGTCGTGCTCTGGCTGCTGGAGCCCGAATCCAATCCGGCCAGCGCGGCCAGGCAGGCGCTCAAGGCGGAGCAGTTGTCCGTCTTCGGATCAACCACAACAGGGGCGACGCCTTCCGCGATCACAGGCGACCGGTTCACTATCAACGTCCTGTCCAACAAGCCGAATGGAGACGCGGGCGACTGCCTGGACGGGGGTCCCACGTGCGGGGCCGTGCACTTCAACCAGTCCGGGCTGATCTCCGGGACCTTCATCGTCCCGGGCGGCGGCTTCGAGATGGACCAGGCACAGATCACCAACGGCGCCATCCTCTCGAAGCAGATGCAGTTCGACCGGAATACCACCTTCTACTGGGATCCTACGTCGAGGATCGGCGGCGGGGGCCTTGCCAACTTCGACCGTCTGAAGGCCTGGAAAGATCAGTAGGGACTGGTGCGGAAGGGGAGATTTGAACTCCCACGAGCTTTTGGCCCACAGGCTCCTGAGGCCTGCGCGTCTGCCAATTCCGCCACTTCCGCACGCACCGAGTGCGAAATCAAGGATAGCCAGGCGACCGCGGTGCTGTCAAGGACGGGTAGGCAAGCAGCCCGACGAGCTAGTTCAGGATAGCAGCCCGCGACGCTGACGCCATGGACGCTACGTTATACTGGGCGCTGATGGAGTGTGGCGCCTACCTCGACGACCTCAGCCGCCAGTGAACCGCTCGACAAGCAGGCGGCGCTGGTGCTATTGCAGGGATTGAGGGGCTGATTATGAGCGCATCCGGCACGCTCTACCTGGTGGCGACACCGATCGGCAACCTGGAGGATATTACGAGCCGCGCGGTGCGCGTACTGCGCGAGGTCAGCGTGGTTGCGTGCGAGGACACGCGCCACACGCGAGGGCTGCTGGCCCACCTGGGGATCCGGACGCCGACGCTCAGCCTCCACGAGCACAACGAGCGTGCCCGCGTCCCGCGGATCCTGGGTCTGCTGCGTGAGGGCCGGAGCGTCGCCGTGGTATCCGATGCCGGCACGCCCACGATCTCCGACCCGGGCTCCCGGCTGGTGGCTGCGGCCTTGCAGGACGGGTTCAAGATCGTGCCGATCCCCGGGGCAAGCGCCGTGACCGCGGTGGTGTCCCTGGCCGACTTCCAAGCCGATCGGTTCGCCTTCATTGGGTTCCTCCCGACGAAGGCCGGCGAGCGGCGGCGCATACTTGCCTCGCTGGCAAGGCTGCCGATGGCCTTGGTGCTTTTCGAGGGTCCCCACCGCGTGCGCGACACGCTGGCCGACATCGAGTCGGTCCTGGGCCCGCGCCGGGTGGTGCTGGCGCGCGAGCTCACCAAAGTGCACGAGGAGGTCCTGCGCGGCACCGCCGCCGAGGTGCGCGCGGCATTGAGCACGCTGCCCAGGGGCGAGATCACGCTGCTGATCGAGGGCGCGGTCGAGGGCGCGGTGGAGGCCGTGGTCGCGGCCGGATCTTCGCCGTCCGCCCGGGCGGGCAAGGAGCGCGCGTCCCCGGAGGAATTCGCGGCGCGTCTGGTGGCGCAGGGACTCTCTCGACGCGATGCGGCCAAGGCGCTTGCCGAGGCGTACGGCCTGCCGTCGCGCGAAGCCTACAAGATCGCCATTGGGGTGGTGTGAGATGCCCATATGGCCTGCGCCCGGAGACGTAGTGGTGGTGCACGGTGCCGCGAGCGAGTTCGAGGCCATCGCGATCCGCGATCTGCTTGAGGCCGCCGGCGTGCACGCGATGATCCGATCGCGCGTGGTTCCAGGCTACGGGGTGCCGACGATGGCCGGCGACCAGGCCGGCATAGTGGCGGAGATTATCGTGCGCCCCGAGGAGAAAAACGAAGCCTGCGCGTTGATCGCCGGCTATCTGGCCTCGCTCGAGGAGGACGCTCCGCCGTGACCCGCCGCGCCGAATGGTGGCAGGAGATATTCAACCGTCGGGAGTTCTTCGATCTGTACCAGAAGGCCGACCTGGACCGCGCCGCCACTCAGGTGGATCAGGCGCTCTCCCTGCTGGATCTCCGGCCGCCCGCGCGCGTGCTCGACGTTTGCAGCGGCTACGGCCGCCACGGCGTGGAGCTGGCCCGCCGGGGCTTCGCGGTCGCCGGCGTGGACATCTCCGAGGCCCAGGTGGCGCAGGCGCATCGCCATGCCGCCTCGGCCGGCGTCAGCCCCGCGTTCGTGGTGGGCGATGCGCGCGCGCTGCCGCTGGCCGGCGGCTTCGATGCCGCGATCAACATGTTCCTATCCTTCGGCTACTTCACGACCGACGCCGAGAGCCAGGCGATGCTGGACGGGGTGGCGCGGGTGCTGCGCCGAGGCGGCCGCCTGCTCATTGACTTCTGGAACCGCGAGTACGAGATCCGCAACTTCCAGCCGGTCGTGCTGGATCGGCGCGACGACGAGATCCTGGAGATCGAGGATTGGACCTTTGACCCACTGGCAGGCCGGTTGAGCTGGGTCAACACCGTGATCTACCCCGACGGCCGCCGCGAGGCGTGGACGCAGTCCATCCGGGCCTTCACCGTTGCGGAGGTTAGGGCGATGCTCGGCGCGGCCGGATTCACGCTCGTAGCCCTCTACGGCAGCCTGGCAGGGGAACCGTACACCATGGATTCTGAGGCGGCGGTCTTCGTGGCGGAGAGGAGGTAGCAGCGCGTAAGGCAGGCGGCCGGGTGTTCTACCGCCATGCCGTCATGAACGCCGCAACGAAGAACGTCGAGAGGCCGAGGACCACGACGCCTATTACTATGCCGGTGACCGCCTCATCGAGACCTTCTGCCCCGCGGGTCTTTAGTATCCGGTACAGTCCCAGGACCCCCAGCGTGATGGCCGCGAGGGCCAGGATGCAGTTGATGCCCGGCAGCCAGCAGACGCGCAGGGCGATCAGGCCCAGCGCGAAGCTCAGCCCGGCCGAGCGGGACAGGATCCCGCTCTTCTGTGCTGACCGCGGCGAACCCATGATCTGATGCTGCATGGCACCCACCTCCGATTGCAGCCTAGGGGTAGGAGGCGCAGGCCGCATCGGGCAGATGCCTAGAAGCGGGGGGTCTGACTCCCAGAAGGCAGAGAGGTGGTATCCAATACAGCACCGGAGACCGACCTACAGAGCCCTAGGAACCACCGGCATTTGACACCCTCAAACGGCCGGGCCTAGAATCAAACTCAATACGATAACGTTATGACGGAACGGGAGCAGACCTCCTGTGTGGCGGACCGGGGGTCTGTCGCATTCTCTGGGAAGGGTGTGGCTGATGGAGAAGTTCTACATCACGACGCCGATATACTACGTGAACGACGTGCCGCACATCGGGCACGCCTACACGACAATCGCGGCCGATGCCGCTGCCAGGTTCCATCGGCTTGCCGGCCGTGACGTGTACTTCGCGACCGGCACCGACGAACACGGCCTCAACATCGAACGCGTGGCGCGCGCCCACGGGGTGGAGCCCCAGGCCTGGGCCGACAGGATCTCCGCCGCGTTCCGCGATCTCTGGGCCGGTCTCCACATCGCCCACGACGGCTACATCCGCACGACCGAGCCCAGGCACGAGCGGGTGGTGCAGGCGATCTTCACGCGGCTGTACGAGCAGGGGGACATCTACAAGGGTACCTACGAGGGATGGTACTGTTCCTCGTGCGAGTCGTTCTATCCCGAGGCCGAGCTGGGAGTGGACCGCACCTGTCCCGTGCACACCGGCAGGCCGGTCGAGTGGAACGCCGAAGCCTGCTACCTCTTTCGCCTGTCCAGGTATCAGGACTGGATACAGAGCCACATCGAGCGCCACCCCGGATTCATAGAGCCCGAGGCGCAGCGCAACGAGGTGCTGAGCTTCGTAAGGTCCGGCCTCAGGGACATCGCGGTCAGCCGTTCCACCTTCAAGTGGGGCGTGCCGCTCCCCTTCGACCCTGATCAGGTGGCCTATGTCTGGATTGACGCCCTGATCAACTACATCACGGTCATCGGATACGGTGACGACCTTGAGCAGTTTCGGAGGTTCTGGCCGGCAGAGGTGCACCTGGTAGGCCGGGACATCCTGAGGTTTCACGCCGTAATCTGGCCGATCGTGCTGCACGCCGCCGGGCTGGAGCCTCCCCGGCAGATCTTCGCGCACGGATTTCTGACGTTTGGTGGGCAGAAGTTCAGCAAGTCGCTTGGGATCATCCTGGATCCGGTGGCCGTCAGCCACGAGCTGGCTGAGACATCAGGGGCCGAGTCGGCGGTGGCGGTGGACGCGCTGCGCTACTTTCTCCTCCGCGAAGTTCCCTTTGGCGCCGACGGTGACTTCAACCAGCCGGCCCTGATCGGCCGGTTCAACGCCGATCTGGCCAACGACTACGGCAACCTGCTCAACCGCACTCTCCCTCTTGTCGCGCGCCAGTTTGGCGGAGTGCTCCCCGCGCCTGGCCCGGCCGAAGGGACCGATGCAGCGCTGGCAGACCTCGCCCGCGCGGTCGTGGCCGCATTCGGCGAGCACATGGGCCGCCTCAACTTCAGCCAGGCGCTGGCCGAGGTGTGGAAGCTGCTGGGCGCGGCCAACAAGTACATAGATGAAGAGGCGCCGTGGTCGGCCATCAAGCAGGGCCGTACCGAGAGGGCTGGGACGATTCTGTACAACACGCTGGAGGCACTGCGGATCGCGACCATCGTGCTTTCCCCGGTCATGCCGGTCGCCACCCAGCGGGTTTGGGAGCAGCTCGGCATCGAGCAGCCGCTGGAGGCCCAGCGGATCGAAGATGCCAGGCGGTGGGGCGCGCTGAGCCCCGGACTGCGCGTACAGACTGGGATCCCCATCTTTCCGCGCATAGACACGCGGCCCAGGCCCGTTGTAGCCGCCGCAGCCAGGGAGGGAGGAGACACCGTGAGCGAGATCACGATCGAGGAGTTCAAGCGCCTGGACGTGCGTATCGGCGAGGTTACCGCCGCCGAACGGGTGCAGGGCACGGACAAGCTGGTCAAGTTGACGGTGAACATAGGCGACGAGGTACGCACGATCGTGGCGGGGATCGCCACGCACTACCAGCCTGCCGACCTGATTGGCCGGCGCATCGTGGTGTTGGCCAACCTGCAGCCGCGCAAGGTACGCGGTGTCGAGTCGCGTGGGATGTTGTTGGCAGCGACGTGGGGGGACGACGAGGTGGCGATCCTCACCGTGGACGGCACGCCGCCTGTGGGATCGAGAATTTCCTGATCTTACGGCGTGACGCGCGCAGTCGGCGCGCCGCGGTCCGGCCCGGCAGGTTGCGGCTCCCGCAGGCGCCCGGTAGACTGAAGAGGTGATCCTCAACCTTTTCGACTCGCACCTTCACCTGGACGACGGGGCGTTCGACCCCGACCGGGAGGCCGTGCTGGACCGTGCCCGGGCGGCGGGAGTGGGCGGGTTCGTCACCATCGGTACCTCGCTGGCCTCCAGCCGCCGCGCCGTGACCCTCGCAGAGCAGCACAAGGACGTGTTCGCGGCCGTGGCGATTCACCCCCACGATGCCGGCGATGCCACGCCCGAGGCGATGCGCGAACTGGCGGCACTGGCCCGCCATCCCAGGGTGGTGGCCGTGGGGGAAACCGGGCTCGACTACTACCGTACGTTTGCGCCGCGGGAGGCCCAGGCGAGCGCATTCCGCGCGCACCTGGACCTAGCGCGTGAGCTGAACCTCCCGGTGATCATCCACAGCCGTGACGCCCATCAGGACGTGCTGCGCATACTGGACGAGGGCACGCCCTCGGGTGTTGTCATGCATTGCTTCTCCGGATCAATTGAGGTCGCCCGGTCATGCCTGGATAGGAACTGCTATCTGGGGTTGGGCGGACCGCTGACCTACCGAAATGCGCGCCGGACTCAGGAGGTGGCGCGCTTCGTGCCCCCGGACCGCCTCCTCCTCGAGACCGATGCCCCGTACCTCCCGCCCGAGCCGCACCGCGGCCGGCGCAACGAGCCGGCCCATTTGCCTCTGATGGTCTGGGCGGCGGCACACGCTCGCGGCGTCTCCGCCGGCACGGTAGCCGAGACTACAACGTCCAACGCCAGGGCGGTCTTCAACCTCGCCCGGTTTGTGGCGCGCCCGTGACCAGGCCCGCGCGCGCCGCGTCCGTCCTGCGCCTTACTTCAGGGATACTGGCCGTTCTGTTGCTGGCTGCCGCTGCCCCGTCTGCCCTGGCCGCGCCCGCCGAAGACCAGGAGATCCGGATCGGCCGGCAGGCCGCTACCCAGATCGAGGCCAGGTTCAAGGTTGTCAAGGACGCCGAGGTCACAGCCCGGGTGAACCACATTGGCGCCGCGGTGTCCGTGGTCTCCGACCGCCCGCGCCTCCCGTACAGCTTCAAGGTGGTGGAGTTCGACCAGGTCAACGCTGTGGCGCTGCCGGGCGGGTTCATCTACCTAACAACCGGTCTGCTCAAGTTCGTCCGCAGCGACCACGAGCTTGCCGCGGTCATTGCCCACGAGGTGGCGCACGCCGCGCGCGCCCACGGTATGGAGATGATGCGCCGCGCGAACCAGGCCGCGTTCGTCACCCTGCTGGTTGCGATCTTCGCCCGCGACGCCAACCTGGCGCAGGGCGCGCAGATCTTCTCCACCGGCCTGCTGGCAGGATACGCGCGCGATCTCGAGCGCGACGCCGATCTCGCCTCGATTACCTACCTATCCAAGACCGCATACAGCCCCGTCGCGGTGCTGACCGTGCTGGAGCGGCTGGTGCGAGCAGAGCAGCTCTCTCCACGGCCCGATCCGGGCGCCTTCGCCGAGCATCCCAGGACCGCGGAGCGCGCACAGTATGTGGAGGCCGAGCTGCGCGCCCGCCGGATTCCGCTCGTACGGCGGGTTACGGCCAACTACCTGGCACTCACGGTGCGGGAACTCGTTGAGGGGGACGTGGCGCTCATCGAGCTCCTGATCAACAATCGCCCGATAGTACGGCTGCCGGATGCCGCGAGGATCAGGGAGGCAGCCGACCTGCTCGACCGGCTCTTCGACGCGGACCTCGAGCCGTTCGAGGTGTCTGCAGCCGAGTATCCGGGGGGTTGGGGTGTGTTCGCCCGTGGTTGGGCGGTTTTCCGCTTCACCCCCAGGGACGTCCCTCCCGAGGGCGGATCGGTGCGCGATCTGGCGGTGACCATTGCCTTCCGCCTGCGCGCCGCCGTTGACGAGGACATCCGCCGAAGGCGGCTGCAAGGGTAGTGCAACCACCCTGCCGGTCCACGGGCGTTGACACCGGGGAACGCCTCAGGTAACCTGCATACTGACCAGTCAGTATGTAGGAAGGAGGAGCCGGTGCCCCGCCGTCCGAGTACCGACCAGCCTGGCGTCCGCAGCCGCATCCTGGACTCGGCGCTGCGCGAGTTCTCGCTGAAGGGATACCACCGGGCCATACTGGACGAGATAGCTGCCGGTGCCGGGGTCAGCAAGGGCGCCGTCTACTGGCATTTCGAGAACAAGGGAGAGCTGTTCCTGGCGGTCATCCGGCAGGAGGTCTCGCGTCTGATCGAGCACGTAAAGGTCGTTGCCCGCGGAAGCGGCGGGTCCGTGGTCGCACGCCTGCGGGCCGTGATCGCCGCGGCTGTTACCTACTACGCGGACCACCCGGAGTTCTGCAGCCTGCTGCAGCTTTCCGCGCTGCCCGGGGGGCTGGAGCTGACCCGGGAGGTGGAAGGCATGGCGCGCGACATGTACCGTCAGGGCCGGGAGATGGTCGGAGCCCTCGTTCGAGAAGGCGTGCACCGTGGTGAGCTGGATGCGGGACGGGCCGGCGTAGCTGCTCCCGTGCTGGTGGCGCTCCTGGACGGCCTGATGTCACAATGGATCGTTGACCGTAGGGCCGTTCCACTGCGGCGCCTGGCGCCGGATGTCGCCGGCGCTTTCCTGGAAGGAATAGTCAAGCGCGCGGATTGAGTTGTCAGAAGAAGGCCCTTTAGGGGATATCGCAATGTGCGGAAGGAGCCTGTGCTGATGCGTCGCTGGCGGTGGGTTGTCTTGCTTGCGCTGATCGTAGTGGCTGCGGGAACGGTGCTGCGCGGCCGGGGGAGCCCTCCCGCGTCCGACCAGGCCGCGCCGGTTCTGATCCCCGTTGAGGTCGCCGCGGTGGAGCAGGGAACGGTATCGCACACGGTTGAGGTCAGCGGCACCGTGACCTCATACCGCGCGGCCGAGATCTATCCCAAGGTGAGCGGCCGCGTCGCGCGCGTGCTGGTCCAGGACGGCGCCCGCGTGGCCGCGGGCCAGGCGCTGATTGAGCTTGATCCGGCGGACCAGCGTGCCGACCTGGCGCAGGCCGAGGCCGCGGTTGCGGCCGCCGAGGCCCGTCTGTCCCTGCTCGAGAGCGGGCTCCGGCCGCAGGAGCGGCAGGTGGTTCAGAACACCGTCACACAGGCGCAGAACCAGGTGAAGGCAGCGGAGACCCAGGCCGCGCTGGCGCAGGCGGCGCTGAAGGTCGCCGAGGACAACCTGCGCCGTCACGAGCAACTGCTGCGGGACGGCGCCATCGCCCAGGCACAGGTGGACCAGGCGCGGCTCCAACAGGACCAGGCCCGCGCGCAGGTGCAGGCGGCGCAGGCGCAGATCGAGATCGCCCGGGCGGCACTCGATTCTGCCCGGCAGCAGTTGACCGTGGCCGAGAGCGGCGCCAGGAGCGAAGAACTGCGGGCCGGGCGCGCGCAGGTGGAGCAGACCCGCGCGGTCGCGGCGATGGCCCGGCAGCGGCTGGGGCACATGACCTTGCGGGCGCCCTTCTCCGGCCGGGTGTCCAGCCTGACCGCTTCGGTGGGGGACCACCTCATCTCAGGTGACTTCGCCGGCCGCGGCGGCTATGCCGTGCTGGTATACGACGACCAGGCAGTGGAAGTGGAGGTCAAGATCGGCGAGCGCGAGATCGGGTTGGTCAGGGTGGGTATGCGCGGGACGCTGCGACTGGAAGGCGCGCCCGACCAGCCGGTTGAGGCCGCGGTCCGGCTCATCACGCCGGTGGCTGATCCGATCAGTAGGGCGGCCGGCGTGCGGCTGCGGTTGAAGCCGGGCGCAGCGGCCGCCGTGCCCGGAACCTTCGCGCGCGGCGAGATCGTCGTTGAGCAGCGCGCGGGAGTGCTTGTGGTGCCCAAGGCCGCCGTCTCCGGCGGCGACCAACCCGTTGTGCGGGTCGTGGTAGACGGCGCCGTTCAGGTTCGGTCCGTTGTGTTGGGCCTGGCGCAGGGAAGCCGCGTCGAGGTGCGCACCGGCGTGGCGCTCGGCGAGCAGGTTGTCGTGCTGGGGCCGGAGGTGTTGGCCCCGGGTACCAAGGTCCGGGTGGTGACCCGCTAGTGTCGCTTTCAGGGATTGCCGTCCGCCGTCCGGTCTTCGTGCTGATGATCATCAGCGCGCTCATGGTGCTGGGGTTGGTTTCATACACGCGCCTGCCCGTCGAGCTGACCCCCGACATTCAGTTCCCGTTCGTGACCGTGACCGTGATCTATCCGGGCGCCGGTCCGGAAGAGGTGGAACTCCTCGTCGCCAAGCCGCTGGAAGATCAGCTTTCCAGCCTGCCCAACGTGCGCGAGGTCCGCAGCATGGCCGGAGAAGGCATCGTGTTCGTTACGGTGCAGTTCGAGCTGGGCACGAGTGTGGATGCCGCGACCGCGGACGTGCGGCAGCGCGTGGACATCGCCCGGGCACGCTTCCCCAGGGACGCCGAGCAGCCGGTCGTGCAGAAGCTCGACATCGCCGGCGAGCCGGTGCTCAACATAGGGCTGAGCGGCGCCCGGTCCCCGCGCGAGTTGCGCCGAATCGCCGACGATACCGTCAAGCCGCGGTTCGAACGGGTTCCCGGCGTGGCAGCCGTGAACGTTACCGGCGGCCGCGTACGCGAGATCCGTGTCGAGGTGGACCAGGAGCGGCTGCGGGCATTCGGGCTCGCCCTTTCGCAAATCGAGGACACCCTGCGTGCGGAGAACCTCAACGTCCCCGGCGGCAAGGTGACCGATGGGTCTCGGGAGTTCCTGGTTCGGCTTACAGGGCAGTTCGTCAGCCTGGAGGAGATCGCCGACCTGCGCGTGCTACGCCGCGACGGCACCACGGTCCGTCTGGGTGACGTGGCCGCGGTCCGTGACGTCGAGAAGGATGCCACCCAGCACACGCGCCTGAACGGCCGCGACAGCGTTGGGATCACGATCCAGAAGCAGGCCGGTGGGAACACCGTCAAGGTCGCCGATGGCGTGCGCAAGGCAGTCGCGGAACTGCGCCGCACGCTGCCCGCCGACGTGACCTTCAGCATCGCCCAGGACCAGTCGGTCTTCATCCGCTCATCGATCGCCGACGTGCAGAGCAACCTGCTGCTCGGGGCGATCCTGGTCGCCATCGTGGTCTTCCTGTTCCTGCACAACGTGCGCAGCACGCTGATCATCGCGCTGGCGATGCCGACAGCGATCATCGCCACCTACCTACCAATGTTCTTCGCGGGATTCACGATCAACATGATGTCGCTGCTCGGCCTCGCGGTATCGGTGGGCGTGCTGGTGGACAACGCCATCGTGGTTACCGAGAACATAAACCGGCACCTGGACCTCGACCCGACGCCTCAGGACGCGGCGCGGGAGGGCTCGCGCGAGATCGAGCTGGCGGTGATGGCCAGCTCGCTGACCAACGTCGCGGTGTTCGTACCGATTGCTTTCACGAGCGGCATTGTCGGGCAGTTCTTCCGGCAGTTCGGCCTCACGGTCGTCTTTGCCAACCTGATCTCGGTCTTCATCGCATTCACGCTGACGCCTATGCTGTCCGGACGCTGGCTGAGACGGAAGAACAACGGCGGCACCCGGCGGGAGCGTTTCTTCGCTCGATGGGACGCTGCCTACGACGCGCTGGTGCGGCGCTACCAGGGATGGTTGGCGTGGTGCCTGCGGCATCGTGCCGCCACGCTGGGGCTGGCGACCCTGGCATTCGCGGCGAGCATGGTACTGGTAGCCTCGCCGCTCATCGGGAAGGAGTTCTTCCCGACCTCTGATACCGGAGAGTTCCGCGTGCAGCTCGAGATGCCCCAGGGCAGCTCGCTGGCGTTGGCGGATACCGCCGCACGGAAGGCCGAGGCGGTCCTGCGGCAGACGCCGGAGGTGAAGACCGTCTTCACCATGGTGGGTGCCACCTCGCTGGGCTTTGGGTACGCCACGCCCGGATCGCAGAAGGCAGACATCTTCGTGAGTCTGGTGGATCGGGTCGAGCGCCAGAGGTCGGTAGAGCAGATAATGGCCGCGCTGCGCCGGGAGATGGGCAACATTCCCGCGGCGGATGTGAAGATTTCCTCCGCCAGCATGGTTGGCGGGGGCCAGGCGCCGGTACAGATCGAGATCTCAGGGTCAGATCAACGGCGGCTCGCGGATCTGGCGGCGAGGGTCGAGCAGATCGTCCGCACCACCCCCGGCGTTGTGAACGTGGACAACTCCCTGGCAGCGGGCAAGTCCGAGATTCAGATCACCCTCGACCGCGCACGCGCTTCGCGGCTGGGGCTCAACGCCGCCATCGTCGGCACCGCGCTCCGAAGCGCGATCGAGGGGAACGCCGTGACGCGGTACCGCGTCGGAGGGGACGAGTTCGACATCACGGTGCGGTCCAGGATCGAGGACCGGAACGCGGTGGAACGCATAGGCGAAATTACCGTGGGGACCGCTCCCGACGGGACCGCGATACGCCTGCGCGACGTAGCCTCGCTGCACGAGACGCGGGGAGCGGCCTCCGTGCAGAGGAAGAACCGGGCCCGCCTTGCGGTCGTCTCGGCCGACCTGAAGGGACGACCATTGGGTGCGGTCATAGCCGACATCGAGAAGCAGACGGGTGCGCTGGCGTTGCCGCCCGGCTACGATATCTTCTTCGGTGGGGAAGCGCAGATCCAGTCCGAATCGTTCCGCGACCTGCTCACATCGCTGGCGCTGGCGATCGTGTTTGTGTACATGGTGATGGCCGCCCAATTCGAGTCGCTGCTGCACCCGTTGACGGTCATGTTTACCCTACCGCTGGCCGCGGTGGGTGTCTTCCCGCTGCTCCTGGTAACGCGCATCAACGTGAGCATCATGTCGCTGCTGGGGATCATCATGCTCACGGGCATCGTGGTGAACAACGCCATCGTGTTCGTGGACTACGTCAACCAGCTCCGGACCCGCGGCCGGTCACGATGGGACGCCCTGATCGAGGCCGGGGGAGTCCGGATGCGGCCGATCCTGATGACCTCGCTCACGACGATCCTGGGGGGCCTGCCGGTGGCGCTGGGCCTGGGCACCAGCGGCGCCGAGTGGCGCCGCCCGCTGGGCATGGCGGTGCTGGGTGGGCTCCTGACGTCAACGTTCCTGACGCTGCTGGTGATCCCGGTGGTCTACTCGCTGCTAGACGACCTGGTGGCGCGTCTGTTCCCGCGTGCAGCCGCGGCCGTGCCTTCCGGTGAGCCCGCGGGCACTGCCTCCGCGCCGGCGGTCGGGGGCAGTGACGGCGAGCAGTAAGCCCCGCAGGGTGTAGTGGGGTGTTATAATAAGGGTTGGCGCGCGCCCGTAGCTCAGTGGATAGAGCGGCGGCCTCCGGAGCCGTAGGTCAGGGGTTCAAGTCCCTTCGGGCGCGCCAGTTGCCCCTCAGTCCAGCGACCCCGCAAAGTATGCTTGGTGCGCCTCGCAACGGCACTTCTTGTCCCAGGGCCTCAAGCACTGCCTGATCAGTTCGACCTTTGCATCACCCTCCGCTTTGGGCACCGGACCCCGAACGAAGACAGAGTCTTCTCCCAGGAATCGGTCATGATAGATCTCCACCGTGTAGACCCCGCAGCTACTACACAGGAAATACGACTCGATGTATTCGTCCCCCATGATGCCGCCGGAGATGGACGCCACAGGCCGGTCCTCGGTTTGTTGGCCGAGCCCTCTTCCGCATTGCGCACATTGGACCATGTGGCTACGGCGCCGATTCGATCCGCCGGCAGAGATCCAGGAGTTGGAGCCATTGCTCGGGTGACGCATACCCCCACATCATTGCGACGACCCCACCCGGTCCTATGGCGATCGCAAGCGATTCGGCGGACTCGACAAGAGGTGCCTTCTTGTGCTCGAGGAGGACTTCCTGTATGGATTCATTGACGGTTTCTTTCGCCGAGGCAGGGTCCCTCGAACTGACGGTGAAGTTCCAGGTGAACTCGGAATCGCCCGCGCCGACTCCTCGTGGAGGCGGGTCCGCGTCGGCTCTGTAGTTCCATCTGATTTCCACGGGCGAGCCCACCGACTTGAACCGGTTCGACTGAATCAGGCAGGCGGATCCAGGGTTGTCCTTCCGCTCCCATTCCCGCACGCGATACATGCGGCGGTAGCGGCCCCTGAACAGGAACACCCTCCGCCACCCCGATTCGACCGTCATGATGGATTGCAGATCGAACTTCCTCTCGGGCGCCACTCTTTCGAGGCTGTCCGCAAGCCTCTTGGTGAGCCCGTGCGGATCGTTGTGCGCGAGGGTGTAGGTCCAGCCTTGGGCCTGCGCGAACTCCGTTTCCGCCTTGGTATGCGCCCTATTCCACCGAATGGCGTACACCAGCGCGACGGCGAAGATCCCGACCACGAAGAGGGCCTGAAGCAGCGTTTCGAGCTGCATTGACCCGCGAGGTTCGCTCATGCGCCCGCTCCTCCCTCTGTCAGGCGGATCAGGAACAAGATCGTGCTTCCGATTAGAAGCACGGCCGTCAGGGTGATGCCGACCACATACGCGATGCTCTGAGCAAGATACGGTTTCGTGAACACGACCCGGTGCTCAGTGTCGGCGGTCCATCCGGCTTCCAGCCCCTGTATCCGCAGGACATAGCCCATGTTTGACATCGACAGGGCTGAAACCCGCATGGTTGAGCCATTCCTGTTCAGACAATCTCACTACAGGGCTCGGGCGGCACGAGCCGGGGCAGCCCCACGGCCTTGAGGACGGCCTGAGCATGGGGGGTGGGCTTGGTGATCACCCGGGTCTGGTGCCCGTCCAGCTCCAGGGTGACCAGCCGCACCGGGCGGAGCGCCTCCAGGGCGGTATCGAGCGCGATCGCTAAGCCCGCGCGCCGCAGTGCCTTTTCCAGGGCGATCCCCAGCAGCAGCGCGAGATGGGCCACAAACAGGTGCCCCCGGACCCGCGGCTCGGTCTGGTGGTAGATGGGGCGGACCGCCAGCACATCTTTGAGGCAGCGAAAGCCCCGCTCCACCGTCTGCAGGTCTTTGTAGGCCGCGACGGCTTGGAGGGCATCCAAGGTGGCGTCGTTCGTCTGCAACATGTACGTCCCCTCCACCCGCAGCTCGGCGCGCAGCTTCGCCCGATCCACCCAGAAGCGGAAGTGCCCGTCGGGGGTCAGCGCCCAGGCGAAGTAGTGGTGGCCGTGGTGCTCCTTGAGGATCGCCCCGGCCCGGGCCCCCATCTTCTCGGG
>JASEHJ010000034.1 GCA_030018905.1 bacterium | reverse complement strand
CTCCGCCGGCAGAGCGCTGCGGGTGGAGAGGTGGGCCACCTGCCCAAGCGCGTGGACGCCCGCGTCGGTACGGCCGGAGCCAATTACCCGGCAGGGCTCCGCCAGGATCGAGCCGGCCGCGGCCTCGATCGCGCCCTGGATCGTGGGGATGGGGCCCTGGCGCTGCCAGCCCGCGTATCGCGTGCCTTCGTACTCTATCAGCAGCGCGAGGGTTCGCACGGGGAACTACCGCAACCTCACCAGGACCGTGGAGACGGCGATCACCAACGCGCCGGCCACCAAGTCCGTGATTCGCCAGCGCAGCTCCTTCATCCGCGTGCGCCCCTCTCCTCCCCGATAGCAGCGCGCCTCCATCGCCAACGCCAGCTCCTCGGAGCGGCGGAAGGCGCTGATCAACAGCGGCACCAGCACCGGCACGAAGGCGCGGGCCCGGCGGAGTATCGAGCCCTGGCCAAACTCCGCCCCCCGCGCCATCTGGGCCTTCATAATCTTCTCGGTCTCCTCCAGCAGGGTCGGAATGAAGCGGAGCGCGATGGACATCATCATGGCCAACTCGTGCGCGGGCACCCCTACGCGACGAAACGGGCGCAGCAGCCACTCCAGACCGTCGGTCAACTCCACCGGCGAGGTAACGAACGTCAGCAGCGTGGCCGCGGTAACCAGCAGGATGAATCGAAGCCCCACAAAAAGGGCGCGCCTGAATCCCTCCTCCGTCGCAACCAGCGGGCCGGCCTGGAACAGGGTGCGCCCCCCTTCTCCACCGCCGAAGAAGGTGTTGAGAAACACCGTAAGCAGCAGCAGGACGGCGATCGGCCTCAGGCCTCTAAGGGCGTACCCCAGCGGGATCTGGCCCAGCACCAACAGCGCGATTAATCCCGCGGCCAGCAGCCCCAGGCCCGCGAAGGAGGGAATGAGGAACAGGGTGACCATCAGCGCCGTTGTTGCCAGGATCTTCGTGCGTGGATCCAGGTGGTGCAGCGGCGATGATCGCGGGAGGTACTGCCCAACCGTGATGTACCTAGTGAGCTCCACTGCCCATCTCCCGCACGGCAGCCAGGATGGCCTGCCGTGCTTCTGCGATCGTCATCGCGTCGGCAACCTGCATCCCGCGCTCGCGCAGCAGCCGTATCAGGCGCGCGGCCTGCGGCAACGCAAGCCCGATGCGCCGGAGGTCGTCCTCAATCGCGAAGACCTCATGGGGAGAACCATCCAGCATCACCCGGCCGGCGTGCATCACCACGATGCGGCTGGCCAGCAGGGCGGCCTCGTCCATGCTGTGCGTAACGAGCACCAGCGTCATGCCCTTTCGGTGGAGCGCGGCTATGCGCTCGAGCAGCTCTTCCTTGCCCCGCGGGTCCAACCCGGCAGTAGGCTCGTCCAGGACCAGGGCCCCGGGGCGCATCGCCAGGACGCCTGCCAGCGCGACGCGACGCATCTCACCGCCCGAGAGTGTAAACGGGGAGCGGTCGCCGAACCGCCCCGGATCGAGCCCGACCGCTCGGAGGGCCTCGTCCACCCTAGCGGCGATCGTCTCGGCGGGCAGTCCCAGGTTCTTGGGTCCGAAGGCGACGTCCTTCCGCACGGTCTCCTCGAAGAGTTGATACTCGGGAAACTGAAAGACCAGCCCGATCTGCTGCCGGGCCCGGCGACGGTCGGCGCGCGGCGCCCAGAGATCCTCCCCGGAGATCCTGATCTCACCGGCAGTCGGACGCAGCAATCCGTTGAAGTGCTGTATTAGCGTGGACTTACCGGACCCGGTCGGGCCGATGATTGCTACGATCTCTCCGGGACGGATTTCAAGTGTGACCCCATCCAGGGCCACGGCCTCCATCGGCGTCCCACGCAGGTAAGTGTGGCAGAGCCCGCGGCAGGCGATCAGTGGGTCAGACATCGCTCTGGGGCGAAAGGCCCGCGGCGGCCACCACCGCGTCCGCGAGGGCTTCAACCTTGTGCACTCCCTCTGGGAGTCGGAGTCCGTCCTCCCTGAGCCAGCGCGCAAGCTTCACCATGGGCGGGGCACCCAATCGGCCGCCGGGAATCTCCTCGGCCCGCGCCATGATCGCGGCCGCGGGGCCGTCAAGCACGATGCGGCCACGATCCATCGCGATGATGCGTTCTGCGTCGGAGAGGTCTTCCATCGCGTGGGAGATCAGCATGATGGTCACCCCGTCGCGGCGGTTGAGGACGGAGAGGGTTTCCAGCACCTCGGCACGACCCGCGGGGTCCAGCATCGTGGTCGCCTCGTCCAGTACCAGGCATGCCGGCCGCATCGCCAGGATGCCCGCTATCGCCACGCGCTGCTTCTGCCCGCCGGAGAGAAGGTGCGGGGCTCGGCGGCGGAACCCCGTCATGCCCACCGCTGCGAGCGCTTCGCCCACGCGCTCCCGGATCACCGCCGGCGGCAGGCCTAGGTTCTCGGGGCCAAAGGCCACATCTTCCTCGACGACCGTGGCCACGAGCTGGTTGTCGGGATTCTGGAAGATCATACCCACGCGGCGGCGGATCTCCCAGGTTGCCGCGCGGTCGCGGGTGTCAAGGCCTCCCACGCGTACGCAGCCTGCCGTGGGCAGGAGAAGCGCGTTGAGGTGCTTGGCCAGGGTGGATTTGCCGGAGCCGTTGCCGCCGACGATTCCGAGGTACTCCCCGGGCTCCACAGAGAACGACAGGCCGTCGAGGGCGACTACGGCCTGAGGGGTATCCGGATGATAGACGTATCGGAGATCGGTGACCTCGATTAAGGGCTCGCGCACGCGGCGAACCCCCCTTACTTGACCAGTTCGACCAGCGCCATCTCCGCGCCGTCACCCCGGCGGGTCCGCGTCTTGATTACGCGGGTGTACCCGCCGCGCCCGGCCTGCAGCTTGGGCACCACGTCCCCGAAGAGCCGGTTCAGCACGGTTCGATCGGTGAGGAAGCGGCGAACCTGCCTCCGCGCCTGCATGTCGTTGCCCAGCGCCGTGGAGATCACGGTATCGGCGATCTTCTTGGTTTCCTTGGCCTTTGCGCCGGTCGTCTCGATCCGCCCGTGCATGATCAGCGCGCCGACCAAGTCCCTGAACAGCGCCCGGCGCTCGCCTGTATCACGGCCCAACTTGCGGCCCTTCGCTCCCATGCCCATGATCTCGCTCCCTACGACTACGACGGTTCCGGCTGCCGCAGACTCCATCCGTGAAGGGCCAGTTTCTCCCTCACCTCGTCCAGCGACTTCCGACCGAAGTTCTTGACCGCAACGACCTCATCCTCAGTCTTCCGGATCAGGTCGCCCACGGTGTGTATCCCAGCGCGCTTCAGACAGTTGTACGGGCGTACCGACAGATCGAGCTCCTCGATCGGCATTGTCGCTGCGCGGGACTTGTCCGGATCGTCGGCCCCACCGAAGGGAACCCCGGGGGCCGCGTCGTCGGCAATCCCAGCGAACAGGCGGAAGTGATCAATCTGGAGACGCGAGGCCTCCTGCAGGGCCTCTTCGGGACGGATGGATCCGTCGGTCCAGACCTCCAGCACCAGCCGGTCCAGGTCGATCGCATGACCAACCCGCGTGTCCTCCACGGTGAAGTTCACCTTCTGGATCGGTGAGAAGATCGAGTCAACCGGGATCACGCCAATCACATGCTCGCTGCGGCGATGGCGGTCGGCAGGGACGTAACCCTTCCCGCGCTCGACGACGATCTCCATCGCCAGGCGCGCGTCCTTTCGGTCCAGGGTGGCCAGGTGCAGACCGCGGTTGATGATCTCCACTTCCGGGTCTTCTTGGATGTCCGCCGCCGTGACCTCTTTCTTGCCCTTGACGTCAAGCCGCAGCAGCTTGGGCTTGTCCGTGTAGAGCCGGAGCGTGAGCTCCTTCAGGTTGAGCACGATCTGGGTGACGTCCTCGACGACCCCGGTGATTGTTGAAAACTCGTGAAGCACACCGTCGATCTTGACGGAGGTAACGGCCGCGCCCATGATCGACGAGAGCAACACCCGGCGCAGCGCGTTGCCAAGCGTCACGCCAAACCCGTGATCGAGCGGCTCCAAGACGAACTTGCCGTACGTATCAGAGAGTTCAGCCTGCTCCACCTTGGGGGTTGGAGCCTCCCACACGATGCCCACAGCCATAGTCAACCTACCTCCTGCATCCCAACCTACGCTCCCGGAGGATCATCACCGAGAGTAGTACTCAACGATCAACTGCTCCTGAACCGGGACATCTATCTCCTCGCGGGCAGGAAGCGCCAGCACGCGGGCCTCCATCCGGGAGGGGTCGAACTCCAACCAGGACGGAGGCTTCCGCCCGGGCAGGGCCGCCAGTTCCTTGACCCTCGGAGGAATGTCGGCAGGATCGGCCACCGTCACCCTCTGTCCGGGTCGGACCTGGTACGACGGCGCCTTAACGCGTCCGCCGTTCACGGCCAGGTGCCCATGGGCCACGAGCTGGCGGGCCTCCTTGCGGGACGCGGCCAAACCGAGCCGGTAGACGACGTTGTCCAGCCGAGCCTCGAGCATCTGCAGCAACCGGGTGCCGGTGACGCCCTTGGTCTTGGAGGCGCGCTGGAAATACGTCTTGAACTGCGCCTCGTAGACCCCGTAGATGCGGCGAAGCTTCTGCTTCTCGCGCAACCGGACACCGAACTCGCTGAGCTTGCGCCTCGAGACGCCGTGCATCCCGGGAGGTGCCGGCCTCTTGTGCACCGGGCACTTCTCGGTATAGCACTTGTCTCCCTTGAGGTAGAGCTTCATGCCCTCGCGCCGGCAGAGCCGGCATACCGCTTCCGTGTAGCGTCCCATCCGCTCCCCCTACACTCGCCGCCGCTTCGGCGGGCGGCACCCGTTGTGCGGCACCGGCGTCACGTCCTTGATCATGTTGACTTCCAGCCCGGCGGATTGCAGCGACCGAATGGCCGCCTCCCGCCCCGCTCCCGGACCTCGTACGAAGACCTCCACCACTCGCAGGCCGTGCTCCATCGCCTTGCGCGCCGCCGTCTCCGCCGCCACGCTGGCGGCGAAGGGCGTGCCCTTTCGGGAACCCTTGAAACCAGAGGTTCCCGAGCTTGACCAGGCCACGACGTTGCCGCGCGGGTCGGTGATAGACACGATCGTGTTGTTGAAGCTCGACCGGATGTGGGCGATCCCCACGGGCACGTGCTTGCGCTCGCGCTTCCGGCCCCTCGGCTTGTTTGCCATCTCGATCTCCCTCGCGCCTACTTGGTTGCCGGCGCCGATGCGGCTACGGCCTTGCGGCGGATCCCGACGGTTCTCTTGGGCCCTTTCCGGGTCCGTGCGTTCGTGCGCGTGCGCTGACCGCGGGTCGGCAGGCTCTTCTTGTGTCGGAGTCCTCTGTAGGAACCGATCTCCACGAGCCGACGGATGTCCATGGCGACGTCGCGGCGCAGGTCGCCCTCAACCTTGAAGTTGCGCTCGATGTAATCGCGCAACCGTGTTATCTCGTCCTCGGCCAGCGCCCGCACCCGCGTATCCGGGTTGACTCCGGTCCCCCGGCAGATCGCCCGGGCCCTCGTCGGCCCGATGCCGAAGATGTACGGGAGCGCCGCCTCAATGCGCTTGTCTCGCGGCAGATCCACTCCGGCGATCCGTGCCATTATCGGCCTCCTATCCCTGCTTCTGCTTGTGCTTCGGGTTCTCGCAGATAACCAATACCCGACGCCCACGCTTGATGATCTTGCACTTCTCGCACATCGTGCGAACCGACGACCGAACTTTCATGCTTGCCCGCTCCCTCTGCCAGGACCCTACCGGTACCGGTAGGTGATCCTGCCGCGCGTAGGATCGTACGGCGACAGTTCCACCTTCACGCGGTCACCGGGGAGTATCCGAATGAAGTGGATGCGCATCTTGCCCGAGATGTGGGCCAGCACCTTGTGCCCGCCGGCCAGCGTAACGCGGAACATCGCGTTCGGCAGCACTTCCGCGACCGTCCCTTCGACCTCGATGGCATCCTTCTTTGTCATCAGCCCTCCGTGGGTCTGGTCAGTACCGCCCTAAGATCCTCGTCGGTCAAGGCCCGACCTTCGCGCAGCCGCTCCGCGATTGTGCCGGCTAGACCGTGCACGGCCAGGTGCTTCACGTTCTTCCGCTTGGGGCGGCCTGTGCTCCGGCGCCGGCCGTCGGCCACAAGCACCATATCATCCCCCGCTGCGCCGATAACCACGTAGCGGCCGCCCGCGTCACGACCGGCCCGCGAGGTGACCACCCTGCCGACCATTTCCTCCAGAGACCTTGCCCCCACCTGATCCACAAAACCCTAGTATAGAGCGCCGGCGCCTTCTAGTCCAGTCAGGATCATCGGGCCATCCGCCGTTACGGCCACGGTGTGCTCCGCGTGCGCCGACCGCGTACGATCGAGGGTGCGCACGGTCCACCCGTCGGCGTCCAAGGTCACCTCAGGCCCCCCGATGTTGACCATAGGCTCTATCGCCAGCGTCATGCCGGCCTGGAGCGCCATGCCCTTCCGGGACTGGCCCACATTCGGCACCTGCGGGTCCTCGTGCAGCGCCCGGCCGATCCCGTGCCCGGCGTAATCCCGGACCACGGAGAATCCGGCGGCCTCTACAACCGACTGCACCGCCTCCCCGATGTCCCCCAGGAAGCCACCTGACCTCGCCGCGGCCACCCCTGCTTCGAGCGCCCTAACGGTGACCGTCAGCAGCCGCTGGACCTCCGGCTTCACCTCGCCCACGGGCACGGTCAGCGCCGCGTCGGCGTGGAAGCCGTCCAGGTACACCCCCAGGTCAATTGAGACGACCGAACCTTCCCCCAGAACACGGGGGCCCGGGATGCCGTGCACCACCTCATCGTCCACCGACGCGCAGATGCTCGCCGGGTATCCCCTGTAGCCCTTGAACGACGGCACGCCGCCCCAGTCGCGAATGAACGTCTCGGCGGTGCTATCGAGCTCCGCTGTGGTGACGCCCGGCGCCACCGCACGTGTGACCTCACGGATCGCTCGCGCCGCCAGATGTCCGGCGCGCCGCATGCACGCGATCTCGTCCGCGGACTTGATCACGACCGTGCTGACCGGCTTCACCCGAGCACCTGCGGGGCCGCGGCGGCGAGCAGGGTCTGGTAGATCTCCTCTATCTCGCCCTCTGCACTGATCGCCGTATAGACGCCCCGCGCCTGGTAGAAAGCAATGAGCGGTTCGGACTGCTCGCGGTACACCTGCATCCTGCGCCGTATCGTCTCCGGCCGATCGTCGTCGCGCTGGTATAGCGGGCTCGCGTCTATGTCGCAAACCCCAGGGGTGGTTGGCGGATTGCTGTCCAGATGGTAGATGTGACCGGATGCGCGGCAGATCCTCCGTCCGCTCATGCGACGGACAATCGTGTCCTCTGCCGCCCCGAATGCGATGACCCGGTCAATACGGCGGCCCATGCCGGCCAGGACGGCATCCAAGGCCTCGGCCTGAGGAATCGTCCGTGGGAAACCGTCCAGGATGAACCCTCCCACCGTATCTGGCTGCTGGAGCCGTTCCGCCACCGCCTCGATCATCACCGCATCTGGGACGAGGTCGCCGCGGCTCATGTAACGGCCGGCCGCCTCCCCAAACGGGGTCTTGACCGCGATCGCCGCCCGAAGTATGTCGCCCGTTGCGATCTGCGGGATCCCCATCCGCCGCTCGATCAGGCGCGCCTGCGTGCCCTTACCGACGCCGGGTGGGCCGAGGAAGATCAGGTTCATCGCGCCGGACCGCTCACTTCATGAACCCCTCGTAGTGGCGCATAAGCACGTAGGCCTCGAGCTGCTTCATCGTCTCAAGCGCCACGCCTACGACGATGAGGAGCGAGGTTCCGGCAAGATACAGGGTGAGCGCACCGGCGCCGCGCGCCATGTACACCGGGGCGATGGCGATGGTGGCCAGCGACAGGGCTCCCACGAACGTCAGCCGCTCGGTAACGCGTCCCAGGTAGTCGCTCGTCGGCCTCCCCGGCCGGATGCCGGGGATAAAACCGCCGTACTTCTTGATGTTATCGGACACATCGTTCGGATCAAACGATACCGCGGTATAGAAGTACGTGAAGATGATGATGAGCGCGAAGTAGAGCACGTCGCCCATGGGCTGACCAGGAAGGATTTGCTGCCCCAACCGCTGCAACCACTCCCAGCGCGAGAACTGCGCGATCGTCCCCGGGAACTGCAGAACGGAGACCGCGAAGATGATGGGGATGACGCCTGCCTGGATCAGGCGCATGGGCAGGTGCGTGGACTGCCCGCCGTAGACCCGCCGCCCCACGACGCGCTTGGCATACTGGACGGGGATCTTGCGCACTGCCTGGGTTATGAAGACCACCGCCACGATGCTGGCCAGAATGATGACGATGTCCAGAAGGAACTTCCAGATCGCCACCTCGCCCGCGCGCACCAGCACGAGCGTCTGGGCGCTCTGCGCGGGCAGCCGGGCGACGATGCCCCCGAAGATGATCAGTGATACGCCGTTGCCCACCCCGTACTCGGTCATGATCTCACCCATCCAGGTGAGCAGCATGGTCCCCGCGGTAAGGGTGATGACGATGGTGGCCATGATTAGCGGCCTGGGATCGAGGATGGCTCCCTGGCTCCGGATGAGGTAGACCTGCCCGACGCCCTGCAGAACCGCCAGGACCACGGTCAGGTACCGCGTGTACATCCCTATCTGGCGCCGGCCGGCCTCGCCCTCTTCGGTGGCCATCTCCTTGAGGCGCGGGAATACCACCCGCAGCAGGCTGAAGATGATGGAGGCGGTTATGTACGGGAAGACGCCCAGCGCGAAGATGGCGAAGTTGGAGAGCGCCCCTCCGACGAACAGGTCGAGGAAGCTGAACAGGCTGCCCTTCTGCTTGAACAGGTTCTCGAGAGCGGCGACGTTCACGCCGGGCACCGGCAGATGGGCCCCAAGCCGGTAGAGGGCCAGCATGACTGCCGTGAAGAGCAGCCGTCGCCGCAGATCAGGGATCCGCAGAGGGTTGGACATCGAGCGGACCTGGATCACCGACCGATCACCTCGGCGCGGCCGCCCGCGGCCTCAATCGCCCGGCGGGCGCCCGCCGTGAAGGCCTGCGCCCGGACGGTCAGCGGATGCGCCAATCGGCCGGTGGCCAGGACCTTGACCCGACCGGCGCCCACAATCCCGGCACGCCGCAGCAGTACCGGTGTAACCTCACTCCCGGCCGGGAACCGGTTAAGGTCGCGCAACCGGACCTCCTGCATCGCGGGCCTGGGACCGCCGCCTGTCATGTTGCTGCCGGCGCCACGCACGCCGCGCCGGAACGGCAGACGCTTGATCAACGGCGTCTGTCCGCCCTCAAACCCGGGGCGCATCGCGGAGCCCGAGCGGGCCTTCTGGCCCTTGCGGCCTTTGCCGGAGTACACCCCACGACCGGAGCCCAACCCCCGGCCTACGCGGCGGCGGCGCCTGTGCGAGCCCCGCGGTGGTTTCAACCCTCCCAGCATCGGCATCGTGTCTCCCCCCTCCACGCGTGCCATCCTAGGCCCTCCGGGCCGCGGACTCGAGCGACCGACCGCGCAGGCGCCCCGCCTCTTCCGAGATACGCAGCGCATCCAGTCCGGCCATAGTTGCCCGGGCCACGTTGATGGAGTTGGTGGAGCCCAGCGCCTTGGTCAGGATGTCCTTGATCCCGGCGGCTTCCAGCACCGCCCGCACGGCGCCACCGGCTATGACCCCGGTGCCCCGCGAGGCCGGCCGTAGAATGACACGCGCCGCCCCGTAGGCGCCTATGATCTCGTGTGGAATCGTGGTGCCGTTCCGGCGGACCTTCATCAGCCCCTTCTTGGCATCCTCGACCGCCTTGCGGATCGCGTCGGGCACCTCGGAGGCCTTCCCCAGGCCCACCCCAACGTGCCCGTCCTCGTCGCCCACGACCACAAGAGCGCTGAACTTGAATCGCTTTGCGCCCTTCGTCACCTTGGCGACGCGGTTGATGAAGACCGCCTTCTCAACGGTCAGGTTAACGGACGATGGATCGATGCGCTGCGGCACGTTACTCCTCCAGAAACACTAGAACTGCAGCCCGGCCGACCGCGCTGCCTCTGCCAGCGCCCGGATGCGACCATGGTAGAGGTACCCGCCGCGGTCGAAGACCACCGCGGCAATGCCTTGGGCCAGAGCGCGCCGGGCCAGTACCTCGCCCACCACCGCGCCGGCTTCCGTCTTCTTCTTTGCGGCGATCTGCGGGCGCACCTCGGGATCCAGCGTAGAGGCCGACACCAGCGTCCGCCCGGTCTGGTCGTCAATCACCTGCGCGTAAATCTGCTTCAGGCTGCGAAAGACGGACAGGCGTGGACGTGTGGCTACGCCGGCCAACCGCCGCCGGGAGCGCATGTGCCGCCGGCGTCGAAGGGCGTTACGATCGGGTAGAGTGTACATCTCGTTCTCTCTGACCTCCCTACGCCTTCCCGGCTGTGCGCCCGGCCTTGCCGGCCTTCAGACGCAACCGTTCCCCAGCGTACCGGATTCCTTTGCCCTTGTAGGAATCTGGGCGCCGGACCGCCCGCAGGGTGGCCGCGAACTGCCCCACCGATTCCTTGTCGTTGCCGATCACCGAAATCCGGTTGGGTTGCGGGACCACCAACTCCACTCCCTCGGGCGGGGTTAGCTCAACGGTGTGAGAATACCCCACCTGCAGAACCAGCCCGCGTCCCTGCTTCGTGGCCCTGTACCCGACGCCGTGGATCTCCAGGTCAACCTTGAACCCCTCCACCACGCCCTGAACCATGTTGGCGATCAGCGCACGGGTCAGCCCATGCAGCGCGCGGTGGAACTTCTGCTCGGTCGGCCGGGTGACCACAACGGCACCTCCCTCGACCGCGACGCGCATGTCGGGGTGGATCTGGCGTGCCAGGCTCCCCTTGGGGCCGCGCACCTCAACGCTACGGCCGCTCACCGTGACGTCTACGCCCGCGGGCAGGGTGACAGGCATGCGCCCGATGCGTGACATGGCTACTCCCTCCCCGCCCTGTGGCTACCAGACATAGCAGATGACCTCCCCGCCCACGCCCGTCTGGCGGGCTTCCTTGTCGGTCATGATCCCGCGGGACGTTGACAGGATTGCCACGCCCAGTCCGCCCCTCACCCGGGGGACGGCCAGCCGCTTCGCATAGAACCGCAGTCCAGGCCGGCTTACGCGCCGGATGCCGGTTAGAATCTGCTGGCGCTTTGGACCATAGCGGAGCAGCAGTCGCAACTGGCTCTGCGGCTTGCGCTCGACGACCTGGAAGTCGGCGATGAAACCCTCCGCCTTCAGAATCCTGGCGATCTCCAGCTTCATCCGGCTTGTCGGAATAAGAACATTGTCGTGCTTGGCCGCGTTCGCATTCCGCAACCGGGTCAGCATGTCCGCTATTGAATCCGTGACCACTCCACCCACGGGGTTACCCTCCTTACCAGCTTGCCTTCATCATCCCAGGGATCTCACCCCGGTACGCCAACTGCCGCAGACACAGCCGGCACAGCCCCAGGCGCCGGTAGACGGCGCGGGGCCTACCGCACCGGCGGCACCGGCTATACTTGCGCACGGCGAACTTCGGCGTTCGCTTCCACTTCTCGAGCATCGACTTCTTCGCCACCCGCGGATTCCCCCTCCGGACCTATGCGCCCGATACAGTCTGTGCGGCCTCCCGAAGAGGGAGGCCCAGATGACGGAGCAGCTCTCGCGCCTGCTCGTCCGAACGCGCGGTGGTTACCACCGTCACATCCATCCCGCGAATCTTGTCAACCTTGTCGTACTCGATCTCAGGAAAGATAAGCTGTTCCTTAAGGCCCAGGTTGAGGTTGCCGCGGCCGTCGAAGGCGCGCTCGGAGACGCCCTTGAAGTCCTTGATGCGCGGCAGGGCGATGTTCAGAAGCTTGTCCAGGAAGTAGTACATCCGGTCCCCGCGTAGCGTCACCTTCACGCCGATAGGCATGCCCTGGCGCAACTTGAACGCCGCGATGGACCTCCGGGCCTTCGTGACGACGGGGCGCTGACCGGCGATTGCCACCAGCTCCTCGACAACCTTGTCGATTAGTCGAGGGTCCGCTACCGCGCCGCCCACGCGCACATTAATGACGACCTTCTCCAGCCGCGGAACCTCCATGCGGTTGCGATACTGAAACCGCTCGAGCATCTTCGGCACGACTTCGGTCTGGTATCGTTCTCTCAGCCTAGTGGCCATCTATCTCCTCGCTCCTGCCCGCCGCCTACTTGTCCATCTGCTCCTTGCAGCGCTTGCAGTACCTGACCTTCGTCCCGTCTCCCAGGTATCGGTGTCCGGCCCGCGAGGCCTCCCCGCACCTGGAACACACGATCATCAACCGCGCCACCGGAATAGGCGCCTCCTTGGGCACTATGCCGCCCTGGGGCACCTTTCGGCTGGGCTTCACGTGTCGCTTCACGATGTTAACGCCCTCGACGATGGCGCGCGCGTCGCGGGTCACAACCCGAAGCACCTTACCTCGCTTTCCGCTGAACTTACCACCGGTCACCTCTACCATGTCGCCCTTGCGGAGGTGAAGCCGTGAATGCACCGTTGTTGCCACCATCGTCCCTGCCTCCGTCCGAGTCCGCTACTACAGCACTTCAGGCGCTAGCGAGATGATCTTCATGAACTGCTTTTCTCGGAGTTCGCGCGCAACCGGCCCGAAGATTCGAGTGCCCCGGGGATTGGCGGCATCGGACAACAGCACCGCCGCGTTGTCGTCGAACCGTATGTAGGACCCGTCTTGACGACGCAACTCTTTCCGGGTACGCACGATGACCGCCCGAACGACCTCCCCCTTCTTGACGGGGCTGTTGGGGATAGCCTGCTTCACGGTTGCCACGATGATGTCCCCTACGCTGGCGTATCGCCGGCGGGACCCTCCCACGACCCGGATGCAAAGCAGTTCGCGCGCGCCGGTGTTGTCCGCTACCTTCAATCGGCTCTCTTGTTGGATCATCGTTCCACCTCGGTCCCGCCCGCGCGCCTAGCGCGCTCGATCGAGAATCTCAGCTACCCGCCAACGCTTGTCGCGGGACACCGGCCGCGTCTCCACGATTCGGACGCGATCGCCCACGCGGACCGTGCCCTGCTCGTCGTGAGCCTTGAGCTTCTTGGACTGCCGGATGATCTTCTTGTAGAGCGGGTGGCGTGTCACGACATCTATCTTCACCACCACGGTCTTGGCCATCTTGTCGCTGGTCACCACGCCCACCTGGCTCTTTCGCCTCGCCCGCTCCACCATGCTCAGCCCTCCAGCCTTACTTCTGGCCTGCCGCCATGCGGCGGGCCAGCACTGTCTTCATGCGCGCGATGTCGCGCCGCAGATCACGGATCCGCGCCGTTTTGCGCTGTTGGGACACCTTGATCCGCAGCAACCACAACTCGCGCTCTGCCTCATCGAGCTTCTTCTCAATTTCCGCCGGGATCAACTCCCGTAGCGCGCTCGCCTTCATCTTCAGGCCACCACCCGGGAAATGAACTGGGTCTTGATCGGCAGCTTGTGCGATGCCAGGGACATCGCCTGCCGGGCCTGGGTTTCATCCACGCCGGCCAGCTCGAACAGGATCCGACCAGGCCTGACGACGGCGACCCAGAACTCAGGGTTCCCCTTGCCGCTGCCCATGCGCGTCTCGGCCGGCTTCTTCGTAACCGGCTTGTCGGGAAAGACCCTGATCCACAGCTTTCCCCCGCGCTTGATAAACCGGGTAATCGTGCGCCGGGCCGCCTCGAGCTGGGCGCTGGAGATCCAGCCTGGGTCCATTGCCTGAAGGCCGTACTCGCCGAAAGCCACGAAGGTGCCGGCGCGAACCTTGCCGGCCATGTTCCCCCTGTGCGCCTTCCGGAACTTAGTCCGCTTGGGCATCAACATTGCTGCCCTGCCTCCTCACGCTAGCCGGCGCCGTCCGACTTGGAATCACAACGGGCCCAACACCTGCCGCCGGCTCATGCCTGGGCGGCCGGCGGTGCTCAGGCTCGTGTCGACGGCTCTCAGGGAGAACGTCTCCCCGGTAGATCCAGGTCTTTACACCGATGCGACCGTATGTGGTGAGCGCCTCGGCCACCCCGAAGTCAATGTCGGCCCGCAGCGTGTGCAGGGGCACACGCCCTTCGCGGTACCACTCGTAGCGCGCAATCTCCGATCCGCCAAGCCGCCCGCTGCACGCGATGCGAATGCCCTTGGCCCCTGCCCGGAGGCTGCGCTGGACCGCCTGCTTCATGGCGCGCCGGTAGGCGATCCGCCGCTCCAACTGCTGCGCCACGTTCTCGGCGACGAGCTGCGCCTCGATCTCGGGCCGGCGCACCTCGTTTACGCTCAGCGTTATCTGGCGACCGGTCAGGGCATCCAGCTCCTTCTTGAGCGCGTCGATCCCAGTGCCGCCGCGCCCGATGATAATGCCGGGCCGGGCGGAGTGTATGACTACTCGAACGCGGTTTGCCGCCCGCTCGATCTCTACGCGCGAGATTCCGGCGCGGTGGAGCTTCTTCTTGATCAACTGCCGGATCTTCTGATCTTCCTCGATCAGGTCCGCCATGTTCCGGGCGTACCAACGGGATTCCCAGTCCCGGATGATACCGACCCGCAGCCCGATTGGGTTGACCTTCTGCCCCACCTCACACCTCCGGAATTGCGCTAACCGGCCTACCGGCCTGTTCGCTCGCCCACCACGACGGTTATGTGGCTGCTGCGCTTGGTGATAACGTCCGCCCGCCCGCGTGCCCGCGGCGTGACCCGCTTGGTCACAGGCGCTTTGTCGGCATAGGTCCGCACTACGATCAGGTCATCGGCATCCATCTCGTGGTTGCTCTCGGCATTGGCCACCGCCGACTTCAGGACCTTGGCCACCACCTTGGAGGTCATGTCAGGTGAAGCCCGCAGCCGAGCCTCCGCCTCTCGGACCGGGAGCCCGCGCAGAACCGCCAGCGCCCGCCGTGCTTTAAGAGGCGAGATACTTATGTATCTGGCGATCGCCTTGGCTTCCATGCTGTTCCTCCCGTCGTTCTCGGCAGCCTACTTCGGCGTCGTCGCACGCTCGGTATGCGCGCCGTGCCCTTTGAACGTGCGCGTCGGCGCAAACTCGCCGAGCTTGTGTCCCACCATCTGCTCTGTAACGTACACCGGGACGTGTTTCCGGCCGTCGTAGACCGCAATCGTGTGCCCGATGAAATCGGGTAGTACGGTCGAGCGTCGCGACCAGGTCTTGATAACGCGCCGCTCACGGGATCGGTTCAGGCCCTTGATCTTCTCGACCAGGTGCTGGTCCGCAAACGGCCCCTTCTTCTGCGATCGTCCCATGGCTCGTGCCCGACCTCCCTCGCCCTACTTGCGCCGCTTCACGATCAACGCGTCGGAGCGCTTGGCCTTGCGCGTCTTGTACCCCAGCGTAGGCTTGCCCCACGGAGTAACCGGCCCCGCCATCCCGATCGGGGACCGTCCCTCCCCGCCTCCGTGCGGGTGGCTGGATGGATCCATGGCCACACCGCGGACGCTGGGCCGGCGGCCCAGCCACCGCGATCTCCCGGCCTTGCCGATCTTGACGGCCTCGTGATCCACATTGCCGACCTGGCCGATGGTGGCCCGGCAGTCTATCGGGACCAACCTGACCTCACCCGAAGGCAGCCGGATGTGCGCCACCCCGCCTTCCTTTGCCATTACCTGCGCGCCCCCACCGGCGGCCCGCACCATCTGGCCTCCCCGGGAGGGCATCAACTCGATGTTGTGAACCACGGTGCCCACCGGAATCGTCCGCAGCGGCGATGCATTACCGGGGCGGACGTCGACCTGCAAGCCGGAGGAAACCGTATCCCCGACACGCAAGCCTACCGGCGCCAGGATGTAGCGCTTCTCGCCATCGGCGTAGTGCAACAGCGCAAGGCGCGCCGACCGGTTGGGGTCATACTCCACCGCCGCCACGCGGGCGGGAATTCCGTCCTTGTCGCGCTTGAAGTCAATGATCCGGTAACTTCGCTTGTGGCCCCCGCCCCGGTGGCGCACCGTAACCTTGCCCTGCGTGTTGCGGCCCGCGCGCTGGCGCACGGGCTCCAGAAGCGCCCGTTCGGGTCTGGTCTTCGTGATCTCCTCGAAGCTCGAGACGCTTCCGAACCGCCGCCCCGGCGTCGTTGGTTTGAACTTCTTGATTCCCATCGTGGCCTCCCAGCCGTCGGCCTACGTCATGCTCTCCAGGTCTATCTTGTTGCCAGGGGCAAGCGTGACCACGGCCTTACGCATGCCGGGCGAGACGAACTCGTACCGGCCCCTCCGGCGTGTGCGCCCTGGGATGTTGATCACGTTGACCTGACGCACGCGCACCGAGAAGATCGCCTCCACCGCCTGCTTTACGGCGATCTTGTTCGCGCCTCGCGCGATCTCGAACGTGTACTTTCCGCCCTCGTTGCCGCGCAGGCTCTTCTCGGTCAGAATCGGGCGGCGGATGATCTCGCGCGGGTTCACGATCCCCATGCCTCCTGCAACACGGCCAGAGCCGATTGTGTGATCACCAGGGGGCACGGCACCAGCAGGTGGCGGACCGCAAGGCGGCGGACCGAGAGCACGCGGGCGCCCCGCAGGTTGGCCGCGGCCCGTGCCATGTCCTTCTCGGTGTCTGCCACGACGATAACCGCCGGGGGACGCACCCCCACCGTCTCCAGCAGCGCCGCCAGGGATTTCGTCTTGGGCTCGCCGCCGGCGGCCAGACGCTCCAGGATCACGATGCGGCCCGCCTGAGCCTGGGCCGATAGCGCCGATCGCAGGGCTAGATCCCGCTCCTGCCTGGAGAGCTTCTGAGAGTGGTCGCGAGGTTGCGGGCCAAAAGTGATTCCCCCGCCCGTCCAGAGGGGAGAGCGCCGACTACCGGCGCGCGCGCGTCCAGTGCCCTTCTGGCGCCAGGGCTTGCGGCCTCCTCCCCTGACGTCGCCCTTGGTGCGGGTCGCGTGCGTACCCGCACGGGCGTTGGCAAGTTCGGCGAGCACCGCGCGGTGCAGTAGGGCTCGGTTTGGCCGCAGGCCGAAGAGCGCCGTGGGCAGCTCTATCTCGCCGGCGGGCGCGCCGGTCACGTCGAAGGTGGTGGCCTTGGGCATCATGGTCGTCATGCGCTCCTCACCATCAGCAGCGCCCCCCGAACGCCCGGCGTGGCGCCGCGCAGCAGCAGCAGGTTGTTCTTGGGGTCCACGCGGACTACGCGAAGCCGCCGCACGGTCACCCGCTTGTTACCGTGGCGTCCGGCCATCCGTTTGCCGGGGAATACCCGAGCGATGTCCGACGATCCGATGGAGCCTATCGCGCGGTGCATCAGGGACACGCCGTGCGAGTCTCGCTGGCCGCTGAAACCGTGTCGCTTCATCGCGCCGGTGAAACCGCGCCCGATGCTGGTGCCGGTTACGTCCACGACCTGCCCGGGGACGAACCCCTCGACGGTGATAACCTGCCCGGGCTGCGCCCCTCCCTCCGGCAGGGGGAGCTCCCGGATCACGCGATGGGTCGCCGTCTTTAGCCGAGCGAACACGCCCTTCATCGGGCGGTTCACCTTCCGCTCGGGCACGGGCTCAAAGGCCACGCGCATCGCGGCGTAGCCGTCGCGTTCGGGCGTTCGGGCGTCCAGGACGACGCACGGGCCCGCCTCGATGACCGTCACGGCGATGCTGGCCCCTTCGTCATCGAAGATGCGGGTCATTCCGAGCTTCCGTCCGAGGATGGCCGTCATCTTCTGCAACTCCTACAACTTGATCTCAATGTCTACGCCCGCAGGAAGGTCGAGGTGCATGAGCTCGTCGACCGTCTTCTGTGTGGGATCAAGGATATCGATGAGGCGCCGATGGGTCCGGATCTCGAAGTGCTCCATCGAATCCTTATCGACATGCGGGGACCGAATGACGCAGAAGGTGTTGCGGTTGGTCGGCAACGGGACCGGGCCGCTGACGCGCGCCCCGGACTTGCGCACCACGCTGACGATCTTCTCGGCCGACTGGTCGAGGACCTTATGGTCGAAGGCCTTGAGCTTGATGCGGATCTTCTGCGCCACCGCCATACCTTTACGCCTCCACCTTCACAACGACACCGGCGCCCACTGTCCGTCCGCCTTCCCGGATCGCAAACCGCAGGCCCTCCTCCAGCGCCACCGGGGTGATCAGCTTCACCCCCATCGTGATGTTGTCACCCGGCATCACCATCTCTACCCCTTCGGGCAGCACTATGTCTCCGGTCACGTCCGTCGTCCGGAAGTAGAACTGCGGCCGGTATCCCGTGAAGAACGGCGTGTGCCGTCCCCCCTCCTCTTTCGCCAGTACGTATACCTCTGCCTGAAAGTCCGTGTGAGGCTTGATCGACCCAGGCTTCGCCAGCACCATCCCACGCTCTACCTCGTCCTTCTCTACCCCTCGCAGCAATACCCCTACGTTGTCCCCTGCCAGCGTCTCCTCC
>JASEHJ010000340.1 GCA_030018905.1 bacterium | reverse complement strand
CGCGAATCTCACCGCCCGTCGCGGGATCATGAATATCCGTGAGGTGCAGATTCTGAAAGGTGTCGTTGAGAAGCTTGGCACCATGCAGAAGTTGCAGGTCGAGTTTTCGATTCATCCCTTGTTTGCGCAGAAATTTGAGGGTCCGTTTGAACATGGCATTTCCAGTGGCCTTGGTCGGCAAGGCCACATATAAGCCGCGGTGCCCGAAACGACGTTGCAGCTCCAGATGCGCGAAGAAGGCCGCCTCGGTCTTGCCCTCGCCCATGGGCGCTTCCAACAACAGGATGGCGGGTTCCTTCAAATCGATCAGAGCATCGGCAACCGCCTTTTGCAAGGGGCGGGGAGCGAAACCAAAAACCTGCTTGAAAGATTTTGGCTCTGTGGAAAGCGATGTTCGCGGTTCCCAGCCAATGGCATTCAGGGCCTTGTCGGCACCGGCTCGGCGCTTTTGGAACCATCCCTCCAGATCTTCGCAGTCCTCGGGGGCTCCGTAGGGAAACCAAATTTCGTTGGAGCCGATCCAATCG
>JASEHJ010000033.1 GCA_030018905.1 bacterium | reverse complement strand
TTTCTGCTTCCAAGCTCAGTACTCCCTCAACTGCTACCCTGGAGTTTACTCAAACGCGGACGTGTCTCACCGAGGGGGTACTGCTTCGAAGGCCCGCTCGGAGATCTGCCGACTCAGATCGGCGTGAGCCAGAGGTCTGCCTTCCGACCGGCCAGGGTGTCGCGGACCTTCGGCGACGCTCCCGGTCTCTCTGCAAGGAATCATGCCCTGTTACGTCATCTTAATGGAGGCAGGCGCCCGTGCGTGCCCAAGACTCAGAACATCAAGATCGAGACCACGACGGTCAGTCCGACCAATGGGAGGAGGCCCACGCCCTTGCGCAGGGCAACAAACGCACCGATCGCCAGTGCCCAGGTCTTCCAATCCACCAGTGAGGCCTGTCCAAACTGAAACAGAACGAAGAGCAGCAGCCCGATGAAGCCGCTCAGTACGCCGCGAATCATCGTCTGGATCGACTGAAGGTGCTTCAGCCGATCGAAGTGTTGGGCGATCCCCACGAGCACCAGGAATGAGGGGAGGAAGACCGCGACCGTGGAGGTTACCGCCCCGGCCAGCCCGCCGACCTTGTAGCCGATGAAAGTCGCGGTTATCAGGATGGGCCCGGGCGTCACCTGCCCGAGGGCGACGCCGTCAATGAACTCGCCGGTGGTCAGCCACCCCAGGCGGTTGACCACATCGTGCTGGATAAGGGGAATCAGCGTGAACCCTCCCCCGAAGGCCAGTACCCCGAGCTTCATGAGCACCAGGTTCAGATGCCCGAGCACGGGGTTCCAGAGCAGGGGGCCCGCGACAAGAGCCGCCCCCAGCAGAACGGCGATCGTCCATCCTCCGGCACTCATGGGGCGCCGGGAGGCCTCCGACCGGGCGCGGCAGGGCGCGGGTACAACACGAGCGCCAGGACCGCCGCAGCCGCGACAATGATCGGAAAGCCGACCTTCAGGGTCAACGCCACCAGTGCCAGGACAGCCAGCAACACCCCCTGCCACTCGCGCAGCGTGGACTTACCGAGGATCACTAGGGCGTTGAGGACAATGGCGACGACGAGAGCACTCAGTCCCCGGAAGACAGCGCGGACCACCGGCAAGGACCCCCAGTGCGCGTACAGCGCCGTAAGGGCGATCATCGCCAGGAATGCGGGCAACACGAACCCAACCGCGGCCGCCACAGCCCCAGGAACCCCGCCGACCCGGTACCCGGCGTAGGTTGAGAGCTGCACCATTGTGGCGCCGGGGATCACCTGGCAGAGAGCCAGACCTTCGGCGAAGTCCCGGTCGGTCAACCATCGCCTCCTGCCGACCAACTCGGCCTTCAGGTGCGCCACGATCGCCGGCCCGCCGAAGGCGGTAGCCCCGAGGCGGACGAAGGCGGCAAACACACTCCAAGCCGGGACTTCAACCATGCCGCAGCGCCCGCAGGAATCCACGAAGACCCATCAGCGCGTCTCTACTAAGCGGCCTCCACGGCACCCCGTACGGCGTCGAGGTTATCGGGCGGCACCCGCAGCGGCAGCACGCAGCCCGGTGCAAGCAGATGGCGCAATCCTCCGGTCCGTTTGATCACGGCCAGCGCATCCTCCGCAACCTGACCCGGGGTGCCTTCAAGCAGCACGCCCCGCTCGTCGAGCCCTCCGGCGGCAGCCCCCCAGGGGCGCAGGCGACACCCCTCTTCGAGAGACGGAGGGGTGCGGCGATCGTGCCAGTTGAAGACGGGCACCTGGTATTGAGCAAACAAGTCAAACGGCACCCCATCACCGTGCAGGTGGAGCACCGATAGGTGCGGTACGCAGGCGAGCGCCTCCAGGACGCGCAGGTCGTAGGGCGCACCGAAAGCGCGGTACGCCTCGGACTCCAACCCATCCGCCCCGGCGAGCTGCGTGGCGAAGAAGATGCCGTCGGCGCCGGCGCCGAGACAGGCCCGTGCGAACGCTTGCTCGGATCGGGTGATGGTCTCCAGGCCTTCCCGAACGGCATCTGGGGCCTGGCGCAGCATCACGATCAACCGGTCCCGGCCAGCCATCTTGGCGGCGGTCGTCAACGGACTGAATACCGTCTGGATAATCGGCACGAGCGGCCCCAGCGCCCCTCTGACCATCTTGAGGCACCGCAGCTCGCGGCCGCGGGATCCCACCTCGGGCGGCGCGACACGCAGCCGCGCCCAGTCCCCGGCGCCACCGATCGGCCCCTCGATCAACCGCTTGGCCCCGGTCACCGGATCTGGATCGCCGGCCACAGCACCGAAGTCCTCGGTCCCGTACATGCCGCTGGGCATCAACTTGACGAGATCGAGATCGTACGCACGCTGAAAAGCAACCGTGGCGTCGGCCAACTGTCCGGCATCGTCGTCCGCGTCCGGGAAGTGGCGCCAGAAGCTCAACGGTACACGGTCCGGTCGCCCGCCAGCCGCCGCAACCGCCACGCGCTCGCGCTTTGTCAAGCCGCTACCCCCTACCGCCTCGACTCAAGCCATGTGTTCCAGAAGTAGTGCGACGGCAATCCCTTGTATCCGGCGAGTTCCGGCCGGTGGGCGTGCATGAAGAAACCGTCGCCGATCAGAACCATGGGGATGTCTTGCCAGAAGCGCAACTGCGCCCGTCGCCACAACTCCGCCCGCACCTTGGGGTCCATGTGTCGGCGCAGCAGCGTGACGAAAGCGCTCATCTCCCGACTCTCGTACCAGCCCACATAGGTAGGGGTCAGCGCTATGTGGAGCGTCGGGTCCGCCACCGCTGAGAAGTGCACCGGCGTTACGTCCCACCCCTCGAATCGTCCCCGGCGGGCCAGGTTGGTCGGCCAGTCCATGTACTGGAGGTCAACCGTGAACCCGGCGCGATCGAGCATCGACTTCGCAACCGGCGCAGAGTTGGCTGCCCACGGGAACTCGGCGATCACCAGCCAACGAATCGGCTCGCCGCGGTACCCGGCCTCCTCCAGGAGCTTACGTGCCCGAGCGGTGTTGCCCTGGCTGTAGAACTCCTTCCCGGAATCGGTCCACATGTGGTGCTCCTTGGGCAGCAGGCTGGGATTGAGCCTGTAGAACTCTTGATGGCCGTATGTCGCCCGCAGGATCGGGCCGGCGTCCAGCGCGGCCAGAAACGCCTGCCGCATCTTCAGGTTAGTCATGGGCCCGCTGCGCTTGTTCAGCACGAACGCCAGGGTGCTTGGCAGTGGCGCCCTGACTGGAACTATCCCCGACTCGCGGCGCAACCGTTCGTAGTCGTCGGGAAACAGGATCTCACCGAACTGGGTCTCGTTACGCTGCACCTGAGCCGCCCTTACCGCGGCATCGGGCACCGTGCTGAAAACGATCGCGTCCAGGTAGGCGGTCCGCCGGCCGCTCATCCCGTCCGGCTCCTCTGTACGGGCGGCATACCGGTCGAAGCGCTCGAGGCGCACGTGCCGGTCCGGGATGTACTCGACGAACCGGTAGGGGCCTGTGCCGATGAACCGCCGCAGCGGTCCGGGACCGGCTTCCTCGATGACCTCCTTGGGATAGATCACAGCCGGCATCGTCCACCACCCCAGGTCCGTTACTAGGAGCACGTTCGGCTCCTTAAGCCGGAAAACCACGGTGTGCGGGTCATTGGCGGTGAACGACTCGACGTTCGCAAAGACAACCCGGCCGCGTACGTTGATGCGTCCCCAGCGCGTCAGCGACGCTATAACGTCCTCGCTGGTCATCTCCCGGCCGTGGTGGAAGATCACACCCTTGCGCAGAGTGATTGTGTACGTGCGGCGGTCAGGCGCAATCGTCACGCGTTCCGCGAGCATCGGGACGGGCTCGAGCCGGCTGTTCAGCGTGAACAACGGTTCGTACACGTGGTGCATCATGTACGCGGTGACCAGCGCTGTGGTGGCGTGCGGGTCCAGCGTGGGCGGCTCGGCGGCCAGAGCGAAGTGCAGCACGCCGCCCCGGCGGGGTTGCGGCGCGCCGCCCTGCGTCACTGGCACTGCGAGCAGCAAGAGAGCTATGCACAGAGCGACGATCCTGGCAGGCATCCTGCATTCCCCCCTCTGCGATTCAGTCCTTGACTGTTCGATGCGCTCATGCGCCCACTGCCTTCGTGGCGGCGATCGCGGCGACGTCAAGATCTCCCTTACCTGCGTCGCAGGCACGGTCGTACATCGCGCGGGCCGCGGCCGCTACCTCCAGGCGCACGCCCAAAGCCTGAGCCAGTTCCTCGGCCAGGCGCAGGTCCTTGCGGGCCAGCGCCAGCTTGAATCCGGGGTCGAACCGCCCCTCCCTAAGCCGAGCGGACACGCCGCGGAGAGTTGTGCTGTTGGCGGACCCATGCTCGAGGACCTCAAGGACCGTGGACCGCGCTACGCCCGAGCGGTCGGCGAGCGCCAGCGCCTCAGCAATCAACGCTGTCGTCGAAAGCGCGATCAGGTTGTTCAGGAGCTTCACAACGTGGCCGGCACCGGACTCACCCGCGTGGATTACGACGGTCCCAAGGGCCCGCAGCACAGGTTGGGCGCGCTCGACCGCATCGGACGGCCCGCCAACCATGATGGTCAGGGTCCCGGCCTCCGCGCCCTTCACTCCACCGGTGACCGGAGCATCAAGGAAGGCAACACCCTGGACCGCGAGTTGAGCGGCAAGGCGGCGTGTGGAGGCCGGATCGCTCGTCCCCATGTCCAGTACTATCTGGCCTGGGCTCATGACACCGGCGATCCCGCGGCTACCGAATCCACCGCTGCCGAGAACTACCTCCTCCACCTCGCGCGAGGTCGGCAGCATGAGGATCACCGCCTCGACCAGACCGCCGAACTCAGCCGGTGAGTCCACGATCCCAGCCCCCAGCCCGGCAAGCGCGACGGGCGCGTCCGGATCGCGGTGGCGCATGACCGTGACCCGGAACCCCTTTCGCAGGAGGTTCTGCGCCATGGGCATCCCCATGGCGCCCAGGCCGATGAAGCCGAGCGAACTACAGGTCACCAAACCCCTCCAGGATCCGCGCGATGTGCCGGGCCGCATTGAGGAAGTCGTTCAGACGCACGTGCTCGTCAGGCGCATGTGTGCGATTGCGGCCATAGCCCACGCCGGCGGTCACCACTGGAATCCCCAGTGGCCGGGCAAAGGCGTAGAACGGGCTGCTCCCACCCCCCAGGGGCAACAGCAGGCTAGGCAGCCCGTATACCTCTTCCCCGGTCCGAGCTGTCAGAGCCACCAGCGGATCATCTACCGGCACCTTGGATGGCCACATGGCCCCAATCCAGGCTGCCTCCACATCGGCAAACCCCTCCGCGTCAAGATGATACCTCAACCGTGCGAAGACATCGTCGGGATCCTGGTCGGGCACCAGGCGAAAGTCGAGCTTGGCCGCCGCGCGCGCGGGTATGATCGTCTTGGCGCCCGGGCCTTGGTATCCCGAGGTCAGGCCCTGGATATTGCAGGTCGGCTCAAAAACCGCGTGGTTGAGGGCTCGGCCCGACCGGCCGAGCACGAACTCTCTTGCGCCGTAGGTTGCTCGCAGGTGGGGCTCGTAGTCCGGAAGCGCTTCAAGCATCGCAACGTCGCCTGGCGACGGCGGCAGGACCGCGTCGTAGAATCCAGGGATGCGGATTCGCTCGTCCGGCCCCTTCAGGCTCGCCAGCGCCCGCAGCAGTCTCCAGGCGGCACTTGGAAGAACATCGGCCTGACCTGAGTGAGCGTCAACCCGCATGGTCTCGACGGTTAACTCAACCTCCAGGATCCCTCGCCGGCCCAGCGAGACCTGCGGCCGCCCCTCCGCGTCGGTTCCCCCCTCTTCCCAGACCGCTCCGTGGCAGGCGAGCAGGTCCTTGTGCTCCTGAACAAACCGTGCGATGTGCGGGCTGCCGATCTCCTCCTCCCCCTCCACCACGAACAGCACGCCGCAGGGGAGAGTCCCGCCGTGCGCCGAGCGCACCGCGTCCACCGCGGCCAGCCGCGCTACGAACTCCCCCTTGTCGTCCTTGGCGCCTCGGGCGTAGAGGGCGCCGTCGCGCACAACGGGCTCAAACGGAGGGGAGGTCCAAAGCTCCAGCGGTTCCGGCGGCTGGACGTCGTAGTGGTTGTAGAAGAGCAGGGTCCGCTGGGATCCCCCCTGCAGCCGGCCTACCACCACAGGGGCACCAGCGGTGGGAACGTGCTGGACGGCAAACCCCCGCTGATCGAGGAGGCCTGCCACAATATCCGCGCACTCCGAAAGCCCGATGCCCTGCGCGGAGACGCTCGGCTGCGCACAGAGCCGGGCTGTCTCGTCTATGTAGCCATCCAGTCTCTCGGACAGGAACGCGTCAATCTCTCGGGCTGGCTCGGTGTTCACTCTCCTACCTCCCTGCGATCGCGCATGTGTGTGCCGTGGTCTATCTCAAAGATCGAAGAAGGCGAGGGCGGTAGCCGCGTAGACCTGCGAGCAGAGTGCGAGGTGCTCCACAGGAACGGCTTCGTCGAATCCGTGTATGCCCTTGCCGGACGGACCGTACTGCACCACGGGGATGCCCGCGGCCCTGAAGTGCCGCGCGTCGCTCGTGGCCCACTGCAGCAGAAAAGCGGGCGGCGCGCCCAGCACCGTGGTGGCGCCGATGGCCAGAGCCCTGGCGACGCGTGCTTCAGGCATCGTGTAGTTGGGCTCGGAGAAGTCCAGCGTCTCAACGGACACGCCAGTCCCTGCCAGCGACGCCTCGATCTCCTGTCGCAAGCCGGCCGCCGAGCAGCCGATCGGCACGCGGATGTCGATCTCGGCGGTCGCCTCGTCCGGGACGACGCTGACCTTGGTACCGCCGCGCAGCACGCCGACGTTGACCGTCACATGGTCGAGAGCGGCGGTCGCGGCCTCTCCTGCGAGCGTGGCCATCCACGCCTTAGACTCCGCAAGGATGCCCTGCAGCTCAGCAGGGAACGCTCCTGACCGCCCGGCCACGCGCAGGATACCGGGCAAGATACCGATGATCTCGAGCACGGCGTTCCTGCCGACGTACGGGCTCAGGCTGCCGTGCGCGGGCACTCCTGAGGCTAAGAGGCGCAGCCACAGCGCCCCGCGCTGCCCGATCGTGCTCACCCCTGGCCCAGAGGGCTCAGCGATCAGGCAGCCGTCGCCGACCAGACCAGCCTGCTCCAGCAGCCAGCGGCTCCCCCACCGCCCTCCGGTCTCCTCGTCCGGCACGAGGGCGAGGACGATCCGCCCGGGGAAGTCCGCGTTGCGCAGCGCCCTGACCGCGCCCAGCAGCGCCGTCACACCACCCTTCATGTCCGCCGCGCCTCGGCCCCAGAGCCATCCATCGGCATGCTCGGCGCTAAAGGGCGAACGTGTCCAGCGTGCAGGGTCACCCGCAGGCACGACGTCGAGATGCCCGTTGAGGATGAGGGTCCGGCCGTCGTCCGGGCCCAGCGAAGCCACCAGGCTGACGCGGCCGGGCGACGGCTCGTGCCAGACCGGCCTGATCCCCCATCCTTCAAGGGTTTCGGCCACGAAGGCCGCAGCGGCCGTCACGCTGCCCAGAGGGTTCTCGGTTGGAATACGAATCAACCGCTGGGCCAGCGCGACGATGTCGTCGCCGTCCCGCGCCACCTGGTCTATCAGCCGGTGCGCCGTCGCACTCATGTGGCCTCGCGTCCCTGCCTGACCTACAGACCCCTCGCCGTGCGCGGGTCGAGCATGTCGCGCAGCCCGTCGCCCAGGAAGTTGAACCCCAACACCGTCGTCATGATGGCGAGCCCTGGGAACGTAGACACCCACCAGGCCTGGCCCACGAACCCCCGCCCTTCTGCGATCATCGCGCCCCACTCAGGAGTCGGGGGCTGTGCGCCGAGCCCCAAGAAGCTCAGCGAGGCAGCCCAAAGCAGCGCCGCGGGCATCTCCAGCGTGGTGTAGACGACCACGGTGCCCAGGGCGTTAGGCAGGATGTGACGGCCCAGGATGCGGGCGTCTCCGGCTCCCACGGCCCTCGCGGCCTCCACATACGTGGATGTGCGGATCACGAGAACCTGCCCCCGGATCAGGCGGGCGAACTCCCTCCACCCAGTGATGCCGATGGCCAGGATCATGTTGCCGAGCCCGCCGCCCAGGACGCCGGCGATCGCCAGCGCCAGCACCAGCGTCGGTATGGCGAGCATGATGTCCACCAGGCGCATCAGCAGTGCGTCCGCCCAGCCGCCGAAATAGGCGGCGCAGGCGCCTAGCATGATGCCGATGACCGCCTCGATAAGGACGACCGCCACGCCGATGAGCAGCGCGAAGCGCGTACCATAGACAACCCGGCTGAAGATGTCTCGCCCGAGTTCGTCGGTGCCAAACAGGTGCTTCGCGCCGGGTGGCGTAAGCAGGGCGTCGATATCAAGCGCGATCGGATCGTACGGCGCGAGGTAGCCCGCCAACAGCGCGGCCGCGGCGACGACCAGCACCAGCAACGCGCCCACGAGCATGAGGCGGTGGCGCCACAGCCGCCGCAGGGTCCAGACTGCCGGCGAGGCAACGTGAGCGGGCCGCATCTCACTCATACCGGATGCGCGGGTCCACCACCGCGTAGAGCAGGTCCACCAGCAGGCTACTGCCGACGACCAGGAGGGCCATCGCCACCACGATACCCTGCACGACCGGGTAGTCGCGCTTCAGGACCGCATCCACCAGCAGCCGCCCCATGCCGGGCCAGGCGAAGACCGTCTCGGTGATCACGGCACCGCCAAACAGCCATGGAAGCCGTAGCCCTATCAGGGTAATGATCGGGATCAGCGCGTTGCGCAGGGCGTGGCGGATCACGACGGCTCGTTCGGCCAATCCCTTGCTGCGTGCCGTGCGAATGTACTCCTCGCCGATAACCTCCAGCATGCTGGACCGGGTGAAGCGCGTGAACAGAGCCGCGGGCGGCAATCCCAGGGTCAGAACGGGCAGCACGTGGCTGCGCAGCCCCTCCAGCGTCCAGAGACCGCCGGCCCGTCCGGAGATCGGCAGCACCCCGAGCCAAACCCCAAAGACCATGATGAACAGCAAACCCAGCCAGAAGGTGGGCATTGATACCCAAAAGAGGGCTGCGACCCTGGACACGTTGTCCACGGCGGTGTTCCTGCGGATCGCCGATAGCACACCGGCAGGCAGGCTTACCGCCAGGGTCACGAGCAGGGCGAGAATGGTCAGTTCCAGCGTCGCGCCGACGCGCGGGCGGATCATCGCGACGACGTGATCACCGGTGGTGATGGACATCCCCAGATCGCCGCGCACGGCCCGTCCCAACCACCGCAGGTACTGGACTGCCACAGGACGGTCAAGCCCCAGCTCTTCGCGGCGCTGTTGGACGATGTCCTCCGGCACATTGAGGCCGAAGAGCAGTCGAACGGGGTCACCCGTCAGGTGCAGAAGACTGAAGACGACAAGGGTGACCCCGATCGCGACCGGAATCAGGGCCAGCAGCCGGTGCAGGACATACCGGGTCATGCCGGCCTCGTCGAGCCTACTTCCTCGTCAGGGCGAGCGCCCTCAGGTGGGGAGGCCACCAGGGATGCGACGCCAGCACCTCCAGGCCGCCCACTGACTTCTTCGCAGCGAGCAGGCTCGTGTTGGAAACTAGCGGAACCCAGACTGCGGACTCTACTATGATACGCTGCACGCGGTTGAGCGCCTGATCGCGCTCGTCGTCATCAACGGCCGACCCGGCTGTTTCCAGCAGCTTGTCAAGCTCAGGGTTGGCCCACCGCGAGAAGTTGCTGACCGGAATGTTCGTAGAGTGGGTCAGGAAGTTCAGGTAGGGCTGCCCCAGCCACCACGTGTTGCGGAAGACCCCGACATCGAAGGTTCCGGCCCGAGCGCGGTCGTAAGCCGCCCCCACTTCGGCCGTCTCTACCTTGACGTCAATCCCGACTTGCCGGAGCTGGCTCTGCACGACGATCCCGGCTCGGCGCCATTGGTCAACGTTCGAGAACGTGACCAGCGTGACCTCGAAGCGTTCGCCATCCCGGCGCAGGATGCCGTCCGGCCCTGCTCTCCACCCGGCTTCGGCAAAGAGCTGCTTGGCCCTCTCAACGTCGTACTTGTACGCGTAGCCCCTTACGGGCGGCCAGAACCCAATCGTAGCCTCGCTGATGAGGCCTTCCAGGGGACGGCCGACGCCCAGCCAGGCAGCCCGCGCGATCGCCTCCTTGTCTATGCTGTGTGCTATAGCCTGGCGCACCTTGGTGCTCTGGAAGAACCAGCGCTCCATGTTCAGAACGAGGTACTGGACGCTGAATGAGGGGGCCTGCATGACGGTCACGTTGGGGTTGGCCCGGAGTTGCTGCAGGCCGGATGGGGTGACATCGAACGTCAGGTCCACGTTGCCTGCTGCCACCTCCGCCGTCATCGTCGCGTCCTCGGGCACAACCCTGAAGACCAGGCGCTGGAAGCTGGCCGGGCCGCGGTTGGGCGAGAAGGCCGGACCCCACCGGTACCGGTCGAAGCGCTCCATGACGATTCGGTCGCCCGGCACCCACTCCTTGAAGATGTACGGTCCTGTACCAATTAGGGCCCTGATGCCGATGTCCGCCGAGGGCGTGCTGGCAATGAAGGACGCCGGCAGGATGCCGGTGTGCGCGTCGGACAGATCGGATATCATCGCCAGCGGCTTGGGCTGCCCGAAACGGAAGATGATCGTGCGCGCGTCGGGCGTATCCATGCCGACGATCCCGCCTGTGCGCGGCCTCATGTAGGAGGACAGCGGCGACACGGTGATGTACCGTTCGAAGGTCGCCTTGACGTCGGCCGAAGTCACCGGGGCGCCGTTGTGGAAGAAGAGTTCGGGCTTGAGCGTGACCTTGAGGGTCTTCCTGTCGGCAGACCACTCGTGCGACTGCGCGAGCAGAGGGACCACCTTGTAGTTCTTGTCCAGCGTGAACAGCGGTTCGGCCACGTAGCTCAGGACGACAAGTGAGTGGAACCGGGTCGTTCGCTGGGGATCCAGGTTGTCAGGTTCCTCTCCCAATCCCTGGATCAGCGTGGTCGCAGCCTGTGCACCGGCAAACTGCGGCATTCCTGGCATGAGCAGGGCGATCATGCCTACCAGGACGAGCAACGCTATCTGCCAACGCATTCTCCTTCCCTCCTTGGTCTGGGCCCTCGTCTCAGAATCTGCCTGGTGGGCCACCTAGCAGCCAATGCTACGGCTTCAACCCACCTCCATTCGTTCCCTGCCAAGTCCGTCGAGCGCCGGACAACCCCTATAGATGAGAGGCGAAGGGCCAGGACAACACGAGCGGAGGTGGACGCCGGAGTGAACATGTGTGCGTTCCACGGCTTCCCGGCCGATCGGAGGGCGCAGCTTGACTTCGTCCCATCCGACGCCGCGGCCTCCAAGGCAGCCGCGCTCAAGGCTAGATGGAAGCCGGTGGGACCGAAGAAGGCGTTCCTTATCGAGGGCGACGACCGGGTCGGCGCGCTGGTGGACTACTATGACAGGCTGGCCGATGTCAAGATCAACGTGACGGCCGCCAACGCGGCGGATCGCGGGGGATAGGACCATCCCCACGCGTGGGGGTATTGGGCTGCGCCGGGCTTTCCCTTGTAGTAGCAGTCACTTCCGCCACCGGCACCCTGTCTGCGCGTCGTGTCGCCCTTCCGCCACCACCACACTTCCCCACACATCTTGCTGCCATCCGGGAATACCTTCCAGGCGGTGTACTCCCCATCGTGGAGGCCCCCGGGATTGTGGGTGTCCCTGAAGGTTCCACTGAGGGCACCGGCGACGTAGATGCCGTGCCCCTCGTGCCTGATCCCGGCGGATGGGATCTCAAGGACCCAGCGCACCCTGGTACCCGTTTGCTCGATCACGAAGGTACCCCTACCCTTCAACCACCACGTCCCGGAGATATCTGATGTGGACCTGGCGGCTGTGGCCCGGTCTCTGCCTTTGCGGGCTTCCGCCTCCAGGGCCCGGGCCAGATCCCGGAGCCTCAGGGCAAGGAGTTCCGCCGTCTTCGCCTTCCAGTAGTCACGCAACCGGGGCCACCCCCGGTCGGCTTCTTGGCGGATCGATCCGGGCATACCACGCAGGGGGCTCGTATAAGAGTCCCAGATCTCTCTCAGCCGCCGCTCGGTCTTCACCTTCACGGCTATGTTGACCTCGGTGATCCCGAACTTCCGACCGGCCACCTCGAAGAAGGACGGATGGCCCCGCAGTGGATTTCGCAGGTCGCGGAGGAGGTCGAAGCGCGAGCCGCCGAACACGATCCGGTCAATTTGCCGTTCGTCGGCGGCCTCATAGAGCCGCAGCACCGCATAGGAGGACCCGCCGATCACCACCCTGCCGGCGTTGATTGCGATGCCCAGGGCGGGGAACTGCATCGCCACCCCGCTCTCCAGCAGCGCCCGGTAGGCCGCGCCTATCCGTTCGGTCTCGCCGGTGGTGAAGTAGGCGACCAGTGGAGAGATCACGATGGCGTCAACGTCGCCTGCTATCTTGCCGCCCACCGACCCTGCCGCGCGGAATACTACCTCCTTGGCCAGGCCTTCGAGCCCTTCCCTGGCCGGTCCCGGCGATTGCGCCCCTGCCGCAGGAGGCGGGATCAGCAACGCGGTCAGAAGAGCCGCCAGCAGCACTGCGTGCAGGCGACCTGCGATGCCGGCTGGTGATCTCCGGTGAACTCTGCGGTTCATTGCAGCCACCTCCAGGGTTGTACGTGGGTTTTGCCCCGGTGTGTTCAGGCCCAGACCGGTCGAAGGTCACGAGGCGCGCCCCCGTTTCCTGTGGGACCTCCTTTAGTATCGAGCGTCTGAGGAAGCCGGGTGCGATGGAACCGCTGGCCGCGTGCATCGACATTCTGGTAGGTATGCCGCCAACCCTTAATCCGCCACTACGATCTTTGGGGTCTTGTGCAGTCGCTTCCGTAGGGTGGCTGTCCACACCGGCACCCGGACGACGAGGAAGGTAGCCTCAAGGAGCGTGAGGTGGCGCAGCACGGTTCGCTGGGGGATCTCGGAGGCCCTCGAGGGAGATTAGCGGGATGCTCGCCGGAGGCCTATGGTGCCTGCGCCTGCATAAGTGTGACGATGCGGTTGGCGGCTTGATAGGTATCGTCGGACAGCAACTCGCGCCGCACCACCTGCCCATCTTGCGAGACGATGCGGTAGGTCAGCACCCGGTAGCCGGTCGCGCCCGGACTCCGCTGCCGGGTGCGGCCATTCGGCTCGCCCGCCTGGTCCGGCGCGAGAGTCAAGCGGGCCGGGGCGGTGACCGAGGACACATCAGAGATGACCTCGATGGTCGGATCCAGACGCTGGCGGCCGAAGAGCCGGACTTCAAGGCGATCACCAACGACCCGCGCCTGGATTCGCACCGGCCAGGTGTAGGGATTGCGGAAGCGCAGGTCGATGTCATGCTGCGCCACAGCCGCGTCGCGGCCGGGTGCTACGTAGGTCGGGGCGAAGACATGGGAGTGCCGCTCGACGATGGGCATCCCGGCCAGGAGCGCCGCGTTGTAGAGGGTCGTAGACGTCTGGCAGACGCCGCCGCCGAATGCTCGTATCAGTTCGCCGTCGAAGCTTACCGGCGCTTTGACATAGCCGCGGTCTACGGTCCAGGACCGCACCGTGCGGTTGTACGAGAAGGTGGCGCCCGGCGCGATCCGCACGCCGGTCAGCGCCTGGGCCGCGAGGCGGGCGTTGTGACGCTGGCCTCCCGACCGGCCGGTCAGTCTTGTGGCGTAGCCGGCCAGTTCGACCTCCTGTGGCGGGGTCGCAACGATGCGGGCAATCCCGGCTGCGCCGAACACGAGGACGGCCGCCAGCGCCGCGCCGGCAGCGAGCATCTGAAGGTCGGGGCGCCGCGTCACGCGATCACCGCCATCACCGGATGATCACCCGCGTGCCCGTGGACTCGGCGCGCATCCTCGGCGTGTACATGCCCTCCAGGAGCGTCGGCATCGCGTTGTAGGTGCCCGGAGTCTGCGCCCGCATGTTGTACTCGATTACGTGCTCGCCCGCCGGGATGCGGCGCGCGAATATCGCGATGCGGTCGTCGCGCACGTCCGTGTAGTCCCACCACCAGCGCCAGTCGTCAATGGCGACTTCAGCGCTTCCGCGCTCGGTAACCTCGAAGCCTGCGGGGAACGGGTCCTCGATGACCACGTACGCCAGATCACGCGGGGTCGTGATGGTCAGCCGCACCAGCACCCGGTCGCCCAGTCGCAGCACGTTTCGCGTCGGCTCGGTTTGCAGCGACCAGATGCCGGCGCCGGCGCGCTTCGGGAGCAGGCGTAGGTATTCACGCGCGATGCGGATATCGGCGGGGGTGAGCGCGGGGATCGCGTCCATGGCGATCGTTTGCCGCAGCGTCACGGTGTAGAATACCCGGCTTGTGCCGCCCGCGCGCTCCACGGTGATCCGGTTCTCGCCTGGCTGGAGTGCACTGCCCGGCAGGGTGAGGACCAGATCGCGCGCCTCACGCACGGTCGGTGTGAGGCGGTAGGTCTGCACCATCCGGCCGTTGAGCGCCACGCGCACTTCGCCTGTTGCCGAGGCCGCGCCACCTTCGACCCGCAGGTAGTCAACCAGCGCAGCCAGCACCCACGCCGTATCTCGGGTGCTCCACCAGTAGTAGTCGGTACGGTTCAACATCAGCCAGCGGACGACACCCTCGATCCGCGATCCGCGGGGATCTACCGCGAGGATCGCCCGCAGCGCAAGGGCGGTGGCCATCCGCTCGTTCCAGTCCCAGCGCGCCGCATCGTCCGACCGCCAGGACACGGTGCCGTCCTCGGCGACCGCCCGCCGGCCCAGTTCGGCGAAGGCCGGCCGCACATTGCGGCCGAGCAGCCGATCGAGTAGCACCGCGTATGCCACGCCCTCGGTCTTGAGTTCGGACAGCGCGGTCTTCGCTCGGAGTCCGCGCGCCGCCTCGGGGTCACCCGCCAGCGCCACGGCGTAGAGCAGGAACATGCGCGTGTCGGGATCGGCCCGGCCGGCCAGTTCCAGGGCCGCCCGCCGGCCTGATTCGAGCACGCTCTCCCTCACCGGGTACCCCTCGGCCTTCGCCGTGGCGAGGCCGTACAGCACGTAGGCGGTCATCCACGCGCTGCCCTCGTCGAACTCCCACCAACCCCATCCGCCCTCTTCGTTCTGGAACCGGTACAGGCGGGTGAGACCGTCCTGCACCATGTCCGGAATCCGGCGCTCCAGGTCGGGCTCCGACAGGCCGCCTGCCCGCAGCACGCGCTGTACCATCACCGTGGGCAGGAACCGGCTCATGGTCTGCTCGACGCAGCCCCAGGGATAGCCGATGAGGTACTCCAACGCGCCGGCCGCGGCCTGCGTCACCGACGGCGTGATCCGCACGGTCAGGCGGCTCGCCTCGGGAATGGCGCTGCGCTCCAGCACCACTGTCTCGGTCTTCGGCCGCTCGGCGGTGATGTCTCCCGTCTGCCCCGTGATCTGCGTGCGCCCGTAGGGCCGGACGGGAACTGTGATCTCCACGCCGTCCGAGCGCGACGGCTGGCCCGCAGCTTCCGCGGTCACCAGAATGCGGGCCTCGCCGGGCCGCCGGGCGGAGACCGGCCAGATGACCTTCTCCACCTTGCGCGGCGCGAGGGTGACGGTCTGCTGCGGCGATCCTGCGGTCTGGAGCCCGTCGGCCTTCAGCCGTACTGTGGCCTGCATCGGCGTGTCGGTCTCGTTGTGAACGAGCGCGGTGATGCGCGACTCATCGTCCTGCGAGAACAGCCGCGGCGTCTCGATTCGTACGAAGAACTCTCTAGCGACAATGGCTTTGTAGACGCCCCGGCCCAGCCGCGTCTTCTTGGTGTGCGCCAGCACCGTGGCCCGCCATGTGGTCAGGTTGTCGGGAAGGTCGAACGACATAGTGGCTCTTCCCTGCGCGTCGGTCACGAGCGCCGGCTGCCAGTAGGCGGTGTCCTTGAACCGCCGGCGGATCATGATTTGGCTGGCGTCCTTGTCCGCGTCACCCAGATACCACAGCTCGAACGAGAAGTGCGTGCGCACCAGATTCCATCGCCGAGGGTAGAACGCGTTGCGCAGCGCCCTTGGATCGTCTTCCTGCAGGGCATAGATGGCCTCGTCCACGACAGCGAGGGAGAGTTCGGCCTGTTGTGGCCGACCGGCCGCGTCGGTGACCTGCACCGTGTAGGTGGCGCGGTCGCCCGGGCCGTAGCGCGGCCGGTCGGATGTCACCGTGACCTTCAACTCACGCTCGGGTACGGTGACGTTGAGCGCCACCTCGCCCCGCGCCAGCTTCTTGTCCTTCACGTAGAGCGCCGACAGGATGACGTTGGGTCCGTACTCCGGGAGCAGCGGCACGCTGATCACGGTCGTACGGCGCGCGACCGGCACGGCAAACGCCCGATGGATGCGATCGCCCTCGATGGTCACAAGGGCGGTCTGGCCGGTCTTGTCGGCGTTGAGCAGCACCCGCGCCGTCTCCCCCGCCCTGTATCGCCGCTTGTCGGTCTGCAACGAGAGGTCGGTGTATCGTACGCCGAAGTCGCCGCCGGCTTCACCGGAGGCCCACAGCCAGGTATCGCCTCGGATCTCGCGGCCGGCAGTGTCTCTGGCGATCGCCAAAATCTGCACATAGCCGCTGCGCGGCAGCGTCACCGTCGCCGGGACCGAACCGTCCGGTCCGGTGGTGACCGTTTGCGTCCACGCCTTCAGGCCGACATACTCTCGGCGGCCGTAGTCCCACCGCACGTACGACATCTCCAGCGTCACGCTGACGCCGGGCACCGGGCGCCGGTCGAGGTCGCGCACCAGCACCGTGGTACTCACCGGGTGCCCCGGCTCGACGAAGTATCGCTCGGGCCTCAGCATCACCCTGAAATCACCGGCGGCCACCTCAATGTCGCGCGAGACCGTCACCTCCCGGCCGCTGGGGTCACTCACCGACACCTGGACGCTGAAGATCTGATCTTGCGGCGTGTCGGTGGCGTCGGGGAACTCTGCGCGGAAGCCAATCGCCGCCTTGCCCTGCTCGTCGAGCTTCACTTCGCCCTCGGCGACCGGGCGACCGTCGCCGTGGTAGCCCTCGGACGTCCCGACGTCCTCATCCGGTTCATCGTCGTAGAGTGCCTGCCACTGGGCGTACCAGTTGGGCGTTCGGTATACCGTGTAGCTCGCCTTCGCGCCCGCCACCGGTGCGCCGAAGTAGAACTGCGCCGACAGCCCGATCCGCACCTGATCGCCGCGGAGGTACCGCGGCTTCTCTGCGGCCACCGAGACCGAAAACTCGGGCTTGCGGTAGGCCGCGACCACGATGTCGTGCGTGATCGTGGACTCGCCCGCAGTGAGCACCAGGGAGTAGAAGCCTGTGGGCGCCTCAGGGCTCAGGTCGAACTCGCCGTGGAACGACCCAAAGGCGTTGGTAAGGTGCCGCTGCCGGAGCAGCGGCTCGCCGTCAGGATCCTGCACCTCAATGCGGACGGCCTCGCCGGCGGGCACTGCGTACGGCGCGCCGCGAACGACCTTCCGCCGGACGATGCCCTTGAAGTAGATGCGCTGACCGGGCCGGTAGATGGGACGGTCGGTGTAGGCATGCAGGGCAAACGGACCGCCCTGTTCGAGACGGTAATCCCTCCTGCCGATCACGGCCTCGTCGGCGCCACGTTGCGCTATGGTCATGAGGTAGAATGTGTCCAGGGTCGCAGGGAGCGCGATCCGGGCGATGCCCTCCTTCGAGGTGCGACCCTTCGCAAGGATCTTGCCGTCCTTGTAGAGGCGGACCGCGCTATCGGCGACGGGCGTGCCATCCCGCGCGTCTGCGACGAAAGCCAGGGCCTCACCGGGTGCCCGTTTCAGTACCAGCGCGGTGTCTGACACCAGCAGCCAAGTGGACACCGTGGCGCCGGCGTACCGGGCTTCGACGAGATACAACCCCAACGGCTGTTGTCCGAAGTCGAGCGTCTTCGTGTAGAAACCCTCTACGCCGGCTTCATTGACACGATACCCGCGTTCCAGAACCAGAAGGGGTGGCGCCACCCCGGGTGGATGGAGCAGGACCTCGGGGAGGGGTCTGTCCGGCCGCCAATCCTCGCCGCCATAGGACAGCGCGCGGGCGGTCCTCTCATCGCTCAACAGATCTGAGAGGCGCGTTCGAAAGACCCGGACCGCGATCTCCCGCGCCGCGCCCGTCGTGGAATCCACGTACCCACGCACCGGCAGGGTCATGCTCTCCGCCGTCGTGAAGTGGCGTTTCGGTCCAACCATCTGCAACTGCGGTCTGGCAAAGGACAGCGCGAGCCTGATGGAGGACGTGTGGGCCTCATCGACGCGCACATATTCTTCCTCGACCGAGAAGGTGTCCAGATAGGCGGCGACCTGGTACTCGCCCGCCCGGACATGGGCCAGGGAGAACCCGCCGGACGCATCGGTCAGGGCATAGTACAACTTCGGCTTCTCCTCACCCTCGGCGTTCACGGAAGTCAAGACCACCTGGGCGCCAGCCACCGGCGCGTAGGTCTTGGCGTTGACGACCTGCCCCTGGACGCGGCCGACCGGCGGCTGCTCAACGATCGCGTAGGCCAGAGCCGCTCCGACGCACACGCAGGCCGCAATCGCCGCGGCGAAACGCGGCCGGATCACGTGCGCTATGCGGGCCGCCGGGGATGTCGGTAGGCTGTTCACGGTTCGATTCATTTCTGTGCTCCCGCGGCGGCGAGGAACTCCCGCCGCCTGTTCCACCAGCCTGTTATCCGAGGCCAGTAGTCCGCGGCTAGGATCGCCACCAGCACAACCGCGGCCAGCCAGCCCAGCACGCGGAGTTTCTCGGCCCGCGGCAGGTCGGCGACCCTGAGCACCGCATACGACCACTGGGTCAACGGCAGCGCCAGTGCGAGCGCCACCAGCGCGTGCAGCCGGCCGCCCGGCACGATCGCACACGACAGCGCAAGCCCTGCCAGCAGCCCGATGGCCGCGCGCGCTCCCCACAGGACCAGCAGCGCGCCCGGCAGTGCCAGCGCCACGACCAGTACAAACAGCAGTCTCAGCAGGCCTCGCCCGGGCGATTCCCCGTCGCCGCCGCCGGACGACAGCCTACCGGCCAGCAGCGATGGGGCCATTGCGCCGGCGATGAACGTGAAGATCGCAAAGTGATCGGTCAACACCGCGCCCGACAGATCGGTCTGGAATCGCTGGAGGAACAACCGGTAGAGCAGCACGATCACACCGAGGGTCAGCAGCGAGGTGATGCGGGCGGCCGGGTCGCTCACCGCGTCCTGCGCCGGACCGCCGCCCTCGGGTGTGCGGTCGACGCCGAGCGCCAGCACGACACCGGCAGGCAGCCAGGCAGCCACCAGCATGACCCCCACGCCATAGCCGATCAGCAGATAGAAGGACGCCACCGTGGCGCCCAGCACCACAAGCGCCGCGAGCGCCATGTCCACAGGGAGCCCGGTCGCAGGGTCGGGGGAGCCGCCAGGGGCCTCTCGCATACCTTCGCTGGTGAGCCACCAGAGGATGAAGGGAGCAACCAAACCAACGGCCGCGGCCAGTACGAACCGCGGCTGCATCAGGATGTGCTGCCCCACGATGT
>JASEHJ010000339.1 GCA_030018905.1 bacterium | reverse complement strand
CTGTAGCGGTTCATCCCCACGCGTGTGGGGACGGTGTCCGTGAAGGAACAGCCCCAACTCTGAACGACGGTTCATCCCCACGCGTGTGGGGACGGTTCGGACCTCGACGCGCAGATCACGGATGCGGACGGTTCATCCCCACGCGTGTGGGGACGGTTGCATGACCCGCTCTTCCAGGTCGCGGCGTATCGGTTCATCCCCACGCGTGTGGGGACGGTGTACCCGCCCCGGCCGAGGAAGTGTTTGCGGTAGGTTCATCCCCACGCGTGTGGGGACGGTAGGTACACGGGTGGCGAACGCGAGTCGAAAGGCGGTTCATCCCCACGCGTGTGGGGACGGTTACTCCCGAGGAGCCGTGGCGCGTCATTTCCTCGGTTCATCCCCACGCGTGTGGGGACGGTGGGAACTCGCCGCTATGGGGCACCCGCACTACCGGTTCATCCCCACGCGTGTGGGGACGGTGCTATGCGTGACGGAGGGCGAGTGCCGGTGAACGGTTCATCCCCACGCGTGTGGGGACGGTGGTCGACCTCCTCAACCGGGTTGTCCAGTTCGCGGTTCA
>JASEHJ010000338.1 GCA_030018905.1 bacterium | reverse complement strand
CTCGGCCCCCTCCTCGCCCAGCACCCGGCTCGTCTTCTCCGTGCTCGATCCGAAGATCAGCTTCCGAAGCCGCTGGATCGACACGCCCTTCGTCTCCAGCTCCTGCGTCAGCCAGGCCAGCGTGTCGACCGCCCCGCCGAGCACCTCGCAGTCCTCGGCGCTCAGCGGGCCCACCCGGGCTCGCTCGACGATCGCCTTCAGCTCGTCGAGGCGAACCTCCCGCCTCGCGGGAGCCTTCGACCTCCTCGACTCCCGCTTCGCCGACCCACCTTTCCTGCGTCGTCCCATCTCACACCTCCGATAGCAGGCGGCGGAACCGCCTCGTCAAGGGCAGGCCCAGCACGTCCTTCAACGGCCGGTTCGCCCTCCTCGTCTGGTCGTCCTTGCCCCGGCCGGTGGTCTGGCCCAAGAAGACCCAGTTGGCCGCCCGGTAGCAGGTGCCCCGAAAGCGCTCCGGCAGCACGAAGGTCTCGGCGAAGTAGACGGGGTGGCCGTAGACGCGCTCCCACTCCGCCGGCAGCATCTTCGCCATCCGTCCGAGCAGGTGCGAGGCCAGGTAGCGCACCTCGACCCAGG
>JASEHJ010000337.1 GCA_030018905.1 bacterium | reverse complement strand
GGTCTGTTTAAAATCATCCGGGCCATAGTCCGTGACTATATCGTTAAATTCCTCTTCCTCGGGATGATAAGCCTTTTTGCAGTTTTTGCACAGCCGCCGGATCAGTCGCTGGGCCAGGACCGCCAGAAAAGCGTCGGAAAAATTCAAGGGGTTAAGGCCCATGTCCAGCAGACGCGTGACGGTTTCCGGCGCGCTGTTGGTGTGCAGGGTGGAGAAGACCAGATGGCCGGTAAGAGAGGCCTCGATACCGATGGAAGCGGTTTCAAAATCCCGCATTTCACCCACCATGATCACATCCGGGTCTGCCCGCAGAAAAGCCCGCATAATCCGGGAAAAATCAAGTCCGATCCGGTTTTTAACCTCCACCTGACGCAGTCCGGGCTGGGTGATTTCAACGGGATCTTCCGCCGTCCATATCTTGCGCTCAGGGGTGTTGATATGATGCAGGGCGGAGTGAAGCGTGGTGGTTTTACCGGAACCCGTGGGGCCCACTACCAATACAATGCCGTATGGTTTTGCAATGGCTTTTTTTATAGCCGACAGGTTACGGTCGGTAAGGGTAAGATCTTCGATTTTCATGGCGCCGGCCGATGCCAGAAGCCGCATGACCGCATCCTCC
>JASEHJ010000336.1 GCA_030018905.1 bacterium | reverse complement strand
CTGAGGCCAGGCTCATCCGGCGGATCTCCTACGACGAGATGCTGGAGATGGCGGACCTGGGGACCCGGGTCCTTCAGCCGCGCTCCGTGGAGGTCGCCAAGCGGTTCGGGGTCAGGCTGGTGGTTCGGTCCAGTCTCAGCGACGACCCGGGCACGCAGGTGGGAGGAGGAGATGAGATGGAGGAAGTCGTCATAAGGGCGGTCACCCACAGTTGCGACGAGATCAAGCTGGTGTTGGAAGCCGTGCCCGACGTGCCCGGCATGGCGGCCCGCGTGTTCCGGGCGCTGGCAAACGCCGGGGTGAAGGTGGACATGATCCTGCAGGGCATGCATCGGGAAGGACGGAACGACATCGCCTTCACCGTGGTCAGGGAGAACCTGGATGACGCCCGCCGCGTTTGCCGGGAGCTGGCGGTTGAGTTGGGCGCCCGCCGTGTGGGTGAGGATGCGGGGATCGCCAAAGTGTCCGTGGTGGGAGCCGGCATCTCGCAGGACGCGGGGGTCGCCGCTTCCATGTTTGAGGCCCTGGCAGAGGAAGGGATCAACATTGACATGATCAGCACTTCTCCCCTGCGAATATCCTGCGTCATCTCCAGGGATAGGGCGGAGGATGCGGTCCGGGCCCTCCATCGCCGCTTCAACCTG
>JASEHJ010000335.1 GCA_030018905.1 bacterium | reverse complement strand
CGCCGGTGAACACGTTCACCGACGGCATCTTCCTGGCCGGAGCATGCCAGGGGCCCAAGGACATTCCCGATTCCGTGGCCCAGGCAGGCGCAGCAGCGGCCGAGGCGTTTGCGCTCATTGACGCCGGCTATTTCGAACTGGAGCCCAACACCGCGTACATCCTTGAGGCCGACTGCTCCGGATGCAAGACCTGCATTCCGCTGTGCGCGTACAACGCCATTGCGTTCAACGCGCAGACCGCCAAGGCCCAGATCAACGAGGTGCTGTGCAAAGGGTGCGGGGTGTGTGTGGCCGCCTGTCCGTCGGCGTCAATCCGGCAGCACCTCTTCGAAGATGCCCAGATCTTTGCTGAGATCCACGGGATGCTGGTCGGCGCGCAGGCATCATGACCGCGCGTGGCGCGGAGGGAGTGGCGATGGCAGACGAGCGAGTTAGAAGCATTACGGGAGACGGGCCGGAGCCGACCATTGTGGCCTTCTTCTGCACGTGGTGCACCTACACCGCGGCGGACATGGCCGGCACCTCGCGGATGAAGTACCCCCCCAACGTCCGCATCATCCGCGTGATGTGCTCGGGGCGGGTGGACCCGCAGTTCGTGGTCGAGGCGTTCGCGCAAGGCGCCGACGGGGTCCTCATCGGCGGCTGCCATC
>JASEHJ010000334.1 GCA_030018905.1 bacterium | reverse complement strand
AGACGGCTGCAGACACCGTCCCCACACGCGTGGGGATGAACCGGCCGGGATGACCGAGGTCCAAGCGTTGAACCTACCGTCCCCACACGCGTGGGGATGAACCGGGTATGCAGTCAGTATGGAAGGGCCTGATGGACACCGTCCCCACACGCGTGGGGATGAACCGGCCGAGGCCGCCTCCGACAAGACACGGGCCGAACCGTCCCCACACGCGTGGGGATGAACCGAAGCGATTCGCAGAGTGGGCAGCGCGGCGTTAACCGTCCCCACACGCGTGGGGATGAACCAGCAGGTCCCGCAGACGGCGCAGCCCCTCCTCCCACCGTCCCCACACGCGTGGGGATGAACCGGTGCCCCAGTCACACCCTTGGCGCTTGCCGCAACCGTCCCCACACGCGTGGGGATGAACCAGGCAAGAACCACCATGAACCCGACGTAGAGGACACCGTCCCCACACGCGTGGGGATGAACCGAACCGCGCCCCAAATTCCTCCGCAGCCAACCCACCGTCCCCACACGCGTGGGGATGAACCCCTGCGCGCGGGCAGCAGCTCGAGCAGGAGCCACCGTCCCCACACGCGTGGGGATGAACCGCAGGCTGGGCAGGAGCGGTTGGCAGCGATGGAACCGTCCCCACACGCGTGGGGATGAACCGCCGTAGGGGGAGCGATCTACCGCGCGCACCGCGCCGTC
>JASEHJ010000333.1 GCA_030018905.1 bacterium | reverse complement strand
CTTACATGTATACTCTTCGCCAGTTCATACGTATGAACTCCGGCAGCCGGGAAGAGATTGACGAATTTGTCAATTCAGTCGCCGGCCGGCATTTGAGTATACGGGATATAGAACGGCTGGCCTATAGCTATTTCAAGGGTTCTGATGAATTCAGACAGCAAATCAAGGCGGGCAATCTCACCTGGATGCTTGAGCGTCTCAAAGAGGTCCCGCCGGACTCTGAGGCTTGCAATGAATCTGAACGAGGCATGCTCAGAGACCTTGAAATAGTCCAAAAGTATATGCAAAAGCATCCTCTATCTTCGCTACTCAAAAATAAGGTATTTGAAATTCTACCGTGCCTTTAACCGGTTTACCATGAAATGTTTTCTCCATGAAGCGCTTACTTGCTGGGGATATACCGCGCCGGTCTGCGTCATAGACAACACTAATCTGGCCCGCCTGCGGGGAACAGGGAAAAACGCCCTTATCGTGCCGGAAATGGAGCAATTTGGCCGAGCCTATGGATTCAAATTTATTTGCCATGAGGTCGGGCATGCCAATAGAAAAGCAGGAAATGAAAGGTGTTTCTACACAGTAGAGACTAACTTCTTGCCGGGAAGGAGCTTTGAGTCTCTTGAAGATTTAAACAAACAGGGCTTTGAGTGGACAACAGTGAGAATGGCCAACAGAGCGGTAAGTAAAACAGGTTTAATCCCG
>JASEHJ010000332.1 GCA_030018905.1 bacterium | reverse complement strand
CCCGCTGCTATTGTTCAATCGAGAGGGCGACTGCCTGGCGGCGAAGCTGCGGCCGGGCAACGCCCACAGCGCCGAGGACTGGGACGAAGTGCTCCTGCCAGAGATCGAGCGGCAGCAGCAGCGGGGCAAGGACGTGGTCGTGCGCGCCGATGCCGCTCTACAACAAGCGAGGGACTGCGGAGCAATGGATCAAGGCCGGCAAGGAGGCGGTGAAGATGGGTGGCCGGCTCGTGAAGCACGCGTGCTACTACTGGCTGCTGCTGGCCGAAGGCCACCTGACCCGGCGGCTGTTCGGAGCGATCCTGCGGCGGCTGGTAGCGTTGCCGGGGCCAGCATGATAGCCGACGCGGTCGGAGCAGCCGAGGCGGGCGGAACGGAGCCGGGGGGCGAGGCGCAGAATGGGCTCTTCTGGGGGCCACCGGGCTGGAACCTTCTCATGGCAGGTTATCAGAGTGTATGCTGAGGATAACCACGCAGGATAGACATGGAGGGCGAGCAGAGTGGGCATGAGGCACAGACGCTGGAAGTTTCCCAGATGGCGCGTGGGCGCAGTGGTCACCATGCTGAGCCTGCTCCTGGCGGAGCCATGGCTGCCGGGGACCGGCCAGGCAGCCGGCGCCCCGCGGCCCGACCTCTCGCAAGTGCGCGTCCTGGCGATCGCGCCGTTCGCTGATGAGGTGGCCCTATCGAAGTTTCTGGCCGACTGGGGCGCGGCAAGGCTGAGCGAACTCCTCAAGCGTGGTCCATTCCAGGT
>JASEHJ010000331.1 GCA_030018905.1 bacterium | reverse complement strand
CCAGAGGTATCCGAGCGGCTCAAAAAGCCCCCAATCTTGTCAAACATCGGCTAGTGTTGCTGCTACTACTATCGCCACCTATGGGAAGTTCTAACAGGGCTGGGTCGGAATTACACGGCTGACAGCAGGCATCGCACCGCCCCGAACGGAAACAGTCAGCAGCGATGCTGACTCCCGACGGCTGGACCGTGCTCTTCATCCTCGCCGGAGCCCTGGCGGCCTTTGCCTGGGGACGCCTACGGCCCGAGATCGTGGCCATGGCGGTCGTGCTGGCCCTGGGCCTGAGCGGAGTGACTACTCCTGCCGCGGCGTTCGCCGGATTCGGCGACCCGGTCGTGGTCACCATCGCGTGCCTCCTCATCGTGAGCGCAGCCTTGGAGCGCACCGGAGTGGCGGCGCTCTCCGCACGCCTGCTCCTCCGCGCCGTGGGATCCCGCGAGGTGGCGCTCATCGTAGCGCTGATGGCGGTGGCCGGCGTTCTGTCGGGGTTCATGAACCTGGTCGGCGCCGCGGCCATACTCCTGCCGGTGGCCATCGCCGTCAGCCGTCAGGCAGGCATCAGCCAGTCCCGGCTGCTGATGCCGCTGGCGATTGCCGCCCGGCAGGGAGGTTCCCTCACGCTCATAGGCAAGGCCTCGAACCTCATCGTGAGCGGGCTCCTCGTTCAGGCGGGATACGCACCGCTCTCGTTCTTCTCGTTCTTTCCTGTCGGCATCGCGATGCTGGCGGCCTCCATCATCTTCATGGCCACGCTGGGAC
>JASEHJ010000330.1 GCA_030018905.1 bacterium | reverse complement strand
CAATAGGACATACCCGCTGAGCCAAAACGCGACGGCATTGTCAAGGCCGCGACAACACCGCTGTTGTCCCCCTAACAAGAAATGGACAGACCTGCCCAAAACCTCCAGCACAGCGAGCCCTGCAGTCTAGCGCCTGTCACCGTTTCCCCCCTGGTCCCGCTATCTTCCTTATGGTCCCCGCCTGCGACGCGCTCCCCGTCGCCGAGATAGGCAGACCTGTCTAGTCCGGCGTCACTGGTGCTCCGGCACCGCTCCGGCGCGCCAGACGCCCTTGACCCTCATTGGCACACGCCGATAATGCCTCTGCAATCCTGGGAGGACCTTTGTCGGCTGATGACCCACCAGGTTTTGTTCACCTCCGCTATGCTCCGTACAGCCGGTAGGCCAGACACCGAACCGCCCCAGGGCCGCGGTTCAGCACGTGCGTATAGATCATGGTCGTGCTCACGTCCCGGTGCCCGAGCAACTCCTGGACCGTGCGGATGTCGTGCCCATCCTCGAGCAGGTGGGTGGCAAACGAATGGCGGAACGTGTGGCAGGTCGCGTGCCTGGCAATCCCGGCCCGGTCGACGTAGAAACGGGTAGCCGGGAAGGCCCACTGCCAGCCCCACCCCCGGCCTGCGTTCGGACACTTCCGCATCAGGGCTCCGGGGAGCTCGACCCAGCCGGCACCGCGCCGGAGATCCTGCTCGAACTGTTGCCCTTGCCGGCCCGCACGATGATCCGATTCCGCGCGAAATCGATGTCCTTCACGCGCAGGCGGGCGTACTCCAGCACGCGCAGTCCCGCTC
>JASEHJ010000032.1 GCA_030018905.1 bacterium | reverse complement strand
AGAAGATGCCGGAGGAAATGGTAACGATGAAACCAACCGCGGTACAAGAATTGATCCTGAAGCGCAGGAGCATCCGGGCCTACACCGATGCCCCTGTGACCGAGGACCAGGTCCGGACACTGCTACAGGCAGCCATGGCCGCGCCGTCGGCCAACGACGTCCGCCCATGGGCGTTCATCGTGGTCCGCGACCCGGAGCGGCGCAGGGCTCTGGCGCAGACTCACCGGTGGGCTCAAATGTGCGACGGCGCGCCGGTGGTCATCGCAGTGGTCGGCGACCCCACCGTGTCCGACCACTGGGTCGAGGACTGCAGCGCGGCCACTGAGAACCTGCTGCTGGCGGCTACCGGGCTCAACCTGGGGACCGTGTGGGTGGCGGTCTACCCCCGTGAGCAGCGCGAGGCGTACGTGCGCGAAGAGCTGAGCATTCCGGACCAACTGCGGGTGCTGTGCCTGGTGCCGGTCGGCCACCCGGCCGAAACGAAGCCCCCTCGCACCCGGTACGATGAGAGCAGGGTGCATCACGAGGCCTTCGGGGACCAGACCCGATTCTAGCTTGGGTCACGGCGTTTGCAGCTTCCGATTGACCAAGCTTCCCTGACTTCGTATAGTTGTATAGAAGTATATATGAACTTACGAGAGTGGGCTGGAACGGCGATGGCTACCTCGACCCATCTGATTGCCGCATACCTCCGGATCGAACAAGACATCAGGATACTCATAGACTCGGGAACCGTCCGTGCTGGGGATCGGATCCCCACAGAGGACGAGCTGTGCGACAGGTACGGTGTAGCCAAGATGACTGTACGGCAGGGGCTCAGCCGGCTGGTCGCCAGCGGGGTCCTCATCCGGCGCAGGGGCATCGGCACATTCGTGGCCGCCCCGAAGATCGAGCGTGCCGGCAACAGACTGCTGGGCTTCGAGGAGGACGCCCGGGCCCACGGCGTGCAGCCGTCCACCGAGGTATTGGCCAAGAGCTGGGTGGATGCGACGCCTGACGAGGCCGAGACCCTCGGGCTGAGCCCAAACGTGCAGGTTCTCCGCATCGACCGCCTACGCCGGACGGACGGAGAGCCGATAGCCCTCAACACCATCCTCCTTCCTCCCGTCATCGGCCGTCTGCTGGAACACCTGGACTTCGGGCGGTCCCTCTACGCCCTGACGGCGGAGGCCCTGGGGCAGCCTGTTGCTTACGCGGATCAGCGCGTGGAGGCCGTGACGGCCGACCGAGATCAGGCGGCGCTGCTGGGTGTCGCCTATGGCGCCGCGCTGTTGAGAGTCCAACGGATCACCCACCTCAGCGACGGCCGGCTGCTGGGGTTGACGCGCAGTCACTACCGGGGAGATCGGTACTTCATCGCGCTCAGGATTGAGCGTTGAGTTGAGAGGAGGAACCCATGCATAGAGTCCTGCCCCTGTTCATCGCCGCCGTACTGGCGGTGCTGCTGGTGATGCCCTCGGGCGCGCAGCCGCGCGTCCCCGCCGAAGTGGATGCCTGGCTGAAGCAGGCGAACCTTGGACCCTACGCGCCGTCCAAGGAGGACTGGAGGGCGGTCTATCTGGCCGCCCGGCGCGAGGGTAAGGTGACGGTGTATACGAGTTCGTCCCGGGTGCCCCCGCTGAAGAAGGAGTTCGAGACCATGTTCCCCGGGGTCGAGTTCGAGGCGTTCCAACTGGGGACCGCGGCGTCGATAGACCGCCTTGAGCGCGAGCAGCGCGCGGGCATCTACAACGCCGACGTAATCCACGCGTCGGGCTACCCGGCGCAGTACCATCGGCTCTTCAGGCGCCACATGATCTTCGCTTTCGTGCCGCCGGAGCTCGTGAATGTGATTCCGCGGGAGTTCCGCGAGCCGCTCGTAGCGCAGCGGCTGGAGGCGCGGGGAATCTTCTACAACACCAAGGCGTCGCCCGACTCGCCTATCAAATCGTGGTGGGACCTCACCAGGCCCGAGTGGCGCGGACGCCTCTCTATGGTGGACCCGATGGTGGACGCTTCATCGCTGGACTTCATCACGCAGCTCGTGGGCAGCGCTCTGCCGATGGCAAAGGACTACGAGCGCGTCTTCGGGCAGCGGCTCCGCCTGACTACGCCGAACGCCGGCTATGAACTTCTGAAGGGCATCCTGGCCAACCGGCCTCGGTTCTTCCGGCGCCACGGGGATGCGCTCCCGGTGGTCGGCGATCCCAATGCCACGGAGCCCCGCATCGGCATCTCGATGGTGTTCTCTCAGCTCCGCGACGTGAAGGACCCGGAGCGCGGCAACCTGCAGGCCTGGGCGGTGACCCAGCTCACACCCTATGCCGGCATGTCCTACCCGAGTCTAATGAACATCGCCAATCGGGCGCCGCACCCGAACGCGGCCAAGCTGCTGATCCGGTACTTCTTCGGCGATGCGAAAGGCGGCCAGGGAATGGCGCCGTTCCTGGTGCCAGGCAACTGGCCGGCGCGTATTGACGTGCGCCCGTCGGACGATCCCCACTGGATCCCGTACGAGAAGATCAACTTCAAGATCATGGATCCCGAGGCGATCTGGAGAGTCCAGACCGAGGTTCAGGACTGGTGGATCGCGAACGTCCGGTAGCCCTTGCAGCGGTGAGGGCCGCGCGGTGGGCTGGGCGACGGTTTGTGTCTCCGCAGTCCTTGCTCGCGGCCCTCCTGCTCGTCGTCCTGGCCTACCTGGTTGTCGCGCCGCTCTTCGCGGTCGTGACGACCTCACTGACCTGGCAGAGCGGAGACACCCGGTTCGCCGGCCCCGACATCGAGGTGGGGCGCTTCACGCTCTTCCACTGGCAGCGCGTGCTGAACAGCGAGCTCACCCGTAATCTGATTGTGCTGCCCATGGCGAGGACGTTGACCGTGGCCCTGGGGGTCATGGTGATCGTAACAGTGGTCGGCGGGGCACTCGCCTGGCTGGTGGTCCGTACAGACGTTGCGTTCAAGGGATCCATCGCCACGCTGGCCGTGCTGCCCTACGTCCTGCCCTCATGGACCATCGCGCTGGCGTGGCTGACGCTCTTCCGGAACCAGGGCGTGGGGGCGCCCAGGGGATTTCTGGAGTACGCGCTTGGCTGGCAGGCGCCGGAGTGGCTGGTGTACGGCGGCGTGCCCATTATCATCGCTTTGGGCATCCACTACTTCCCCTTTGGGTACCTGTTCCTGTCGGGCGCCCTGAAGAACCTCAACACCGAGCTTGAGGAATCGGCGGACGTGCTGGGCCTGAGCAGCTGGCAAACCCTAACCAGGATCACGTTCCCCATCATCATGCCGGCGATCCTCTCGGTGCTCCTGCTGGCCTTCGCCCGCAGCATCGGGACGTTTGGGACGCCCGCGATCCTCGGCCTGCCGGCCCGCTACTATGTGGTCGCCACACAGATCTATTCGCTGAACCTGACAGGGCGCGCAAGCCAGGCCTATGTCGTGGCGCTCGCGCTCATGGCCATCGCAGCGGTCGGCCTCTACATCAACTTCAAGGTTCTTGGCACCCGCAAGTCGTTCGAACTGGTCTCGGGCAAGGGCGGACGTTCCCGCATCGTCGCTTTGGGTCGGTGGCGCGTCGCCGCCGGGGCGGCCGTGCTGTTGTTCCTGGTCGCCGTGGCCCTCTTCCCGCTCCTGCTGCTGGTCTGGTCGAGCCTGATGGCGCACCAGGGCGACTACAGCCTGGGCAACCTGTCGCTGCGACACTGGATCGGCGCGGGCACACCTGGGATCAACGATGGCGAGCCCGGCGTGCTGCGCAACCCACTGAATCTGACCGCAATGTGGAACAGCATCCGGCTGGGACTGCTCGGCGGGGCGGTCTGCGGTATCCTCGGCCTGCTGATCGGCTATCTCGTGGCAAGGGTGCGCGGCAGTCTCGTTGTGCGTCTCATCGAGCAGGTATCGTTCGTGCCGATGTTGATTCCTTCAATCGCATTCGGGGCCATCTACCTCTCGCTGTTCGCACGGGGCGGCCTTCTGGCGCCCGCGCTCTATGGGACGTTCGCGCTACTGCTGCTCGTCACCGTGGGGAAGCAGCTCCCGTACGCCGCCCGCGCCGGGATCAGCGCGCAGATGCAGGTTTCCAAGGAACTTGAAGAGGCGGCCAGTGTCCTCTGCATACCCTGGCACATGCGGTTCGCGCGGATCTTGTTCCCGCTCACCCGGCCGGCATTCCTGGCGGGTACTCTGATCGTATTCATAACCACCATGCGGGAACTTTCCCTCTACATCATGCTGGTCACGCCCCGGATCCGCCTGATGGCAACCCAGGCCTTCTGGTACACCGAGGTCGGCTTCCGGCAGCTTGCCGACGCCTTCACGGTCATGCTGGTCGTGGTCATCCTCGTGGTGACGGGGCTCGTAAACCTGCTGAACCGGCTGTCCGGCGGAAGGGTTAGGAGCGTGTCATGAGGATCGAGGTTCGAAACCTGACCAAGCGCTGGGGATCCGTCACCGCGGTTGACGACGTGACGCTGGAGTTTGATTCCGGAGGTTTCACCACCCTCCTGGGCCCATCGGGTTGTGGCAAGACAACCATGCTGCGCATGATCGCCGGGCTCGAGGAAGCCAACGCGGGCGAGATCCGGATGGACGATCGCCCTGTGTTCTCGTCCGCCGAGATGATCAACGTGCCACCCGGCCGGCGAAGCCTGGGGCTCGTCTTCCAGTCTTACGCGCTGTGGCCCCACATGACGGTGTTCCAGAACATCGCGCTGGGCCTCGCCCGTCGCGGCGTGCGCGGGAGCGACCTCGCGCGGCGCGTCCGAGAGGCCCTTGAGCGTGTCCGCCTCCACGGGATGGAGGGGCGCTACCCCTCCGAGCTGTCGGGCGGGCAGCAGCAGCGCGTGGCCATCGCCCGCATGATCGCCGTGGAACCGGCCGTCCTGCTGCTCGACGAGCCGCTCTCTAACCTCGACGCCAAGCTCCGGCTTGAGATGCGCGCCGAGCTCAAACGCCTGCACCACGACCTGGGCATGACCGTCGTCTACGTAACGCACGACCAGATCGAGGCGCTCACGCTATCCACGAAGATCGCCGTCATGGACCACGGCCGCGTCCTGCAGTACGACGAGCCCGATGTCGTGTACCGCTCGCCGGCGACGCGGTTCGTCGCCGAGTTCACCGCCAACCCCGTGATGAACTTCCTCGACGTGGAGGTGACCCAGCAGGGGACCGTGACCATGCCGGGCGCCTTTGCCCTTACCGCGGACGGCCCGGCGCTGCGGCCGGGGCGCTACCTGCTCGCCGTCCGGCCCGAGGACTGCCGGGTCTTTGAGAACGCGATGCCAGGCGCGGTGCCCTTCCGCGTGTACGCCGACCTCTCGGCGGGGCCAGATCAGTTCCTGCAGGTACGTTCCGGCGACGTTCAGTTGACCGTGCGGACCGAGCGGCGCGTCCGGGTGAGCTCGGACCAGGAAGTGCACATCTCGTTTGTCGGCGAGCATCTCCACTTCTTCGATGCGGGCACCGGCGAGAAGGTGACTCGGTGAACACCGTCGCACTCGACGGGGTCCGGCAGTTCATGTTTGACCTCGACGGATGCATCTGGTACGGCGGGTTGCCGGCTCCAGGAGCGTCCGCGCTCATCTCCGCGCTGCGGACGGCGGGCCGCGGCGTGTTCTTCCTCACGAACGTCTCCGGCGCGACGGCGTCTGCCCTGTCCGTCAGACTGAACGAGGCCGGGATCCAGACCAACCCGGAGGCGGTCATGGGGCCGCTCAGCGTCCTTCCCAGGCATCCGCGCCTCCGCGACCGGCCGCCGGTGCTGGTTCTCGGCACCGACGCCGTCCGTACGGTGCTCAAACAAGCGAACGTGCCTGTGGTCACAGATCCCATGGCGGCACGCGTTGTGATTGTTGGGCGCGACCCACGCATGACCTACGGCGACCTGGCGGCGGCGGTCCGGGCGCTCGATCAAGGCGCGGCGCTCCTGGCTTTGAATCTCGACCGCCGGGTGCCTTCGGCGAACGGCGTCTCCGTGCCCGGCGTGGGAGCCATTGTCGCGGCGCTCACGGCCGCATCGGGAACAGAGCCTGAGGTCGTGGGGAAGCCGTCGGCGTTCTTCTTCACGGAAGCCATCCGGCACTTCGGAATCCACGCCTCGGAGACCATGATGGTGGGCGACTCTCTCGATTCCGACGTGGCCGGAGGGGCGCGCGTCGGCCTGCGCACGGTGCTCGTCGGGGCAGGCGTCGGCGGCCCACAGCCGGGCGTCCATCCGGACCTGCACGTGCAGGATCTGGACGAGCTGCACCGGCTGCTGATTCCGGATTGATCCTAAGCCGATCCCGGCCGGAGGAACTGATCCGCCTCGCGGAACTCGCCAGGCGCGACAAGCTGAACCTGGATATCTTCTGGCCCCGGCTCCCTGCGCTGTCATGGCGTCAGGTCGGGGGGATGGCAAGTCGGTACTTCTGGATCAGGCCCCGGAAGATCTCGCGGTTCGTCGGATCGTGCAGGGTGCCGAGGGGCTGCCCGCGGATGACGTCCCGGGCGCGTTCATGAAGGGCACGCGCGATCTCGCTGGGATCCCGGCGGCAGCTATACAAGATGGCATCCGGCTGTGCCGGGTGCGTGAACAAGGCGCGTCCCCAGCGCTGGGCCGCGGCGCGCGAAGGTGATTTCTGACAGCGCATGGCGGTCGAGCGCGGCCCCTGACACGGGCACCGTGCCGACAGGGACAACGGCCGTCACCGTGAGCGCCCCTGGCTCGGGCAGGAGCGTCTCAGCGAGAGCGCCCGCAGGGGTCTGTGCCGTGTACAGGACGCCGTACTCGCGCTCGGGGTCGTCAAAGCGCCAGCGGCCGGTCCTGCCGAAGCGCAGCGCATGCTGCCTCAATGACCTCGGTCACGCGCCCCTGGCGCAGCGTCTGCAGCGGTGTTCTGCCGCCGAGTTGGCTGTTGGGACTCAGGATGAAGATGATCGCCGTCCAGGGATCATGCCCTCGCAGGGCGTCCAGGACCGCCTCCAGGCCGGGCAGCACGCCCTCCTGCGTGAACTGCCAGATCGGGTACAGGTAGCCGCGGCGCCCCGCCGAGACTGCGAGGAGGCGGCCTGCCCGGCGCCGCTTGTCCACTGCCTGCCGGGTGATACCCAGGTACCGGCCTGCCTGCTGTACTGCCCAGGCGCCTCCCTCCGCATGAAGGAGTTGGCGGCGAGCCTCCAGGCCTCGGATCCGAGCGGCCTCCAGGACCTCGCTCTCCTGGTCGGCCGCGAGCGACTCCGAAGCCTCCAGGGCTGTGAGGACTGCACCGAGGTCTGTGGGTGCCGCGGCGGCATCCGAGAGGGCCTCGGCGGGAAGTGTTTCGAGGACCTTAGCGATCGCGCTAGCGAATCGGGTCAGGACGGCGGCTGCAAGAGGCTCTTTGGCATGCTTGAGGGCCCGGCTGAAGGCCGCGAGCGTGTGCGGGGAAGGCGTGGCCGCAGCGATCTCGCGGAGGGCCGTGGCGGCCTTATCCTCCAGATCGGGCATCACGACGAGCAAGACGGCCTTCTTCTCCGGTAGCCTCACGGTCCCGGAGCTCTCAAGGATCTGTGTCAGGATCTTGACGACCGCAACTGCCCTATCAGTCGGCAGGCCAGCACCGTCTTTCAACTGCGTGACAAGATCCTGTGCTGTCAGAGTGGCCACGACGCGCCTCTTTGGTTGACCAAGGCAATCATGACGAAATATAACAACTTCGTCAACCCGAGGAAGCCCCAGCCTGGCCATCGCACAGGGCGGGGGAACCGCAATGCCGCGGCTCCCCCGCCCTCTTGCGTGGAGCATTCCGCCTTGCGGTGCAGCCCTGCGCTACTTCGCGCCGGCCGCCCGCTTCTTTAGCCAGTCACGCAGGTCGTCAACCTCCATCTTGTTGGCGTGCATGACGTCCTTGAGTCTCTTCGCCGGAGGCGTGTCCGGGGGCAGCTTCATAGCGGCGAAGATCTCGCCGGCCGGGATGCCAAACGCCTTCGAGACGTCCTCGAAGGTCATCCACCCCTTGACCGTGTCAACATCCTTCACGTCTATTGTGATCAGCTCACCCGACTCGGTGACCCTGTGGCTGGTGTTCCACACACCGGCAGCCTTGGCGCCGTAGACCACCCCCAGGAACAGTACCACCGCCATGATTCCGTAGACGTACGGGTTCAGACGCATTGTCCTCACGCTCCCTTCTTCGTCATTTCGCTGCGACCGCCGGCTTCGACCACGGCCAGCGCAGTACGAGGTCCAGCGCGCCGGCGCGCGGGCAGACTGCCACGCACTTCAGGCAGTCGTTGCAGTCTACGGCCGTGATCCGGCTCGCCGTGGCGACGGGCAGGTTCATCGGGCACGCGACACTACAGATGGCGCAATCCTTGCAGTAGGTGCTGGTGCGCTCGATCTTTGTCGGCGCCAGTTTGCCGACCAGGCCCACGATCGGAGAGAGCGGGCACAGGTACTTGCACCAGGGCCGTTCGGTGAAGAATGAAAGCACGACGGTCGCGATCAGGATGATCAGGCCGGGGCCGAGCGTCGCCTCGGTGATGTTCAGCGCCGTGATGTACGGATCGTAAGGCCGAAACACCATGCGGGCGGCCAAGATCGTGCCGTAGAGGAAGTAGGCGAGCATAAGGTACTTGCCCCACCGCAGGTAACGGTCTACCACCTCCAGACTCCTGGTGCGTGCCTTGAGGGTCTTTGCAAACCTGGCCACCGGCCGAAACCGGCGCTCGAAGAACCGCGTGATGCCGGTCAGCGCCTCCTGCAGCGTCCCGAAGGGACAGATCCATCCGCAGAAGGACGATTTGAGGGCAAGCGACCCGAGCAGCACCCCGCCCAGCACAATCAGGCTGGACGAGGTTGCGTGATGGATGTACTTACCGGTCGTGATCCACTGGTAGAGCGTTTCGATCCCGCCGAAAGGACAGTACGCCTCGGGTGACGGCGGGGAGGTGAGGGCGCCCTCCGGCAGAAGCGCGTGCCGGACCGCCATCACAACAACCGTTGCCAGGAATCCGGCCTGAATCAGGTACCTGAAGTTCTGAACGTTCCACAACGCGGCGAGGCCCTTGGGTCTTCGCCTGATCGCTCCGAGCTGCACTCCCATCTCCATGCTCCTCTCGTATCAGGATGGCCGCCTGCCACCCGTGCGGCTGTTAGTCGCAGTGCTCCCGCACGCCGTTCTGCCGGCGCTTGGCCGAATCACGCATCACGGTGAAGGCAGCGACAATGTCGGCTTCCTTGACGGTCTTGAGGAACTTCTCGTACAGCGCCACCCGCTCGTCCTCGAGCTGGCCCGCGATGCGGCAGGCGTCCTTGAACGATGCCGGCGCCGCTACCTTGGCCGTGTCGGGCATAGCCGGCATGGGCATCCCGTACTTGGCAAACAGGGGTTTGAGGTTTTCGTCAATGCGCTCGGGGCCTGAGCGGACCCAGCTCACGAACGGCCGGTTGTCGCCGAACTTCTTGACCACGGCCTGGTATAGCGCCAGCGCCTTGAACTCGGATGTCGTGGCGTCGATCAGTGCCTGTCGGCTCTGCGGACTGATTGGTGCGGCGGCCGCAACCGCACTTGCCGCAGCCCCCATGACCAGAACCAAGGCCAGGGCGAACCCACCCAGCCGCTGATGCCATCGGGCTCTTGCGCGAGTCGTGCTCACGATCACACCTCCGCCGTTTCGAGTTGTGTTTCCGACACCGCCCAGGAGGGAGCGTCTCCCCCCTGGAAGGCATGGTGCTTGATCACCGCGCACAGCGCTGAAACGCCGGCAGGTGCCGGTCGGCGGAGGCGTCCCGCAATCGCGTGAAGACCGCAACGATGTCTGGCTCCTTCACAAACATCAGGAACCGGCCGTACATGGCGACGTTCTTCGTCTCTGCCTGGACTGCAACTTTGCATGCCTCCTGAATCGTCGCGGGCGCCTGTGCCTTGCCCGCGTAGGTGTCGGCCGGCACAGGCAGCTTGTAGGCCACAAACAGCGCCCGCAGCTCCTCGGCGTGCTGGATCTCGGCCTGCACTATGTTGACGAAGGGCCGTATCCCTCCGACCTTGGCAATAACGGCCTGGTATAGCGCGCGTGCCTGGTACTCGTCATTGATTGCTTCACTGAGCGCCTGCCTGGTCTGGGCGTCGAGCGCCGCGGCCGCCGCCGGGGCCGCCGCGACAGCCACCAGGATTGCGACTGCTATGAGGCGGACGGCCTTTCCAAGGTGTCTGGCGAGTGTCATCGGGCATTCCTCCTCATCGTGATGGTACGTCATACGTGGGGGATGCCCCGGCAGGGCAGAGGCGGTCCGCCCCGCCGGGGGGTGCAGCTCGGGACTAGCGCCCCGGGCCGAACCGATGCATCCTTCCACCCCGCATCTGGCCTGGCCGCTGGCCTGCCCCGGGCCGCTGCTGACCTGCGCCGGTCCACCGACCGCCGGGCCTTGCGCCGAATCCTGGCTGCATCCCTGGGCGCGGGCCCATCGCGGGTCGGGCGCCCGGCTGGCCGGTCACGCCGAAGCGGGGGCCAGCCTGCAGCAGCGCGTCTGCCTGGGCTTTGGTGATTTTGCCTGAGGCAAGCGCCTGGTTGATCGCGTATTTCCGGGCGTTGACCATGGCTGTCTGCACGGTCTGCAACGGCACGTTCTTGGCCCCTGACAGATATGCCAAGGTCTTGCCGGCGGCCCTCTCCTTGCTGAAATCGGCCGGGGTCATCTTCAAGACCCTGGCCGCGGCCGCTTGCGTGGCCGCCTCGATGGCCTTGTGGACATCTGCTGGAATCGTCGCTGCAATGCCGGCACCAGGCCCTCGCCCTGCGCCCGGACCGGTCCCCGCACCTGGCCCGTATGCGGCGCCCGCACCCGGACCGGTCCCCCACCTTGGCCCAGCGGCCATGGCAGGGGCCACCGACACGACCAGCAGCGCCAGGACGATCCCGGCAACTGTCAAGACCGTTCTCATCGCTCTTCCCTCCTCGTTGCCCGTTCCGGGGCCTCTCGTCGGACCCGGCGGGCGTGTTGTTCGAGGGAAAGAGTACAGCCAGCGGATGAAGAGCGCGTAAGGCGAGTGTGAAGCTTGGATGAGGAGTTCAGGCGGGGTAAGTCATGCGCAGCGCCGCCGATCCGCGCTGGATCAGCGGCCTTTCCAGTTGGGCTCCCGCTTCTCGAGAAAGGCGGTGGCGCCTTCGTGCGCGTCCTCACTCTGCAGCAGCACCGCCCGCAGGGTGTGCAGATGACGCACCGCGGTCTCAGTATCCATGTGCGTGCTTTCCTGAAAAGCGATGAGCCCGAGGCGTGTGGCCACGGGGCTGCGCGATGCGATTCCCTGAGCCAGTTCCCTGGCGGCGGCATGGAGATGCTCGTGCGGCACCACCCTGCTGACCAGTCCGATGGTCAGCGCCTCCGCCGCGTCAATCACCCTGCCGGTAAGCGCCAGGTCCAGAGTCCTGCGGTCCCCGATCGCGGCGCGTATCACCGGCAGGATCGTCATCGGGAAGAGGCCGAACCGGATCTCGGTAATCCCGAACGTGGCCTTCTCGGACGCGACGGCCAGGTGGCATGCCGCAACCATCCCGACACCGCCGCCGTAGGCTCCGCCGTTCACGGCGCCCACAAGCGGTTTGGTCAGCTTCCACACCCTGATCAGAAACTCTCCGGTTTTGCGGCCGTCCGCGTACGTCTGAGCCGCCGGCTGTGCAAGGCGGGCGGCGAACTCCCGCTGGTCTCCCCCGGCGGAGAACGCGTCCCCTGCGCCGGTGAGCAGCAGGACCCTCACTTCAGGATCCTGCTCCGCCCGCGTGAAGGCGTCGAGCAGTTCGGTAATCACCGCGTCGCCCAGGGGATTACGCCGCTCCGGCTGATTCAGCGTGATCAGGCCGACATGATCCTTCAACTCGTAGAGGATTGTCTGGTAGGTCATGGCGTCGCCTCCTGCAATCATCGTCCCAGGACCTGACTGACAAGGTGAGGGATCTCCCAGAGCGTATCGGCGATCAGACAACCTGCGTCCCTAAGTACTCTCTCCTTCGCTTCGGCGCCCTGGTCCTCGCGTGCGATCAGCGCTCCGGCGTGGCCCATGGTCTTCCCCGGAGGCACCGATCGCCCCACGATGAGCGCCACCACCGGCTTCGTCATACGCGCGATCGTGGCAGCCGCCTCGTGCTCCTTCTGCCCGCCGACTTCTCCCAGCAGCACCACCGCCTCCGTGTCGGGATCTTCCTCAAAGGCCTTCAGATAGGCGGCGGGGTTCTTCCCGATGACCGCATCGCCACCGATAGCCACCACCGTGGACTGGCCCAGGCCCGCCTCGGTCAGCGACCGGGCGACCTCGAACGAGAGGGTCCCGCTGCGCGAGAGGAGACCGACGGGTCCCGGCATGGTGTAGCTGGGCGCAATGGAACCGGCCAGGCACTGCCCCGGGGCGATGAGACCGGCGGTGTTCGGTCCGACCACCCAGGCGCCACACTCCTCCGCGAAGGCCCGAACGTAGGCTGCGTCCTGCACCGGCATGCCCTCGGTAACGATGACGGCCAGCCGGATGCCCGCCTCCAGAACCTCTAGAGCCGCCTCCCGGGCGGCCGGCGCCGGGACGTAGAGCAGCGCCCCCTCGACGGCGTGCTCCTGCAGGGCTTCCCTCACCGTATCGTACACCGGCACCTCGTCCACGGTTTCCCCCCCGCGTCCGAGGGTCACCCCGGCCACCACGCGGCTCCCGTACGCCACCATCTCCCTCACCTGGTTGCGGGCGTACCGACCCGAGATGCCCATCACCAGCAGACGTGTGTCTCGCGAAACCAGAATGGCCATTCTACTGATCCCCCCTGGAGCAGGCGACCGCCGCCAGCACCGCCTGGCGGAGGTCAGGAAAGAGCCGAACACCATGGTCGGAAAGAATTGCCGCACCCTCGGCCAGAGACATGGTCCGAACCGCGGCCGCCGCCGCTCGCACGCATCCGAAGATGGGCACGCGCGACGGCCTCTGGCTTAGCGCCACGGTGGCCCCCTTCACGAAGCTCTCCAACGGCGTGCCGGCAACGGTGACGTTCAGTACGACCGCCTTGACCCGCTCGTCGGTAGCCACCTTCTCCAGGACCAGATCCACCATATGCCTCAGCGTTTCCGGGCCGGATCCGCCCGCCGCATCGAGGAAGTTGGCGGGTCGGCCGCCATGGTGCTGGATGGCGTCGAGAAGGGCCATGGTGGCGCCTGCCCCGCCGCTCAGGACGGCTATGTCCCCATCGAGCTCAATGTATACGACCCCCAGCGAAGCTGCCTTGCGCTCCAGAGGGTGGAGCATTGGGTCGGCCAGTCGTTCGTCCCTCCACTGCGGATGGCGGAACAGGCTGCTCTCATCAATGACGACCTTGGCGTCCCCTGCGATCGACGGTTCATCACCTCTGGAGAAGAGCGGGTTCACTTCCACCAGTACCGCGTCGCTTTCGACGAACACCTTGTAGAGCCCGACCAGCGCGTCGGCCGCGGGTCGAAGTAACATGCCGCGGAGGCCCGCCGTCCGCCACAACGTGGCAGCGTCGTGGCGCGAGAGCCCTCGGAGGGGGTTGATCTCCATGCGGATGGGCAGCTCCGCTTCGGCTTCGACTTCCGTTCCCCCCTTCAGCGAGACCAGGGCCACTGGGCGGCCGGACAGATCGTCCATGGTGATCGCTGCGTACCACTCGCCGCTGGCCGCCACGGGTTCCTCAACCAGCAGCGCCTGTACCGGCTCACCCTCCAGACTCGACGCGAGCAAGTCGGCGGCTACGGCTGCGGCCTCGCCTGATTCGACCTTGCGAATCAACCCGGCCTTCCCCCTTCGGCCCTGGCGCACCTGGGCCTTTAGGATCGCCGTGCCGCCCAACTCCCCGCAGGCGGCCGCAGCCTGTTCCGGGGAATGTACGAGGCGTCCCCTGGGAACGGCTATGCCGGCCCCGCGCAAGAGATCTTTGCCCGCCCACTCGTAGAGATGCATCGTTTCACGCCTCCCCGCTACAACCTCACCTTAGGATCGAAAACATCTCGCACCGTGTCGCCAAGCACGTTCACGCACAAGGTCAGCAGCAGGATGGCCGCACCCGGCGCAATGGCAACCCACGGGGCCGAGTCCATGTAGCCGAAGCCCTCCTTGATCATCAAGCCCCAACTGGATCGGGGCGGTTGGATGCCGGCGCCGAGGAAGCTGATGCTGGCCTCTATGAGAGCGGCGTACCCAACGCCGAGGGAGGCCTCTACCAGCATGGGAGCCGCGATGTTGGGGAGGACGTGGCGGAAGATCAGGCGCCGGAGCGATGCGCCCGTGGCCCTGGCCGCTTCCACGAACGGCGTTTCCCGCACGACCAGCGTCTGCCCCCTCGCGAAACGGGCCATCCGGGGTGCGAACACGATGCTGATAGCCAGCACCACCACCGCCAGGCTGGGGCCGATGAGCGCCGAGATGGCGAACGCGAGCAGCACGCTGGGGAAGGAGAGCAAGGCATTGACGCCGTGCATGATCCAGATATCGCCGCGCCCGCCCAGCATGCCCGAGATCATTCCCACGGGCAGCCCGATCGCTGTGGCGGCGCCCACCGACACAAACGCGGCCAGGAGGGTGATCCGTCCGCCGTGGAGCAGGCGGCTGAGGAGGTCGCGTCCCAGATCGTCGGTGCCCAGTGGGAACCTAACGCTGGGCGGCTCCAGCGTGTGATCCAGGTACTGTCGTATCGGGCTGTGCGGCGCGAGCAGCGGCGCCAGAATGGTCACCGTGATCAACACCAGCAGGAGCCCGCCGAAGAACGGGCCCGTCCGGGTGCGCAAGAAGCGCCTCCGCAGCATGGTGGCGCGCTCGCCGGCGGCGCTGCGAACCGCGTCAGTCATAGCGGATGCGCGGATCCAGCAGCCCATAGAGCGCGTCGGCCATCAGGCTTGCGCCGATTGTCGCTACCGCTCCGGTCAGCACCACGCCCTGGGTCACAGGGAAGTCCCGCTGCAGCACCGCCTCGACCACCAGGGTGCCCATGCCGGGCAGCAGGAAGATGACCTCCACCACCACGGCTCCGGACAGCAGGTGTCCGACGGCCAGCCCGGTGACGGTTATCACCGGAACGAGCACGTTCTTGAGGGCATGCTTCCAGACAACCATCCGCTCAGGCAGACCCTTGGCCCTGGCCGTGCGGATGAAGTCCTGGGTCATGATCTCCACCGTCCCCGAGCGCACCTGCCTGACGACCTCGACGATCCGCGCGGCGGAAAGGGTGAGCCAGGGCAGCAACATGTGCTGGGCCATCAGCCAGAACCCGTTCTCGACGGGGCCTCGGTACCCAAACGACGGTAACCATCCCAGGGATTGGGCAAAGACGAAGCCCAGCAAGATGCCGAGCCAGAAGCTCGGCGTGGCCACGCCGAGCGCGGCGAACGCCGAGAGAAAGCGATCCACGAGGCTGTTGGGCCGCATGCCGGCGAGGAGCCCCAGGGGAATACCAATAGCCAGAGACAGGAAGATCGCCCCCGCGGTCAGGATAATGGTAACCGGCAGACGAGCCAGGATGGTGTCGAGCACGGGCTGCCTGCTCAGGAGCGAACGGCCCAGGTCGCCGACCGACAGGCGCCCGAGCCACTGCACGTAACGGACCGGCAGGGGCCTGTCGAGGCCGAACTGAAGGCGCAGCGATTCCTCCACCCGGGGGTCCAGCCCCTCGGCCGACGCCAGCAGCGCGCTGACGGCGTCGCCGGGGAGCAGCGTCACGAGCATGAAGGCCGCCAGCGTGACCAGGAGTAGAACGGGGGCGGTGGCAATCACGCGGCGTGCGAGATACGCTCCTATGACCGTCCACCCCCCCTCTAGCTGACAAGACGCGCCCGCTCTACTTCACTCCCAACTCCTTGTAGATCGGCTTGCCAAACAGGTAAGGCGTGAAGCCCCCCAGGTTCTTGCGTATGGCCACCGCCCAGCTCTCGTGGATAAGCGGGATCACCATCGCCTGGTCGCTCAGGTGCAGGTCCAGGGCATAGTAGGCCTTCTGCCGCTGTACCCGGTCGCGGGTCGCACTCCCCTGCGCCAGCAGCTCGTCAACCTTGGGGTCGCAGAATCCGCGAGGCCGCGGCACATTGAACGAACCACCACACCCGATCACGGCAAAGTAGTTGATGTGGGGGTCGGGACGCCCGGACCAGCCCCCGATGCGGCCGTGGAACTCCCGCCCGCTGAAGAACCGGGCCAGCTGCTCAGGACCCGGCAGCGGCGTGATCTCCATCTGGATCCCGACGTCTCCCAGGAACTGCTGCACCAACTGGGCCGTCTTGACGATGCGGTCGTCCGGAGAGACGACAATGCCGATCTTCTCTCCACGGTACTTGGACAGGCTCAGGTGGTGCCTAGCCCTTGCCGGATCATACGCGGGCGCCAGCATCACCGGATCCACCGACCAGAACCCCTTCGGCAGCAGGCTTGTGCCAGTCTGCCCTATCCCGCCGTAGACCACGGTGAGGATGGCCCGACGGTCGATCGCGGCCTGGATCGCCCGCCGGAAGTGCGGGTCATCCGCGGGAGCCCGGGTCAGGTTGAAACTCATGATCAGCGCGGAGACGGTGGGGCGATCAATGAAGTCGAAGTTGCGCGACGCCTTGACCCACTCGACATCCTTCGCGGGCACGCCCTGCATGAAGTCCGCACCACCGGCCTTGAGACCCCGGACGGCGGGCTCGTCGGCTTTGAACTGGTAGACGGTGATCCTGTCGGCCTTGGGGAAGTCCTTCTCCCAGAAGTCGGGATTGCGCACCAGGGTCGCATGGGACCCAGGCACCCACGCTTGGAGAATGAACGGCCCTGCGCCGACCGGCCGGTGGCCGAACTCCTCCCCGAATTGTCGTACGGCGGTGGGCGAGACCATCATTCCGGAGCGGTCTGTCAGCGACGCCAGAAAGGCGGCGGAGGGCTCCCTGAGGGTGATCTTCACCCGGTGCTCCCCGACGACCTCGAGCGACTCGACACCCGCCCACTCCCCCCGCACAATGCTCTGCTCCTCCGGATTCATGATGCGCCGGAAGTTGAAGACGACGGCCTCGGCATTGAACGGCGTGCCGTCGTGGAACTTGACGCCCCGACGCAGGGTGAGGATCAGGGTCCTGGCATCGGGCCACTCCCAGCTCTCAGCCAGGCCGGGCACGAAGTTGCCGCTGCGATCGAAGCGCACAAGCTGATCGAACACAGCGTAGAGCACCCTGTGCTCCAGGCCGCTGAACCCCTTGTGGGGATCGTAGTTCTTGATGTTGGGCTCGACGGCGGCTATCCGAATGTGGACGGCCCGGGCAGGCGTTTGCTGAAACGCGAGCGACGGGAGCGCGGCAGTTACAAGCGTCGTGAGGGCCACGACGCCCAGCAGGAACGCGACTCGGTGACGCCTCAGCGAGCAGGTGTGCTGCCCTATCATCACAACCCCCCCTTTGTGTTCTCGATATCTTTCCCCAGCAACCAGGTCCTAATGGCGATCGCGACGCCGTCCTCATTGTTGGATCCGGTGATAGCGGCCGCAGCGGCCCTCACTTCCGGTGGGGCATGGCCCATTGCCACTCCGAAGCCGGCGGCCTGGAGCAGCTCGCGGTCGTTCATGCCGTCGCCGATCGCCATCATGGCTGAGGGCGCGATGCCCAAATGGTTGAGCAAGAACAGCACGGCCGAGCACTTGCTGACCCCGTGCTCCGTCACCTCCACGTAGCAGGGGTTGGAGCGGGTGGCCCGGATCCGGCCGTGAAGATCCGCCCGCGACGCGAGGTGCGCCTCCCAGCGTTCGATGCGGTCTACCGAACCCATCAACAGGATCTTCTCGAGACCGTCCCCGGCCATGGGCCGCAGGTCGTCCACTTCTGTGGCCGCGTATCCGACGGCACGTTCCTCCTCCCTGACCCAGGCGTCCCGCGAGGTAACCATCCACCGGCCGTCCACCAGGGCGTTGGGGGTCAGCCCGTAGGTGGAGGCCATAGCCAGGACGGCCAGGGCGGCGTCCCCTGGCATGACGGCGCGCAGCAGGGGCCGGCCGTCGGCATCCACCACGAGGGCGCCGTTCAGCGCGACCACCGGCTCAACCGGTATGCCTAGTTCCCGGTACAGGAATACGATGCCGCGCGGGGCCCGGGCGCTGGCGAGGAGAAACCGCCTCCCCTGCCCGACGACGGCCCGAACCGTCTCCCGAACCGCGGTGCTGAGGGTGTGGTTGCTGGTGAGCAGCGTCCCGTCCACGTCGCTGACCACTACGGCAATCTCGGGGGCGATCTCGGGGCGAATGGGGGGCGCCGGGCCGGGCTCGCCGATCATCGCGGACGGACCCGCCGCTCTTCGATGATGGTGCTGCTGCGTTCCATGGCCGCGGTGGCGCTGTCGAGGCCCCGGATGGCCAGGTTCACGCAGAGCGCGTCAATCAGGCTCAGGTGCGCGATGCGTGATGCCATCGCCTCGGTCCGGAACGCCGTCTCGCGGTCGGCCGTCACCAGGCGGATCGTCGCGTACTGGTCCAGCGGGGTCTGTCTGTGGCTGGAGAGGCTGATCACCGTCGCGCCGGCCTCCGCTGCTTTAGCCGCCGCGTTGAGCGTCTCCGTGGTCCGCCCTGTATGTGACACGATGAACGCCACGTCGCGGGGGGTCAGCGAGGCGGCCGACACTGCCATCATGTGAGCGTCCGTCACCACGGCTACGGGCAGTCCGATCTTCAGCAGGCGGTAGTAGGCGTCCACGGCGATCGGAGCGGAGGAACCGACCCCGTACACCTCGATGCGCTGCGCCCGGTGGAGCGCGTCGAGCGCCGGCTCGAGCTGCTGCGTTTCAAGCATCGCTAGGGTATCGGCGATCGCCTGTATGTCAGAGCGCAGCACCTTGCGGGAGACCGTCAGGGGATCGTCCTCGAGCCTGACCTCTTCGTGGAAGATGTCCACGGCCGGGGCGGCCCGCTCACCCACGAGGGCGAGCTTGAATGCCCGGAGCCCAGAATAGCCTACCGCCTGGGTGAACCGGACGATGGTGGCCTCGCTGACCCCGATCCGCTCGGCCAGTTCCTGGATTGGGAGGGCGATCACTTCACCGGGGCGCTCGAGGACGTACTCGCCCACGCGCCGCAAAGCAGGATACAACGATGAGAGGAGCGCGCGGACATGCGCCAGGCATCCGCTGGACTGCACCCGAACGAGATCGGCGTGCCGCATGCCCCGGCCCTCCCCGGAACAAACTTTCTCAGCCCTTAGGCTATGCGAAACTTAGGTTTCTGGCAAGAGGGCCTTCCGGGGGCGGGCTGCCGCGACCAGCAGGACGGCCTCCTCTACCTCCATGGGGATCTCTGATCAGTCAGTAGGAGGATCAGGACCTGGTGGGTGCCACAGAATTGAAGCGCGCGCACGATGATGACCCAGGGGATGACCACGACAATGGGCGGCAGAAAACGCAGGCTCAGGGTCCATCCCAGCAGGCCCACCGCCAGGGACACCATGAGGCTGTTGACCAGCAGAACTGCGTTGGCCAGCACCACAGCAGCGTGGCGGTCCCTTGCACGAGCAGGCGGCGGCCGTGGCTTCCTGAAACGGCCCCAGATCCGGGTCTTCCGGCCGACCGAGACGGTCCGCCTAAGGTCGGAGCCGCCAGAGGGCCATTGGTGCGATGTACGGATAGCGCGGAAGCGGTGTAATGGCATCAGAAGAGATTCTGAACCACAAACTCAAGGAGGAAACGAAAATGAAGAAGACACTGATTGCCCTGGTAACGGGAGTTGCGCTCATGCTGGGATCCGCGTACTTGCTGCCGACTGAAGCTCGCTTCTCGCAGATTGACGACCAGTACCTGCCCACCGAGGCCAGGTTTGCTGAGGTTGATGACCAGTGGCTGCCGACCGAAGCTCGGTTTGCCGAGATTGACGACCAGTACCTGCCCACCGAGGCCAGGTTTGCTGAGGTTGATGACCA
>JASEHJ010000329.1 GCA_030018905.1 bacterium | reverse complement strand
CCCAAAGGTATCCGAGCGGCTCAAAAAGCCCAAAATCTTGTCAAACATCGGCTAGTCGTTGGCCGGCGCAGGGAGCGTTCCTCGGGGCCGGCCCAGCCGGTCCCCCGACGTGACTCTGCCCGCCTGCGCGCAGCGTATCGCCCCCCGCTCCCCGGGCAATTGCCCGCTGCCCGGCACGCACTCGATACCTCCTGGAGCACCATGGCCATCTCCTCTGGCGTCAGCGACCTAGCCGGCTACGCGAATAGTCCTTCCACACTCAGGTATCTCTGCCCCGTATCCGCGAAGATGCACACTATCACCTTCCCGGCGTTCTCTGGTCGCTTGGCAATCTCTATCGCCGCATGGGCGCACCTGATGAGATCCCCACCAGTAGGCCTTCTACACGCGCAATCTCTCGACACTTCTCGAAGGCTTCTCCCTCACTCACCAGATAGATCTCACGGAACGTGTCAACACCTCTGAGACAAGTTCCTTTGTGAATTAGGCTCCCCCGGTCGCCTCACCTCCTTCGTGGTCGTTTGGATCTGCGGTCGGTTGATCCAGGCCGCCGTGGGAAGCGGCCACGGCCTGGGGGCTCCCTTCACGAACCGCTCGGGATGGGCGGCGTACGCGGCGGCCAGGGCCTCCGCCCGGACCCCCTGGATCTCCTGGACCCAGCCGTAGTGCACGGCCTCCGGGGTCATGTAGGCGATGCCGGAGTGGCGGTGGCAGGTGTTGTACCAGCAGAAGAACTCTCGGCAGAAGGCCCGGGCATCCTCGATGGAGCCGAACCGGGCCGGGAAGGTCGGCCGG
>JASEHJ010000328.1 GCA_030018905.1 bacterium | reverse complement strand
CCAGAACTACCGGGCAGAACTCGTCCCCGGCATGGTGGAAGCCATTGCCGCGGCCCATGAGGCCGGCGTGGCAGGTGTGGCCCTAAGCGGGGCCGGACCCTCCCTGCTGGCCTTCGTCCCCGAGCGCGTGGAGGCGGAAGTGGCCGATGCCATGCAGGCCGCCTTCTCCCGCGCCGGCGTCAAGACGGACACACAGGTGGTCATGGCCGATCTGTTCGGCGCCGAGGCCTCCTCGACCGACCGTCCCGTGCGCGCCCTGGTGGTCCAAAAGTACGGGGGCAGTTCGGTGGCCGATGCGGAGCGCATCAGGAATGTGGCCGATCGGGTAGCGGAAGCCCGCAGGACCGGTGACGACGTGGTGGTGGTGGTGTCGGCCATGGGGGGCGCCACCGACGAGTTGATCGCCATGGCCAACTCCATCAATCCGGAGCCACCGCCGCGGGAGATGGACATGCTCCTGGCCACCGGCGAGCAGGTTTCCGTCGCCCTCCTGTCCATGGCGCTCAGCCGCCATGGGGTGGAAGCCATCTCCCTGACCGGATCCCAGGTTGGGATCATCACCGATCGCGCCCACCGCCGCGCACGAATCCGCCGGATCGACCGGGAGAAGATCATGAGCCACCTCAGGGCCGGTAGGGTCGTGGTGGTGGCCGGCTTCCAGGGCCGGGAGGCCGGCGGGGACGTAACCACGCTGGGCCGGGGTGGCTCGGATACCACAGCGGTCGCCGTGGCCGCCGCCCTGCGGGCCGACCGGTGCGAGATCCATACCGATGTCGAAGGAGTGTACACGGCCGACCCGCGGGTGATCACTGAGGCCAGGCTCATCCGGCGGATCTCCTACGACGAGATGCTGGAGATGGCGGA
>JASEHJ010000327.1 GCA_030018905.1 bacterium | reverse complement strand
GCGCGGTGATCCACCTGAACGGCGTGCCCGCCCTGACCGCCACAGGAGGCCGTATTGTGCTCAACCGTCAGGACGGCTCGGTGCGCATCAAGGGCGGCCTTCGCATCACAACCGTGCGGGGCGAGACCCTGTCGGCGCCGGACGCGGCGTGGAATCCCTCAACGCAGGTGATCGAGCTGACCGGCGGTGTGACGGCGTCGGCAGCCCTTCTACCCACTGCCCTCCTGCCCACGGCCGGTCCGTCTTCCAGCCCGCAGCTCGGCTCCGACGTGCCGGGACGGCTGCGGGCCGAGCGCGTCCGTTACGATGCGCGCGCTCAGGTTGTAGTAGCCTCGGGCAACGTTGTGCTGACGCTGGGAGAGGTCGAGATCCGGGCCGACGCACTGCGGCTGGAGCAGAGCTCCCAGGTTGCCGTCGCCGAGGGCCGGGTGAGCGTGCAGCGGCGGGACCAGCGGCTTACCGCACCCGCCGTGCGCTACGAGCTGCGCACTGAGACCGCCGAGGCGTCAGGCGGCGTGGTACTCGTTCAGAAAGACACGACGATAAGAGCACCGCAGATGCGCTTCGACCTTAGGGGGGAGATCACGACCGCCTCCGGGGGCGTGGAGGCGTCGCACGGCGGCACCACTATGACCGCCGCCTCGCTACGCCACGAGGCCAGGACCGGTGAGGTCATGGCCGAGGGCGGCGTGACGCTGGCGCAGCCCGGGAGCCGGGTGACCGGGGGCCGGATGCAGGCCAACCTGATTGCCATGCGCGCGGACGTGCGCGAGGATGCCACGCTGATCCGCCAGGACATCACCGTTACCGCCCCGCGCATCGTCTTCCGCTGGGACGTCAACGAGGCCGAGGCAGAGGGCGGAGTCGTCGTCCGCCAGCCCGGCCGGACGGCCTGGGCCGACCGGATGAC
>JASEHJ010000326.1 GCA_030018905.1 bacterium | reverse complement strand
CCGAATCCCCACGTGTGTGGGGAGCGGGGGATCCAGTCCAGGGGGCGCATCTCGCGCTGTCGCGAGTAGGGTAGTCTCTCGGCCCGAGCCCGTCAGCTAACCCCGCAGGCGTCGAGAGAGGGGAACGGGGTGTGCACAGGCCCGGAGACCTTCTCCGGGCCTTATTGCCCTCACCGGGGGCGGAAGGGGGAGCAAACATGCTGGTGGCAAGGGGGCCCGCGTCAACCGAAGCACGGCTTGAGCTTCTCTTGCGGCAGACCCCGGTGCTGCACCGGCTCATAGAGGAGCAGCATACCCTTGTGGCAGGGGAGGTGGTCGCGCAGGAGTCCTGGAGAAGGCTTGCCGCCGCCAACCGGATCAACGAAGCCTGCCAGCGGCTGGAACTGGATCTCGCCGACGCCCCGTACGGCGAGCAGTGGCTGGGAGAGGTCAGGGCGGTCCGTGCGCTGGCCGAGTCAGTGCTGCGAGAGAATCCGGTCCTGCAGGCTCGGGGCCCCCTGGATGTCGTCAGGTCTGATGAGGTGCCGGACAGACACGTGCTCAACCGAGACCGGCGTAGGGAACTGCGGAAGGGGTTCGGCCTTCATCGAGGAGCAAGAAACGATGATGGCCCCTCGGTGGTTGTTGCCTTCACACCCCCGGCCTACGAGCAGATGTGGCATGCCCACACCGTCGATGAATACACGCTCGCTGTGGATGCGAGGTTCGCCGGGCGTTACGCCGACGGGAAGACATGCGAGCTGGCAGCACACGATGGGGATCTCTTCCATTTCCATCCCCACACCTATCACGCTCTGGTCAATCCGGGAGCGCGGCACGGGCGAACGTTCACCCTCAAGTACCCCATCGGTATCAGTGTCTGGCTGCCCGTGTCGAAGCTGACCGGCACGGAACGGGGACAGGCTGAAGTACGCTCGGTTCCCTGGGAGCGGGAGGGGGGCAATCTCCTGCTTCGGCGCTTCCAGATCGGCGACGTATACCAC
>JASEHJ010000325.1 GCA_030018905.1 bacterium | reverse complement strand
CCTGTCTGAGAATGAGTAGGTCTTCCGCTGTACCACTTTGCCCATGGTCTGACAGGTCTGCTTCTCGCGGGATTCCATAACGAGTGCTTCGATGAAGGATGGAATCAGGTCCCGCATGTTCTCTTGGAGTTCCTCCATGGTCTCGCCTTGAGTGGCGCACCCCGGTAATTCCTCCACGTACCCTACGTAGCCGCCGTCTGCAGACTCTGCCACGATCACGGTCAGCTTGAGTTCCTTTCTTCGCTTCGCCATGATGTGTCTGCCCTCCGAGAATACTAACGCCCTGTCTGTCGCCTCTGTTCCCTACACAGCACGGGTCCGGTCGTGCGGTTCAGGATGACTTGCCTGTATCCCGACCGGTACGACAGACCCCTCTCCTCCTCCTGCTACTGTTGCTACTACTACCATCGCCACCTATGGGCGTTTCTAACAGGTCTGGGTCGGAATTGCGCGGCTGACAGCAGGCATCGCACCGCCCCGAACGGAAACAATCCGCAGCGATGATGACTCCCGACGGCTGGATCGTACTCGGCATCCTCGCCGGAGCCCTGGCGGCTTTTGCCTGGGGGCGCGTGCGGCCCGAGATCGTCGCCATGGCGGTCGTGCTGGCCCTGGGCCTGAGCGGAGTGGCTACTCCTGCCGCGGCGTTTGCCGGATTCGGCGACCCGGTCGTGGTCACCATTGCCTGCCTCCTCATCGTCAGCGCGGCCATGGAACGCACCGGGGTGGCAACGCGCTCCGCACGCCTGCTCCTCCGCGCCGTGGGATCCCGCGAGGTGGCGCTCATCGTGGCGCTGATGGCAATGGCCGGCGTGCTGTCGGGTTTCATGAACCTGGTCGGCGCTACGGCCATACTCTTGCCGGTAGCACTCGCCGTCTGCCGTCAGACAGGGATAAGCCCGTCCCGGCTGTTGATGCCGCTGGCGATCGCTGCCCGGCAGGGAGGTTCCCTCACGCTCATAGGCAAGGCCTCGAACCTCATCGTCAGCGGGCTCCTCGTTCAGGCGGGATACGCACCGCTCTCGTTCTTCTTGTTCTTCCCTGTCGGCATCGCGATGCTGGCGGCCTCCATCATCTTCATGGCCACGCTGGGAC
>JASEHJ010000324.1 GCA_030018905.1 bacterium | reverse complement strand
GGAAGCCGCCCCCGCCGCCAGGGCAAGAACGATCAGGACCAGGGCACGGCGAACTTGGTGGGACGCCCGGTGGGGCGGCAGGTGGCGCATGCGGCCGTGACTCATGGTCTCCTGGTCGGGCTGGGACGGATGACGAACTCGGTCTCCACGTTCCCTTCTGCCTCGAAAGTCTCGTCGGCCAGAGAGATGACCGCCCGATCAGCCTTCAGACGGGTGCCGTCCGCTTCCTGCATGCGCACGTTCCCGGTAACCACGAGTATCCGTGTTGTATCGGTGTAGGTTCCCCGGTCTCCGGTCGCCCACCGATCCTTCTGGACCACCCGCACCTGGCCCTCGACGGTGATGTTCTTGTCCCGCAGCGTCACTACCATCCGGTTGCAGGTGAGTCTCACCAGCCCTTCGCCGCTCGGCTGCTCGACAACGACCCGACCGGTCAGTACCGCCCGGTCGGCCGGCTCCGAGTAGGTCATCCGGTCGGCCCAGGCCGTCCGGCCGGGCTGGCGGACGACGACTCCGCGCTCGGCCTCGGCCTCGTTGACGTCCCAGCGGAAGACGATGCGCGGGGCGGTAGCGGTGATGTCCTGGCGGATCAGCGTGGCATCCTCGCGCACGTCCGCGCGCATGGTGAGCAGGTTGGCCTGCATCCGGCCCCCGGTCACCCGGCTCCCGGGCTGTGCCAGCGTCACGCCACCCTCGGCCGCAACCTCACCGGTCCTGGCCTCGTGCCGCATCGAGGCGGCGGTCATAGTGGTGCCGCCGTGCGATGCCTCCACGCCCCCGGAGGCGGTCGTGACCTCCCCCCTTAGGTCGAAGCGCATCTGCGGTGCTCTTATCGTCGTGTCTTTCTGGACGAGTACCACGCCGCCTGATGCCTCGGCGGTCTCAGTGCGCAGCTCGTAGCGCACGGCGGCTGCGGTAAGCCGCTGATCCCGCCGCTGCACGCTCACCCGGCCCTCGGCGGTGGCCACCTGGGAGGTCTGCTCCAGCCGCAGTGCGTCGGATTGGATTTCGACCTCTCCCAGGGTCAGCACAACGCTGCCCGAGGCCACGACAACCTGAGCGCGCGCATCGTACCGGACGCGCTCGGCCCGCAAGCGTCCTGGGACATCGGAGCGGGGCTGCGGGGTGGAAGACGGGCCGGCAGTGGGCAGGAGGGCTGAGGGCAGGAGAGCTGCCGACGCCGTGACACCGCCAGTCAGCTCGATCACCTGCGTTGCGGGATTCCACGCCGCATCCGGCGCCGACAGGGTCTCGCCCCGCACGGTTGTGATGCGCAGGCCGCCCTTGATGCGCACCGAGCCGTCCCGACGGTCGAGCACGATACGGCCTCCTGTGGCGGTCAGGGCGGGCACGCCGTTCAGGTGGATCACCGCGC
>JASEHJ010000323.1 GCA_030018905.1 bacterium | reverse complement strand
CCTAAGCTAGTAGCACCTCGGTCTAAGGAGTTTCTCCGCCCTTTGCTTCATTTTCCATAGCTGTATCTGCGTTGTGCGATGGGCACATTCATCGGTGCCCCGCCTGTGCGAGGTGGTTATGTATCGAGCATAGTATGGAGTGCAAAATTTGTGGACTAGGGTTCGCCGACGGGCTTGCGCAGGATCGCGAGACGGGCCGACCTCGCCTGCTCGGAAATCGGTAGCGGGAGGTCTTCCAGCTGCCGCAGAACCTCGGCCGTTTGCAGGATGATCCGCTGGAGATCGCCTTCCTCGCCCCCCGATTCGGCCACGAGGTCCGCCCAGTCTGTGTTTCCCTCGGCCCACCTGAACACCGCGCCAGCGACCGCGTTCGCCTTGCTTCCCCGATCGCCCTCGAACACCTCACCGAAATCCGACCCCTCCACTCCGTGCTTCCTCTCCCTCGCGTCCAGCTCGAACGCCAGCCTCCCGAGGGGCCTCAAATCCAATCTCGCGACCATAAAGCGGGGGGCGCGTTCGGCCGTGAGCGCTGCCGCCCATCCCGCCAGCACCTTGGCGGGGAGCCCGTCCATCATCCCGCGCCTGACGGCCTCGGTAATCAGCAGCGAGCGCTCGTGCCTGATCAGCACCCCCCACTTGCCCGTCTCGGTCAACGCCCGATTCTCGTCCAAGTACCCCAGCTCCAACAGGATCGCCGCGCGGCGTCTGAACTCGTAGACCAACTTCTGTCTCACGGCCTTCTCCCGCCTGCGACTTCGGTGCGCCATCTGGTACAGAGCGAAGCTGCGGTCCACGATCGTCAGAGCTTCTTCGAAGCCGCGGGTGGCCAACAGGTTCAACACCTGGTAGTACTGCACGCGGAAGGCCGACATGAGCTCCTCCGGCTCGCTCTCCGCCAGCTCCATCGCCTGCGTGAAGTCCCCCGGCCTGCGCGGCACGACGAGCACGAACCCGATTCTGTCCATCCCCCTCCGCCCGGCCCGTCCCGTCATCTGGTGAAACTCCAGAGCGGTGAGCGGACGTTCGCCGGTGCGGTCACCAACCCACATGGTCGGGAGCACCACCGTCCGCGCCGGGACATCGAGCCCCGACGCCAGCGTCGTGGTCGCGAAAACGGCTTTCACCAGCCCCTCCCCCAACATCCGCTCCACCGCTATCTTCCAAGCCGTGAGGTGGCCCGCGTGATGGGGGGCGACACCGGCGTTGACCAAGTATCGTGCCATCGGGTATTCGGAGAGTCTCGGTAAGGTTCTCGCCAGCCTCGAGAACGCGGCTTTCCGCCCGTCACGCCCGTCCATCTGGAAACCCCCAAAAGCGCGCGCAGCTTGGTCGCAATCTCGCCGGCGCGGCAGGAAGATGATCGCGGGCAAAAGGTTGTGCTGCTGGAGCATCCGCACCAGCCTGGCCGGATCGAGGCCCCGCCAGAACACCTGCCCCAGCTTCCTGCGCGGCAGTCTGCCAGCCA
>JASEHJ010000322.1 GCA_030018905.1 bacterium | reverse complement strand
GGAATGGCTCAACCATGCGGGTTTCAGCCCTGTCGATGTCAAACATGGGCTAGACCCTCCCTGGCATGGGCTGATCGTACAGGCGGATGGCAACGGCCTTCCCCGGTGGTAAATCGGCCAGGTACCGATCCACGACGGTGGGCGCGATGGTTCCAGTTACCAGCTGCTGCCCGTCATGGAGCCCATGGGGCGGGGCCGCGGCAGCGGGTAGGCTGCCCGACCATCGCAGGTAGTAGCGGGCGGGGGATGGCGGGGTCGGCCGGAGGGGTTGGGTGCAGGTACAGCGGCTGCTACGGTACGGCGAACCCCTCTCCCGGGCTACGCGAACCAGGTCCCCCAGGACGGCTACGGCCGTCGCTTCGCCGCCGGCACCGGGGCCGGAGAAGCAGAATGTCCCCACCGTGGTAAACGCCCGAACGCAGTTGTCAACTCCCGATACCCCGGCCAGGGGATGATCGTTGGGGAGGAAGACCGGTTCCACGCTGGCTTCGACTCCGCCAGGAATCAGACGGGCCGAGACCAGGAGCTTGAGGGTCCAGCCGTGCTTGGCCCCGAAGACGATGTCCACCGGGTCAAGTCCGGCAATCCCCCGGCGACGGATGGCGGATAGCCCCAGCTGTCCACGAAAGGCAATGGATGCCAGGATGGCCAGCTTGCGGGCGGCGTCCTCACCCTCAACGTCGGCGGAGGGATCCGCTTCGGCGTAGCCGGCGGCCTGGGCCTCGGCCAGGGCGGTCTCCCACGATCGCCCGGCGCCCAGACGGTCGAGGATGTAGTTGGTGGTGGCATTGACGATCCCTTCGAGGGCGTAGACCCGGGCCGTCCCCAGGCACTCCTTGAGGGGGGTGACAAGGGGAGTAGCTCCACCCACGGAAGCCTCGAAGCTAAGGCTGACGGCGCGCCTGGCTGCCAGGTCCAACAGATTACCTCCCGAAGCGGCCATGACTTCCTTGTTGGCGGTGACCACGTCCTGGCCGGCGTCCAGGGCGAGTCGAATGTACGTGGCGGCCGGCTCGAGGCCACCCATGAGCTCGACGACTGCGTCGATGTCGGGCGCTCCCACCACCCGGTCCGGGTCCGCCGTCAACTCCAGCCGGGGAGGGGCGAAAGCGCGCTGCCGCTCGCGGTCTCGAACCAGGGCTCTTCGAAGTATGAGGGGTCTACCGGCGGCTGCCTCGAGGCCGGAGTCGGAAACCAGCCGCCTGGCGACCGCGCTGCCCACCGTTCCCAGTCCCAGAAGCCCCACCTTGAGGGCATCCTTGCTCATGGTGCATCCTCCCAGGCTTCCCAGCGCTCCCTCGCGATCCGCTTTCTGCCAAGGGCGGTCCAACGTTTCCGGCTCGTCACTCGGCCTGGCGCCGGCGAGGCCGGAGACCCATACCGACTCCACCAGCTAGGGTGGAGCGGGAATGCCGCTAGCGGGTAGCCCGCCAGGGCTGGACGCAGGTCAGGTTGAAGCGGCGATGGAGGGCCCGGACCGCATCCTCCGCCCTATCCCTGGAG
>JASEHJ010000321.1 GCA_030018905.1 bacterium | reverse complement strand
CCGCGTTTCTCGACGCCAGGACAGCCGAGGGCTCGCTCTGCGAAGCCCTGGCGGAGGGCAAGGTGCGCTGCGTCGCATGCGGGCACCGATGCGTCATCTTCCCCGGACGCCGCGGAATCTGCCGGTCACGGTTCAATGACGGCGGGTCGCTCCGTGTCCCCTGGGGATACGTCGCCGGGCTGCAGTGCGACCCAACCGAGAAGAAGCCTTTCTATCATGTGCTGCCGGGATCCACGACGCTCACATTCGGGATGCTGGGCTGCAGTCTCCACTGCCCAGGCTGCCAGAACTGGGTGAGTTCGCAGGCGCTGCGCGATCCCGCCGCCGGAGTTGTGCCCGAGGACATCTCGTCCGAAGAGATCGTGGCCTTCGGCCTCCGGTGCGGGGCGCGGATGGTGGCCAGTTCCTACAACGAGCCGCTGATCACGTCCGAGTGGGCGGTCGCGGTCTTCGAGAAGGCGCGGCGTGCCGGGCTTCTCACCGGCATCGTGAGCAACGGCTATGCCACGCCCGAGGTACTGTCCTACCTGCGCCCCTGGTGCGACTGCTTCAAGGTGGACCTGAAGTCCATGAACGCGAGGACCTACCGCGTCTTGGGCGGCGTGCTCGACCGGGTGCTCGAGGCGATCCGGATGGTCCACGTGATGGGATTCTGGATGGAGGTCGTCACCCTAGTGATTCCCGGTTGGAACGATTCAGACGGCGAGCTGGCAGACGCCGCCCGGTTCATCGCCTCGGTCTCGCCGGACATCCCCTGGCACGTGACCGCGTTCCACGGGGACTACAGGATGACCGGCCACAGCAGCACCTCGGCTGCGGCGTCGCTGCGGGCAGCGCGGATCGGCCGGGCCGAGGGCCTGCGGTTCGTCTACGCGGGGAATCTGCCCGGACAGGTGGGATCGTACGAGCATACCTGCTGCCCCGGCTGCCAGGCCGTGCTGGTCGAACGCAGCGGGTTTCACATCCGGCAGAACCGGCTGGAAGAGTCGGGCGGCCGCTGCCCGGACTGCGGACAGACAATTGCCGGGATCTGGTAGTGGGCTCCGGGCATAAACGGAGAGAGGCGCCGGGACGTCCAAGGGGCATCATGAGGTTGCGCGGACCGGCGCCGAGCCCGCTGCTTGGTGCAGCGCTGCTGCTGGCGGCGACAGTGTTGTTTGCCGCCGGGCTGCTACTGGCGGAGGTCGCCCTACCGGGCCTGGGTCCGGGCGGCGTCGCGCACGCGCAGAGCCGCGGGCCCGTCAGCCGCACCGGAGCGATTCACCACGGCGGGATCGAGCGCACCTACCGCATCCACCTGCCCTCATCGGCCGGCAAAGCCGGCCCGATGCCCCTGATTCTTGCCCTACACGGCGGCGGCGGCACCGGCCTGAACATGGAGCAGCTCACACTCGGCGGATTCAACCGCCTCTCGGAAACCCACGGCTTCGCGGTGATCTACCCGGACGGTGTGGACCGGCACTGGAACGACGGCAGGGGAGTTGCGGACTACCGCGCCCACAGGGAAAACGTGGTTCATCCGGTAAAACCGGGGAACGCATCCATGATTTTCAAGAA
>JASEHJ010000320.1 GCA_030018905.1 bacterium | reverse complement strand
CCAGGTTCCCATTTTTTGTAACCGTTCACGGCCCGGAGGAACCACTGTGGTTTCTCTGCGGGCCGGACGATAGTATTGTACATGAAGGACGTTCTTCTGCAAGAGCTTTCCCGGGACGAGCTGGTGGCACTGGCCAAGCAGCTGCTTGATCGTGTAGCCGAGCAAGACCGGCGGATTGCGGCCCTGGAGGCCGAGTTGGCCCGGTTCCGCAAGGACTCGTCGAACTCGTCGAAGCCGCCGTCGAGCGACATCGTCAAGCCGCCGGCCCGGCCGCGAGCGGATGGCGGCAAACGGCATATCGGCGGCCAGCCTGGGCATCCGCGGCACGAGCATCCCCTGTTGCCGGCGGATCGGGTGGACCGGACGGTCGAGCGCCGGCCGGGGTCGTGTCCCAAGGGCCATGGGCGGATGCGGCGTGCCAATCTGCCGCCGAAGGTCTCCCAGCAGGTGGGGCTGGTAGAGCAGCCTTTTGTGGTCACGGAGTATCTCCGCCTGGCCTATTGGCGCCCGACGTGCAAGGAGATTCATTACGCGCCGCTGCCGCCGGAGGTGGAGCGCGCCGGGTTCTTCGACTCGAGGGCGACCGCTCTGGTCGGCTGGCTCAAGAGCCGGAGCCACGGCTCCTGCCACACCGTGCAGGAGTTTCTGCGCGACATCGGCAGGATCCAGGTTTCGACCGGGTTTCTGGCCAAGACCGTGCAGAAGATCAGTGCGGCGCTGGAGGAGCCCTACGCCGAGCTGGAAGCGGCGGTCCGTAACGAGCTGCGCCTGAACGTGGACGAAACCGGCCACCCCGAAAACAAGCGGAACCTCTGGACCTGGGCCTTCCGCGCAGCGCTCTTCACCCTCTTCAAGATCGACCCGTCCCGCGGCTCGCAGGCGCTGCTGGAGGTGCTGGGGGCCGATTTCAAGGGCGTCATGGGCTGCGACTACTTCTCGGCCTGCCGGAAGTACCTTGGCGACCACGGCGTCCTCGTCCAGTTCCGCCTGGCCCATCTGATTCGCGACGTGAAGTTCCTGCTGAGTCTGCCCGATCCGGTCACGCGCCGCTACGGGGAGCGGCTCTTGAAGGCGTTGCGGCAGATGTTCCGCGTGATCCACCGTCGGGAGCAAATGGCCCCGGAGCGTTTCCAGCGCAAGCTGGAGCGTGCCGCCGAGCTGGTGCTTTGCGTCGGCCGCCGCGCCCCTGAGCGGGTCGAGGCTCAAAACCTGGCCGACCGGTTCCGCAAGCACGGGGACGCCTATATCCGGTTCGTCACCACGCCGGGCATCGAGCCCACCAACAACCTCGCCGAGCAGGTCATGCGCTTCCTGGTCATCGACCGGCGCATCACCCAGGGCACGCGTAGCGAAAGAGGGCGCCGCTGGTGCGAACGCATCTGGACCACCGTCGCCACCTGTGCCCAACAAGGCCGCTCCCTCTTCGACTACCTCTGCTCCGCCCTCAACGCCCACTTCGCCCGCCATCCTATCCCGTCTCTACTGCCCTCGGGGCCGTGAACGGTTACGTCTTTTTTTCCCGTCCGGCGCGGAGCGGCGAGACGCAAATCATCCCTTGCGGCGGCTGGACTCGTCCACAATCCTTAAAGAGTCCATCAGGAAGGCCATCGTGTCCATGTTGACCTTGCCGGCCTGC
>JASEHJ010000031.1 GCA_030018905.1 bacterium | reverse complement strand
CGTGCCCGGCGTCCTGGACCTGCCAATCGAGGAGGCTACGCTGCGCTGCGAGCAGCTTGTGCGCAGCTACGATCCGTGCATCTCATGCGCCACGCACTTCCTGAAGCTCAACATTGAGCGGGAGTGAGGGGAGCACCGCAGGGGCCGGCGCCCCCACCGCGCTGATTGTAGGCGTTGGCAACGCGTCACGGGGTGACGATGCGGCCGGGCTGATCGCCGCCCGTCTGATCAAGGAGGCCCTTCTTGACCTCCCGAGTCCCGCGGATCCGGGGCGCGTTGAGGTGCTCGAACACGATGGTGAGGGTACAGCCCTTGTGGCGCTTTGGGAGGGCGCAGGGACCGTGATCCTGATTGACGCCGCCCTCTCCGGCGCAGCTGTGGGAAGCATCCACCGCTTCGATGCCCGCAGCCAGGCCCTCCCGGCCGGGTTCCGCAGCTGCTCAACCCACGCGTTTGGGGTGGCGGAGGCGGTCGAGCTCGCCAGGGCGCTGGACCGGCTGCCGCCGAGGCTCATCGTCTACGGAATCGAGGGCCGGTCGTTCTTGGCAGGCGCGCCCCCTTCAGGGGCGGTCGAGGCCGCGGCCCGGGCGGTAGTGGAGCGCGTTCTGCGCGACATGAGTTGACATAAGTTAGGGCCGGGGGAAATACTGTTTCCATCCGATGGCCTGCTCTGCTCGAGCGGGCTACGCTGGTGTTGGTGAGAACACAAATGGCCGTGGCCGCGGAACAGGCACGGGCATTCCCCGAGATCCTCGCGCTCGAAGGCGGCGCGGCGCTCGCGGAGTACGAAATCGCCTCAGGCCTCGGCGCTTTCTCCGCATATAGCCGCCGACGCGCGCAGGTTGTCCGCGAGACGCTGGGCAGGGCGCTCCGGGCTCCGGGCGGGGAAGCCTTCGCCGCAGTCCATGGTGACTCCATCATCGGCTATCTGCTGCTCGTGCCGGCCGGCATTGACCAGCCCTGGGGCAGGCTGGGTGATCCCAGGGTGCTGGAGGTCGGCATCGAGGTAGCGCGCGGGCACAGGGGAGCGGGGATCGCGCAGGCGTTGTTTCGCCGCGCTTTCGCGCGGCCGGAGGTGGAGTCGCGGATATACGTAGCCACCGGCTACGTGTGGTGCTGGGACATCGAGGACACCGTCATCGAGGCTGGGATCTACGCCGACCGGCTGCTTGCTCTCTTTGCGCGGTTTGGGTTCCGGCGCGAGTGGACCAACGAGCCCAACGTGGCCTTGGAGCCGCTGAACTTCCTGGCGGTGCGCATTGGGCGGGACGTGCCCGCGGCGCTCGTCAACCGCTTTCGCCTGGCTCAACGAGGCGAGCAGGTCACCTGAAGGAACGACGATGCGCGTGCGCACCCGCATGACGGCGCCGGCGCTGGTGGTTGGGCCGGAGGCCCCGGCTTGGGAGGCGCTGGGGCTGATGCGGCGGCACCGCATTCGGCGCCTGCCAGTTGTTGACGGCGAGGTTCTTGTTGGGATCATCACCTGGACCGATGTGGTCCGCGTGCACCCTCCGGCGGTTGCAGGGCCCCAGCGCACTCCTAACCTGTCGGTGGGAGTGCTCGTCAGGCACCTTATGGCTACCGCGCCCATCACGGTTGATCCGGACGCGACGATCGAGCAGGCGGCAACGCTCATGCGTCTGCACAAGATCGGGGGGCTGCCGGTGGTCGAAGGCGGCCGACTGGTTGGCGTGATCACCGAGAGCGATCTGTTTGAGACCTTTACGGAGATGCTTGGAGCTGGCCCGCACGAGGTTAAACTCCACATTACCGTTGGCAGCATTTCCGTTGAACTCCCGAGGATCGTGTCAGGGTTGACGAGGGCCGGGATCCCCATCGTCGCGGTACACACGTTGCGTGTCTCGGGTACGGAGGTCGTCGGACTCGTGGTTCATGAGAGCGATGTGGGGCGCGCCCAGGAGGTGTTGCACCGCCTCGTTCTCGAAACAGACGTTATGGAAGCGCACGAGAGGGGGGACCACGCGTGACGGCGCGCTCGGAACGTGATGCTCCTATCGGGGTGATCCCGCCGCACCGGGTGCTCATTGCGGCCGAGCGGTGCAAGGGCTGCGGGCTCTGCGTGGCCGTCTGCCCGCCGGAGATCATGGAGTTGGGCTCGCTCAATCGGTTGGGGTATGCTGTCGTACACGTGACCGACCAGGCCCGGTGCACCTCCTGCACGGCGTGCGCGCTGGTCTGCCCGGAGGTGGCGATTACCGTGCTGCGGCCCCGGAAAGCCCCCCCGAAGCCGGAGGGCAATCCGTGAAGCGCATCTTGATGAAGGGAAACGAGGCGCTGGCCGAGGCGGCTATTCGCGCCGGTTGCCGGGCGTACTTCGGGTATCCGATCACGCCGCAGAACGAGGTGCCGGAGTACATGGCCCGCCACATGCCAAGGGCGGGCGGCGTCTTCGTCCAGGCCGAGAGCGAGATCGCGGCCATCAACATGGTTCACGGCGCTTCGGGCGCCGGCGTTCGTGCCATGGCCTCCACCAGCGGTCCCGGCTTCAGCTTGATGACAGAAGGCCTTTCCTACATGATCGGCTCCCGGTTGCCGGGAGTTGTGGTCAACGTGATGCGCGGTGGTCCTGGGCTGGGCAACATTGCGCCTTCCCAGGGAGATTACTTTCAGGTCACCCGCGGTCTTGGGCACGGTGACACCCACGGCATTGTGCTGGCGCCGTCCACGGTCCAGGAGATCGTTGACCTCATGCCGGTTGCGTTCGAACTGTCCGAGCGCTACCGGCTTCCCGTGGTGATAGCCGCCGACGGTATCCTCGGGCAGATGATGGAGCCGGTGACGCTGCCTGAACCCATCGCGCCGCCGCCTCCTCCTGATTGGGCGACGACCGGCGCCGTGGGAAGCCCTCGCGTGATCTCATCTATCTACTTGGCCCCGGAAGACCTCGAGCGGCACGTCCTCTCCCTGATGAGGACCTACCAGGAGATCCGCGAGCGCGAGCAGCGATGGGAGGCCTACCGCGCCGACGATGCCGAGGTGCTGGTTGTGGCCTACGGCACGGCGGCCCGTGTTGTCCGATCGGCCGTAGATCGCGTGCGTGCGCAGGGGCTCGCAGCGGGCTTGATTAGGCCGATTACCCTTTGGCCGTTTCCGACCACCGCGTTCGAGAGGTCGCCGCGCCGGTGGCTGGTCGTGGAACTCAGCGCGGGACAGATGGTGGAGGACGTTCGCCTCGCCCTATCGGGCAGGGCGCCGGTCGGATTCCACGGCCGCGTCGGCGGGGTAGTGCCTTCTCCGGCGGAGGTGGCGGAGGCGATTCGGTCGGCCGTGGTTGGGGAGGTGGTCAGGGCATGATCAAGGACATGGTTGAGGTTACCTCCAGGCCTCGCTCGCTGGTGGACGTGCCCCTGCACTACTGTCCCGGCTGCACGCACGGCACTATCCACCGCCTGGTGGCCGAGGCGATTGACAGTCTCGGCATCCGAGAGCGGACGATCGGGGTCGCGTCGGTTGGGTGCTCGGTCTTCATCTACAATTACCTGGACGTGGATTTCCAGCAGGCTCCACACGGCCGGGCTCCGGCGGTTGCCACGGGAATCAAGCGCGTGCTGCCCGACCGCGTTGTGTTCACCTACCAGGGCGACGGCGATCTGGCCTCGATAGGCACCGCCGAGATCCTCCATGCCGCCGCGCGGGGCGAGCGCATCACGGTCATCTTCGTGAACAACGCAATCTACGGCATGACCGGCGGGCAGATGGCGCCGACCACGTTGTCTGGAATGAAGACCACGACCTCCCCCTACGGTAGGGACGTCCGCCAGGCGGGTGGGGCGCTGCGGGTGGTCGAACTCCTGGCCGGTATTGACGGCGTGGCGTATGCCGCACGCGAAGCGGTCACGAGCCCGGCCCGCATCCACCGGGCTCGACGCGCCGTGGAGGCGGCGTTCAGGGCGCAGATTGAGGATAGGGGTTTGGGCATAGTCGAGCTGCTCTCGACCTGCCCGGTGAACTGGAAGCTCCCGCCGGTTGAGGCCGTCGCGTGGTGCGAGGCCAACATGATCCCCGCCTTCCCGCTGGGTGTCCTGAAGGACACTACCAGGAGCGGGGATTAGCCGCATGGCCGTTCACGAGATAGTGATAGCCGGCTTTGGGGGACAGGGCGTGCTGTTCCTGGGCGAAGTTCTAGCACAGGCTGCTCTGAGCGAGGGGCGCGAGGTCACCTGGCTGCCCGCGTACGGGCCGGAGCAGCGAGGCGGCACCGCGTACTGCACGGTCGTGATCAGCAGCGAACCCATCGGCTCGCCTGTGGTCTCCGACCCTACCGTGGTGATCGCAATGAACCGACCTTCGCTGGACCGGTTTGAGCACGCCGTTCGGCCCGGGGGCCTCATCGTATGCGACAGCACCCTGACGGGACGGGCTCCCGAGCGCACCGACGTGCAGGCCGTCGCTGTACCGGCGACGGCCATCGCCGCCGAACTGGGCGCCGTGCGGTCGGCCAACGTTGTGCTGCTTGGCGCCGCGCTCGCTGCTCACCCGATCCTCGCTGCCGAGAGCGTGCGCGCGGCCCTGGACGGGATGGTGGCGGACCCCCAGGTGGTGGCGCGCAACGCGGCGGCGTTCGAGCGTGGCGCGCGCGAGGGCTCCCGCCCGTGAGGCAGGTTCAGGACCGTGCACCGGGGGGAGGCAGAACCATCCGGCTCATTGTCGCAGATGACCATGCCATCGTGCGGGAGGGCATCAGGCGCCTGCTCCAGGCCGAGCCTGACATCGAGGTCGTGGGTGAAGCGGGCGATGGTGTCGCGGCCGTGGAGCTGGCCCAGAGTCTCAAGCCCGACGTGGTGTGCCTGGACGTTAGCATGCCGAAGATGAACGGGGTGGAAGCGACCCGGCGCATCAAGGCCGCCCTACCGGACGTAGGGGTAGTTATCCTGACCATGCACGAGGACGAGGACTACGTCTTCGAGCTGGCAAAGGCAGGCGCATCAGGTTACGTCCTGAAGCGGGCCAGCGCCCGCGACCTGGTGGATGCCGTCCACGCCGTGGCCGGAGGCCACACATTCCTGCATCCGATGATCGCGCCGCGGTCGGTTTCGGATCACGAGACGCCCAACAACCGCGACGAAGAACGTCGGCGGTTCGACGGCCTGACGGAACGGGAACGCGAGGTCCTACGCCTGATCGCCGATGGCTTCACCAACCGGGAGATCGCGGAACGGCTCCACATTAGCGTCAAGACCGTGGAAACCCACCGCACGCACATCATGGAGAAACTTGACCTACACGACCGCGCACATCTGGTACGCTACGCCGTCCGGAAGGGGCTGGTCACCGCATGATCCCGCAGGATCAGGGCGCGCCGCCCTCAGCCCGGACGCTGGCCGGACGCATCGAGCACTCGGTTCTGGCTCCCGAAGCAGGTCAGGCCGATGTGGAATCCGGTTGCGCCCTGGCGCGTGCCCGGGGGGTTCGATCCGTGGTGGTCAAACCGGTGCACGTCGCTTTGGCCAGTAGGTTGCTGGAGGGGAGCGGGGTCCGCGTGGTGAGCGTGATAGGGTTCCCCCACGGCAACTCGAAGCCGGCGGTGAAGGCTTTCGAGGTCGCCGCCGCGGTCCGCGACGGTGCCGACGAGGTGGACATGGTGGTGAACATCGGCGCCCTGTGCGAGGGCCGATGGGAGGCTGTGCAGGAGGAGATCCAATCGGTCGTGGCCGCGTCCGAGGGCCGTCCGGTGAAGGTGATCTTGGAGACCGCGCTGCTGACCGATGCCGCGAAGGTCCACGCATGCGGGCTGGCAGCAACTTCCGGCGCGTCCTATGTGAAGACCTCCACGGGATTTGGCAGGGCAGGGGCAACGGTGGCCGACGTGGCGCTGCTGCGGCGCACGGTAGGCTCCGGCATGGGCGTGAAGGCATCGGGAGGGATCCGCACGCTGGCCGATGCGACGGCCATGATCGGCGCGGGCGCGGACCTTATCGGAACGAGCCAGACCGAAGCGATCCTAGACGAGGCCGGTCCCGTCGCCTGACCGCGCGACGCAGCCTCTGCCGGGTCTTCCGGCAGAGGAGAAAGCCCGACCATTCCTGAAGTATGGGGGCGCGATGACGGATGAGGATCGCGCCACTCCGGGTGAGCCGTCCGGCGACCTGCTGCGCCGGCTGCTGGCCGACGCGGCGGCCCTGGGCGGGGTGTACGGACGCGCCGCACGAGAACACCTGCACGTTCTGGCAAGGGACTTTGCCTTTGCCGCGCTCATGGTGGGCATCGCGGTAGTGCTGGGTGTGATGGCCATAGGCGTGGCTGTTGCCGCGCTCGTGATGACGGTCGCAATCTGGCTGCCTGGATGGCTGGCCGCCCTCGTGGTCCTGGGCGTCATGGTAACCGCGATGGGCGTCCTGCTGTCGCTCGGCAAGGTCCGGCTGCGGCGGCGGAGGGCTGCCTGGGCGGCGCGCGTGGCTGAGGAGATCCATTGGCTGCAGACCCTGTTTTCCCGCCGGAGCTAGCGGAACTTCACGACCGCATCGGCCGGGACCTGGCCGAAGTGCAGCGTCGTTTGCGCAAGGGGGCACGCACCCTCCGACTCGGTTCGGTCATCCCGGAGCGCGCGGGCATTGCCTGGGTAACCGCGCTGGGTGCGGCTGCCGGACTTGCGGTGGGAAGGCTCTTGCGGGCCCGGTGCAGTGGCGGACGCCTGGCCCGGGGTCTATAATGAGTTCTGGAGGTAACAGAAGATGACTGGATTCGTACCGCCAGCGGTGATCGGCAACGTGGGTCCCCTGGAGATGCTCGTTATCCTTCTGATCCTGCTGCTTCTGTTCGGTGCCAGCCGGCTCGCCGGCCTGGGGGCGGCGGCCGGAAAGACGATCAAGGAGTTCCGCAAGGCGATCCGGGACGTAGAGGACGACGTGAACGAGACGAAGCCGTCGAAGCCGGACGCCTAGATCACATGCACGACCGACCGATGACGATCGTCGAGCACTTGGAGGAGCTGCGGCGGCGGCTCCTCATCGCGTTTGCCGCGCTGGGTGTGGGTGCGGTGATTGGATTTGCCTTTGTGGACCGCGTGCTCGATCTGCTCATCCGCCAACTCCAAGTTTCGCACGTCGTCTTCTTCGCCCCGGCGGAGGCGCTGTTCATCCGCATCAAGATCGCCCTCCTGCTGGGTGTCTTCATAGGCCTGCCGGTGATCCTCTACCAGCTCTGGGCGTTCATAGCCGTGGGGCTCACCGGGACCGAGCGGCGCGCGGTGATGGGATTGCTGCCGCCCTCGCTGGTGCTCTTCGCGCTGGGCGCGGCGTTCGGGCTTTTCGTGATCATGCCCGTGGGCGTCCGAGTCCTGCTGGGGTACCAGACCGAGAGGCTGCAGCCGATGCTGGCGGTTGGGCCCGCGCTCTCATTCCTGATGGCGTTCGTGCTGGCGTTCGGGTTCATTTTCCAACTGCCGATCGTCGTGGTTTTCCTGGCCCGGTTGGGCATAGTGTCGCCTGCCACGCTGGTGGCGGGCCGCCGGTACGCCATAGTCGGCATCGTCGTGCTTTCCGCGGTGCTGACGCCTGGGACCGACGTGGTTTCCCAGATGCTCATGGCAGTGCCGACGTACGCGCTCTACGAGATCAGCATCTGGCTGGCACGATTAGTTGCTCCGCGGCCGGCCTCGAGCGCCCAGGCCTACGTCGAGTAGAGGTGAGCGATGGCCCGTCGCACCCGGAATCCCTGGTGGGTCCTGTTCGTGATCATCCTGTTTGGCGGCCTGCTGGGTAGCGTCATCGCCGAGGCGGTGGTCGGCTACCCGGTGCTCGGCTTCCTGGCGCGCGAGGTCCGCGCCGGCGTTGACCCTCCGGTCACGCTTGACCTGCGCATCATCAGCCTGACGGCCGGCGGGATCATTCGGCTCAACTTGGCTATGCTGCTTGGAGTGGTGATAGCGGTGTGGATCTATCGGTTGTTGTAGCCCCCCATCCCGGCTGATATACTTGCCCTGATGTGAATGTTTCGGCCCCTTTGGGGGACGGGGTGCCGCCGCTGGTGCTGGCTTCCGCCTCTCCCCGGCGCGTCGAGCTCCTCCGTCAGGTCGGGTGGTCTTTCGAGATCGCCGAGACGACCTCGGAGCAAGAGACGCTGGGGGTGCTTGCCTACGGCGTGGGCCGCCAGGGTTGGACCCTCGAACAAGTGCGGGCGCACGCGCGCAGGGCTGCGTGGGGGAAGGCTAGGCCCATCAGCGACGCGCGGCCGGATGCGGTGGTCATCGCCGCCGACACGGTGGTGATGGTGGATGGGATCGTGCTGGGAAAGCCCACGACGGCGGACGAGGCCGTGGAGATGCTCCATCGCCTCTCGGGTCGCATGCACCATGTGACCACCGGTGTCGTCGTCGCCCACGGCCGCCGTGGGGTGACGCTGGCCGATGATTCCACCACCGCGGTGCATTTCCGGGTGCTGCTCCCGGAGGAGGTCCTCCGGTATGTTGCGTCCGGCGAGCCGATGGATAAGGCGGGGGCCTACGGTATTCAGGGCCGTGCGGCGCTCTTTGTGGAGAAGCTGGAGGGGGACTACTTCGGGGTGGTGGGTCTCCCGCTGGCACGGTTGGCACGCATGCTTGATACGATCGGCGTGCGACCGGCCTGACTCTGCCAGCCGCTCCGGTCCAGCCTGCCGCCTCCTGCGCGGGGGCGAGCGGGTATCCCCAAGTGGCGCCGGAACCGGAGCGTTGATGGTGGTGGCTGGCGGGCTGTCCGTCAAACTGCTTCCTCCAGAAGACCGACCCAGGGAACGCCTCCTGCGCAGCGGCGCTGCAGGGCTGTCCTCCGTGGACCTGCTTGCGGTACTGCTGCGGACCGGCACCCGCACCTCCGGCGCGGCCGAGGTCGCAGGCGAGCTGCTAGTCTCCTACGGCTCGCTTCAAGCCCTCAGCCAGGCAGGGCCGGGCGAACTGCTGCGGCAGTGTGGGATAGGTCCGGCCAAGGCCGGGGCAGTGCTCGCGGCGTTCGAGTTGGGACGGCGGGTACAGGCCGCGCCGGCGGCGCGCCGGCCATTGGTCAGGGCACCGGGTGATGTGGCGGCGCTGCTGGCCGGTCAGATGCGGCACCTGGACCGCGAGCACTTCCGGGCTGTGCTGCTCAACACCCGGCACGAGGTGCTGGACGTTACCAGTGTGGCCGTCGGAGGACTGGACAGCGCGCCCATCCACCCGCGGGAGGTGTTCAAGGAGGCCATCAGGCGGAGCGCTGCCGCGGTCATCCTGGTGCACAACCACCCCTCGGGCACGCCGGAGCCCAGCGGGGACGACCTGCGCATTACCGCCCGTCTGCAGGAGGCCGGGCGTGTGGTGGGCATTGAGGTGCTCGACCACATTATCATCGGTGACGGGCGCTTTGTGAGTTTGCGGGAACGCGGCGCGCTGGCGGGCTGACGCCTGCGCCTGGGAGGTTGACATGATATTGGACAGGTTGCTGGCACAGTTTGGGCGCGACATGGGGGTGGACCTGGGCACGGCCAATACCCTGGTCTACGCACGCGGCGTGGGTATTGTCCTGCGCGAGCCTTCGGTGGTCGCCAAGCGCCTCGACGACGGCCAGATCCTGGCCGTGGGCGAGGAGGCCAAGCGGATGATCGGCCGCACGCCTGGGGACATCGTGGCTACGCGGCCGCTGCGCGACGGCGTGATTGCCGACTTCGACACGACCGCGGCGATGCTCTCCTACTTCCTCCGCCGAGCTTCTAACGGCCGGATGTGGATCCGGCCGCGGGTAGTGGTCGGCATCCCGTCAGGCTGCACCGAGGTCGAGAAACGGGCGGTCGTTGATGCAACGCTGCAGGCGGGTGCCCGAAACGCCTACCTCATCGAGGAGCCCATGGCCGCGGCGATCGGCGCGGGGCTGCCGGTTTCAGAACCAATCGGCAGCATGGTGGTGGACATCGGCGGAGGCACGACCGAGGTAGCGGTCATCGCGTTGGGCGGTATCGTAGCCAGCCGGTCCATCCGCATCGCGGGCGACGAACTGGACGAGGCGATCATCCAGTACGCCCGCCGCTCGTACAACCTGCTCATCGGCGAGCGATCGGCGGAGGGGATCAAGATTGCAGTAGGGTCCGCCTTTCCCGTTCGGGAGGAGAATGCCGTGGACGTGCGCGGGCGCGACCTGGTCTCGGGTCTGCCGCGCACGGTGCGCATGACCAGTGGGGAGATCCGCGAGGCGATAGCCGAGCCGGTACAGGCGATCGTTGACGCGGTGAAGCAGACGCTTGAGCGGACACCTCCGGAGCTGGCAGCCGACATCGTGGATCGTGGGATCATCCTGGTTGGCGGCGGCGCCCTGCTGCGCGGCATGGACCGCCTGCTGGCGGAGGAGACCGGCATGCCGGTCTCGCTTACCGAAGACCCGCTGGCGGCCGTGGTCATGGGCGCCGGAAGGGTTCTGGAAGAGATCGAGACTCTACAGAAGGTGCTGGTCGCGTCCAAGCGCGGATAGGAGCGCGGACGCACCAGGGGACTGAGCGTCGCCCAGGTGAGACGGCGGATAGTGCTCGTGACAGTGCTGGCGGCGGCAGCGCTCGTGCTGCTGACGTTTCAGGTGCGCCTGCCCGAGCGCCGGGCGCTGGGTCCCGTGGGGTCATTCCTGCTGGCGTGGCTTGGGCCCGCCCAGGGCGTGCTTTCGCGCGTAGGTGATGCCGGGACACGGTTTTGGCGCCTCTACTCCGAGATTGGGCGGTTGCGCGTCGAGAACACGCGCCTGCGCGAGGACATTGAGCGGCTCTCCGAGGAGACGGTGCGGCTGCGCGAGCAGGCCCAGGCAACGCAGCGGCTAGAGAGGCTCCTTGAGTTCAGGCGTCAGGTCCCAGGCCGCGCGATCGGCGCGCGGGTGATTGGACGGGGCGGCTCGCAGTGGTTTGCGGTGATCCTGGTGGATCGCGGCGCCGGGGACGGCGTACGGCGCAACGACACCGTGGTAGGTGCCGGAGGCTTGGTCGGCCGCGTCCTGGCCGTTACCCACTCGACGGCGCAGGTGCTGCTGATAACCGACTCGCGCAGCTCAGTGGGTGTGGTGCTCCAGCAGTCCCGCGAGTCTGGCGTGGTGGAGGGTCAGGGCGGACCACTGCTGCGCGTGAAGTACCTGTCCAGGGCGCGTGAGATAGTGTTGGGGGAGGCCGTGCTGACCTCGGGCCAGGCTGGCGTATTTCCCCGCGGCCTGCCGGTGGGAACGGTCTCAGCGCTCGTGCGCGAGCAGGGCGCCCTGTATCAGGAAGCAACCGTCCGTCCCGCCGCGAGCCTAGCTCACATCGAAGAGGTGCTGATTCTGACTGGGAGCCCCCCTAGGCCGTGACGCTTATGAGGATCGCGCTGTTCGCCGTCCTGCTTGGAGCAGGTGCGGTTGTTGACGGCGCCTGGCTGTCCCGGCTGCCTCGGTGGGCCTCACCCGACCTGCTGCTTCTCATCGCCGTTGCCTTCGGCCTGCGGCGGGGGGTGGAGGCCGGGGCACTGGTTGGTGCGGCGGCCGGATACCTCCGGGACTTGACCGGCAGCAGCCCGCTTGGGATCTTCACGCTTTCCTACCTAGCGGTCGGCACCGCGGCTGGAGCGCTGGCAGCCATGGTGGATCTGGGGCAGAGGTACCTGTATGCCGCCGCCGCGGTGCTCGCCACGTTGGGGCTCTCGCTTATTAGCGGCCTGGTGGTGGCTGCAACCGGTCTCACCTCCGTTGGCTGGCCCCTGCTGCTGCGGGAGGCTGTTGCCGCCGCCGCCGTCAACGCGCTCTTCGCCCGGCCCGTTGCCGCGGTTGTAGCGTGGGCCGAGACCGTCTCGCGCAGGCGTGATCCGGCTAGGATCGTGGCCCGAAGGGCAATACGATGAACATGGACACCGCACCCTGGAGCCCGCGCGTGGTCCGGTTGGGCCTGATTATCCTCCTGGTGTTTGCGCTTATCGAGGGGCGCCTCTGGTCTCTGCAGGCCATTGACGGAGGCCGCTACCTCGAGCTGTCCGAGCAGAACCGACTGCGCGACTACAAGGTTCCTGCGCCGCGCGGCGCCATCTACGATAGGGGCGGGCACCCGATGGTGACCAACCGGCCGGCGTTTACGGTGAGCGTGCTGCCCATGGAAGTGCCAGACCCGCAGCGGCTTGCCACAGGGCTCGCTCCCATCCTTGGGGTCGAGCGAGAGGAACTGTTGGCCCGCCTGGAAGCCGGCCGCGCCCGACCGTTTGAGCCCGTGGCCCTGCATCGAGACGTGCCGAAGAGCGTTGTGATGGCAGTCGAGGAGCGCCGGCTCGACTTCCCCGGAGTGATCGTGCAGGCAGAGCCGGTGCGGGAGTATCTCCTGGGGAACCTGGGAACCCATGCCCTCGGCTACCTGGGCGAGATCACCGAGGAGGAACTCCGAACCCGGCCGGAGTACCGGGGGGGCGACCTGATCGGCAAGTCAGGAGTGGAGCGCACCTACGACACGCACCTGCGGGGCGAGAACGGCCGGCTGCGTGTCGAGGTGGATGCTGCAGGGCGGCCGGTGCGCGTGCTGAGCCGCAAATCGCCCCGCCCCGGCCGCTCCCTGGTACTCAACCTCAATGCAACCCTACAGGAGGTTGCGGAAAGGGGCCTGCGCGGACGCACCGGCGCGGTGGTGGTGATGGACCCCCGGAGCGGCGAGGTGCTGGCGCTGGCCAGCGCGCCCACATTTGACCCCGGTCTGTTCTCGGGAGGGATCAGTCCGGCCAACTGGCACCGGTTGACCGCGGACCGCAGGCTCCCACTGATGAACCGGTCGGTTGAGTCCACCTATGAGCCGGGATCGGTCTTCAAGATAGTCACCGGGCTCGCCGCGCTCGGCGAAGGCGTGGCGCGGCGCGACAGCCGGTTCGAGTGTACGGGATCGCTCCAGCTAGGTCGTTGGATTTTCCGCGACCTGGCGGCACACGGTACGCTCAACTTTATCAAGGGCACCGCGGTATCGTGCAACGTGATGTTCTGGCAGTTGGGCCGGGCGCTGGGAGAGGACAGGTTGGAACGCTATGCCCGGGCCCTGGGACTTGGCCGGGTCACCGGGATCGACCTTCCGGGCGAGGCCGCCGGTCTCGTTCCCTCATCCGGGTGGAAGCAGCGGGTCTGGCAGGAGCCCTGGTATCCCGGCGACACGCTCAACATGAGCATCGGCCAGGGGTTTGTCCTGACCACACCCGTACAGATCGCCCGCATGTTGGGCGCGGTGGCTACCGGCGGGAAGCTGGTTCGACCGCGCCTGGCGCGCCGAGTGCTGGCGCCGGACGGAACCGAGGTGATGGTGTTTGGCCGGGAGACCGAGGACGCGCCCCTGACATTGACCCCGGCGGCTCTGCACGCGCTGCGCGAGGGGATGCGGGCCGTGGTCGAGGGCGGGACCGGCGCCGCCGCGGCGGTCCCGGGCATCGCGATCGCCGGCAAGACCGGCAGCGCCGAGAACCCCAGGGGCATCCCGCACGCCTGGTTCGCGGGCTACGCGCCGATTGAGGGCCCGGCGCTGGTCGTGGTCGTCTTCGTCGAGCACGGTCGCCGGGGTGGCGAGGTTGCCGCGCCGATCGCACGCGCGCTGTTTGAGGCGGCCCGGCCGCTCCTGACGCCGCAGCCGGTAGGCCTGGTGCGGCCGTGAGGGCGCGCTGGCTCCGCGAGGTGGATTGGGTGCTGATAGGCGCCACCGTCCTGCTTGCAGCCTTCGGCGTCGTGGCGCTGATCTCGGCGCGGCACGGATTTGCGGACGCGGCGTCCTTCCTGCGTGCCCGCACGCTGCACCTGTCGCTCGGCGCCCTGGCGCTGGTTGCCTTTGCAGCCAAGGACTACCGCCAACTCGCCGGCGCTTGGCAGGTGGTCTACGCCGGTACCCTGCTGCTGCTGGCTTCGGTGCTCGTCCTCGGGGACACGCGCATGGGGGCGCAGAGGTGGATCGCGCTCGGTGCGTTCGGTGGGTTCCAGCCGTCCGAGGTTGCCAAGCTGGCCCTTGTGATCACGCTGGCCCGACACCTGGAGGGCGTGAAGTCCCTACCTCGCCTGCGTGCGCTCTTCCCGTTCGCTTTGCACATCGCCATTCCGGCGGCGTTGATCGTCCGCCAGCCCGACCTGGGCACCGCTCTGGTGCTTCTCGCTGTGTTGGCGGCCGTGCTCTATGTCGCCGGCGCACGCGCGCAGGATCTGGCCGGGGTCGCGGCCGCCGCCGCCGTCACCGCCCCGTTCCTGTGGAGGCTGCTCCACGACTACCAGCGCCGCCGGCTGACGGCGTTCCTGGATCCAGGTGCTGATCCGCTGGGTACCGGGTACGCGCTGATACAGTCCAAGATAGCCGTCGGGTCTGGGCAGATCTTGGGCAAGGGGCTCTTTTCCGGCACACAGAGCGTGCTGCGGTTCATACCAGAACAGCACACCGATTTCGTGTTCACGGTGATTGGGGAGGAGCTTGGTTTGGCTGGTGCCACCCTGCTGCTCGGGCTGTACCTCGTGTGGTTGTGGCGTGCGCTCCGCATAGCGGAGGGCGCGCGCGACCGCCTGGGGGCGCTGGTGGCTACCGGCATCGCCGCGATGGTCGCGTTTCACGTTGTGGTCAACGTGGGAATGACCGTGGGGCTGATGCCCGTAACCGGCATTCCCTTGCCGCTGGTGAGCCACGGAGGTACGGCAATACTCACAACTCTTGCCGGCACGGGGATGCTGCTCAGCATCCACCTGCGCCGGCGCCCGGGAGGCTGACAGGGGAGGCCGGTCTGGGGGAACTGGGAGAGGGGATCATGGGAAGAGAGATCATCGCAAGCATCGAGGCAGGCGAGACGCGCGTGGCCGTCTTGGAAGACGGTACGCTCGTCAACCTATTCGTTGAGCGGTCTGAGCCGGTGGCCGGCAACATCTACAAGGGCCGGGTCACGAACGTACTGCCGGGGATGGACGCAGCGTTCGTGGATATCGGCCTTGAGCGCAACGCATTCCTCCACGTGGCCGACATCCGGTCGCAGCGGCTCGATGGTGAGGAGGTCGAGGAATCGTTCGGCCGCGGCGCGATCGCCGAGCAACTGCGCTCAGGCCAAGAGATTCTGGTCCAGGTCACCAAGGAGCCGATGGGGTCGAAAGGCGCGCGGGTCACAACCTACGTGGCCCTGCCGGCCCACTATCTGGTGTTGATGCCGACCGTCAACTATGTGGGGGTGAGCCGGCGCATCAACAACGAGGCCGAGCGCAAGCGGCTGCGCCAGATAGCCGAACGGGTGCGGCCCGAGAAGGTGGGCATCATCGTACGCACCGCCGCCGAGGGAGTTGAAGAGAAGGTCCTCTCCGATGATGTGGTGTTCCTGCTGCAAATGTGGAACCGGGTGCTCGAGCGCGCGCGCTCCGGCAAGGCGCCGGCGCCCGTCTACCAGGACCTGCGCCTGATCCGGCGCGTTGTGCGCGACCTCTTCACCGAGGACGTGGAGCGATTCGTGGTGGACTCGCCGGAGGAGTACGGTCGGATCGCGGACCTGCTTTCCTCATTTGCCCCGCAGCTCCGGCCACGGCTGGTGCTCCACCGCGACGAAGAGCCGGTCTTCGAGCGCCGAGGGATCGAGCGTGAGATAGACCGCGCGCTGCGCCGGCGGGTCTGGCTCAAGTCGGGCGGGTACGTGGTGATAGACCGGACCGAAGCGCTGACCGTCATTGACGTCAACACCGGCAAGTATGTCGGCAAGACCGACCTGACCACAACCATACTGCGCACGAACCTTGAGGCCGTCGGTGAGGTCGTGCGCCAGATTACGCTGCGGGACATAGGCGGCATCATCCTGGTGGACTTCATTGACATGGAGAAGGCGGATCACCGCCAGCGGGTCCTCGACGCGCTGGAGGAGGCAGTGAAACGTGATCGGTCCAAGGCCCACGTGATTGACCTGACCGGCCTGGGTCTGGTTGAGATCACCCGCAAGCGCGTCTACCAGGACCTGGATGAGATCATGCGGACTCCGTGCCCGTACTGCGAGGGCCGCGGCCGGGTGCTCTCTCCGGAGACGATGGCGGTCCGCGTGCGGCGCGAGGCACGCAGGCTGATCCGAGGCGCCAAGGCACCCGCGGTGCTCATTGAGGTGCATCCCCAGGTGGCCGGGGCGCTGCTGCGGGACGGTGCGGGCTGGGTGCGATCGCTTGAGGAGGCCTCCGGCACGCGCGTGCGCATCCGCGGCAGAGAAGGACTGCACCTGGAGCGTCTGAACGTTGCCGAGGGCGAGAGCCTGAAGGAGCTGGAGGCGGCGCTTCCCGATGGGGGCAAGCGCGTTCAGTTCTGGATGGACCGGGCCTCCGATGAGGTTCTCTCGCTGGCGGAGCCGGACCCAGACCACGAGCTGGCCCTGGCACTGGTCGAGGAGTCGCCACAGGAAGCCGGCCGAAGGGGAGTCGTCGCGCGGGTGCTGGGGTTGCTGCTGGGAAGGCGCCAGCGGGCGAATTGACCCATTCCGGCCCCCGTGGTAGAATTCGTCGGGTCTGGTGGAGGTGGAATTGTGTACGCGGTTATTGACTCTGGAGGCAAGCAGGTCACGGTCCGCGAGGGCGATCTGGTACGCGTCGAGCGCATCGCCGGCTCGCCCGGCGACCAGGTAACCCTGGATCGGGTGCTGCTAATCGGTGGCGGCGAAACGCGGGTGGGTACGCCGACGGTTGAAGGCGCTTCGGTGCAGGCACGCGTTGTGCGGCACGCCAGGGCGCGCAAGATCATCGTGATGAAGTACAAGGCCAAGGCGCACTACCGCCGGAAGACCGGTCACAGGCAGGATTACACTGAGCTGCGCATCGAGCGCATAGCCGCGCCGGCGGGCTAAGCAGAACCAGGGGGTAGGGAGATGGCATCCAAGAAAGGCGTTGGCAGCAGCCGGAACGGCCGCGACTCGAATAGCAAGCGCCTGGGCGTCAAGCGCTTCTCGGGTCAGGCCGTGAGCGCAGGCAGCGTCCTGATCCGCCAGCAGGGCACGAAGGTCTTCGCCGGCAAAAACGTCGGCCAGGGCCGCGACTTCACGCTGTTCTCGCTCGTGGACGGCGTCGTGGCCTTCGAGCGCCGCGGCCGGGACAGCCGGCAGATCAGCGTCTACCCGGTTGCGGTTGCGGTCTAACCCAGCAGGTGCGCGCGGCTCAGGCCCGGGTTGCATGACCCGGGCCGTTCGCTTCTCCTCGGGCTCTTTCGGAGGCCGGCAGAGCAGGGTTTCCCATGTTCATTGACCAGGCGAAGGTCCACGTCAAAGCTGGTGATGGGGGCAACGGCTGCCTCAGCTTCCGCCGGGAGAAGTTCATACCCAAAGGCGGGCCGGATGGCGGGGATGGCGGGGACGGCGGCAGCGTGATCTTCGTGACCGATCCCGGACTCCTGACCCTCGTGGACTTCCGCTATCGCCGGCACCTGCGCGCCCGTCGCGGCGCCCACGGGGAGGGCGCGAAGCGTTCGGGCCGCCGCGGCGCGGACCTGGTGGTGTCCGTGCCCGTGGGCACGATCGTGCGCAACGCCGCAACGGGTGAGGTGATCGCCGATCTGGCCGAGGTGGGCCAGCGCGCCACGATCGCAATTGGCGGCCGGGGCGGACGGGGTAACGCGCGCTTCGCCACAGCCACGCACCGAGCGCCACGGCGCGCCGATCCGGGGCAGCCCGGAGGGGAACTGCAGATCGAGATGGAGCTGCGGCTCCTGGCCGACGTCGGCCTTGTGGGTCTGCCCAACGCCGGCAAGTCCACACTTCTCCGCCGTATCTCGGCCGCGCGGCCCAAGGTGGGCGACTACCCCTTCACAACTACCGAGCCGACTCTGGGCGTGGTTGAGATCAAGGGTGGAGGGAGCTTCGTGGTGGCTGATCTGCCCGGGCTGATCGAAGGCGCCCACTTGGGCGTCGGATTGGGGCACGCGTTCCTGCGGCACACCGCCCGGACGCGCGTGCTGATCCACCTGGTGGACGCCAGCAGCCCCGAAGACCCGGTCGAGGGTTTCGGCGCCATCCGAAGGGAACTCGGACTGTACGATCCAAGCCTGCTTGAGCGCCCTTCGATCGTTGCCCTCAACAAAATGGACCTGCCCGAAGCCAGGGCGCGCTCCGCGGACCTGGTGGCGCGGTTTTCCGCGCTGGGGATGCAGGCTCTGCCGATCTCCGGCGCCACGGGAGAGGGGTTGGAGGCGCTGATCCACGCGGCCTACGGCGCGTTGGCTCGGGGTCCGGGCCGATCCACGGGCCCAGGCATCGACCGGGAGGAGACCTCCGCGGGCGGCAAGAAGTGAACCTTCGTGCGGGCCACGGACCGCAACCAAGGCGGACGCGAGGCGAAGGCGTGACCAGGGTCGGCGTCATGGGCGGGACCTTTGACCCGATTCACCACGGGCACTTGGTCACAGCCGAGGAGGCTCGGGTTCAGTTCGACCTTGACGGCGTTATCTTCATCCCCAGCGGGCAGCCTCCACACAAGGACCCTGCCGACGTCACTCCATCCGAACATCGGTACCTGATGACTTTTCTGGCCACGGTTTCCAACCCTCACATCACCGTGTCGCGACTGGAAATCGACCGCTCCGGTCCGTCGTACACGATTGACACGCTCCGCCTTCTGGCGGAGGAGATCGCCGGCGCGGAGCTGTTCTACATCACCGGTGCCGACGCCATCATGCAGATCATGCGGGGGGAGTGGGAGCGGTCCCCCGATCTACTCGGGCTGTGTGAGTTCATCGCTGCCACCCGGCCCGGGTTTGTCCTGGATCTCGATGTGCTGAAGCGTCACAACTGCACGGGGAGGCCCCTTGTGAACGTTCACGTGATGGCTATTCCCGCACTGGCAATCTCGTCCACGGAGATCCGCGCCCGCGTGCGGACAGGCCGGCCTATCAAGTACCTGGTGCCCGAGGCGGTCGAGGCCTACATCGTCAAGCACGGCCTCTACCGAGAGGATTCAGCGCGTCGGGGGCCATCAGGTGGCTAGGCCCCGTCAGCGTGGCAAGGCGTCCGCGCCGGAGTCGCTGCCAAAGGCGCTGCTGGCCGCGGAGGTGGCAGAGGCTAAGCACGCCGAGGACGTGGTTATCCTGGACCTACGCGAGCAGACCCTCGTGACCGACTATTTCGTGTTGTGCACCGCGACTAGTCGCGTGCAGATTCGTGCCGTGGTGGACGCAATCGCCGAGGCCCTCAAGGGCCACCAGGCCCGAGGTGTGCGCGAGGGTGCCGAAGCCGGGCAGTGGGTCCTGCTAGACCACGGCGACGTTGTAGTCCATGTCTTCGGTCCCGAGGCCCGGGCCTTCTACAGGCTCGAGAAGCTCTGGGCCGACGCGCCGGTCGTAGACCGGTAGGCGGCCGGTGCACCTGGCCGTCCGCCCGGCGACGATCGAGGACGGCACCACGCTCGTGCGCGTGCTGGATGCTGCATACGCCGGCGGCTACTCGGCCACGTTCGACCGCGACGGTCCGCTGCAGCCCAACGATCTGTGGTGGGCCCGGTCGGAGAAGGACATCAGCGTGATCGAGGTCAACCGAGACCCTTCCGGGCTGCTGGTGGTCGGCCGCAGCGGTGGCCAGTGGCTCGTTGAGGAGATCCTGCTGGATGGGTTCTCCGGGTACCCGGCCCGGACGCAGGAGGCGCTCCTGGGCCGGATCAGCGCCCACCTAACGGCCCTGTTCCAGCGCGCGGGCCAGAACGCGATGCTCCTGCGCGCGGCCGATACGAACCCGTTCGGCCTGCTCCTGATTCGGGGCCTGCACGCGGCTTTCACCAACGCCCTGCTGGTCTATCGGTATCGAGGCCCGAAGCGTCCCAGTACCGGCCCTCCTGAGGGTTACGAGGTCCGCCGATGGACGCCCGCCGACGCGCGCGAGGTCGGACGGCTGGTGCGCGAGGTAACGCCTGACCGCGGCCGTATTGACGAGGTCGAGCGGACGCTGCGCGCCAAGGACGGTAAGGGCTACGTGGCGTGCAGGGATGGCCTGGCCGTCGGCGTTGCCACGGTCGAGATGCGTCCGGGCCGGCCTGATTGGTTCGTCGGCGTGCGCGAGACGCACCGGCGCCGCGGGCTGGGGCG
>JASEHJ010000319.1 GCA_030018905.1 bacterium | reverse complement strand
CACGCTCTTGGGGTTGTGGTGGGTCTTCTCGGCGATCTCGCTGGTGGTGTGCCCCGCGAGGTGCAACCGCACGATCTCGACCTTGTGCGTGGTGGCCGAGGAGCAGTCCTCCACGATGCCCCGCAGGGGCAAGAGCTCCTCGTGCGTTTCGTGGTAGTCGCGGACCTGGGCCGCCACGACCCCAGGAGACAGGCCGAGCAGCAGGCCGATCTGGCTGGTGGTCAGGCAAGCGCCCTGCGCGAAGGCCTCGTGCACCACGCGCGCGATGCGGCGCATCCGCACCGCGCGATGGTTTTCACCGGCCGCCAGGGTTTCGATGTCCTCGGGCGCGAGCAGGGTCAGGCGCACCGGGCGCAGCCGGAGTTGGTCAAGCCCGTGCCGGAAGCTGTTTCCCTGGCCCTGCTCCGGGGCGAGCACCAGCATTTGGCCGAGGCGAAGCTGCTCCTCGGTCACGAAGCACTCGTCGACGAGCGAGACGATCTCGTCGCACAGGAGCTGGGCGATCTTGGGCTGACGGCCCAGGCCCAGCTCGTCACGCAGCAGCACGAAGAGCCGGTTCTTGAGCGTGAGGTGGCGCTGCGGCCCGTAGGTCGCCTCGCGGCTAGTCTTGCGGTGAGCTCCCATCAGGTGTCCTCCTTGTCTGGGTCAACGTTGATCGGGTGAAAGCGCTGGCGGAGCATCTCGAGCACGGGGCGATGCGCCGGCACCGAGAAGCGATCAAGCAGCGCCTGATAGTCACGGACGGTGCGGGGCGAGAGCCCCGTGATGCGCACGATGGCCGGTTTCGGGTAGTCCCGCGCTACGAGCTCGGCCACGCGGGAAAAGTCGCCCAGATAGCGCTCCACGCTCGAAAGCGCGTGTGCCGTGTAGGCGGCGATCTGCGCCGGCTGCAGGCCCCGGAAGCACAGCTCGATGACCCGTGCCTTGTGCGTGCTCCCGGGCCCGATATCGGCCACGTGGCCGCGCGTGGGCACCTCCAGCTTCGCGCGGCGACACGAGGCCACCAGCCGCCGCACCGTGGACACGTCCACCGCCAGGAGCAGGCCCAGGTCTTCGTAACTCAGCAACCCGCCCTGTTGCCGCGCCTCATGGACCATCCGGTGCAGCCGCGCCTGCCGCAGCGCCCGGCTGCCCTGCTCCACAAGCAGCGTGGCATCGGTGGGGCCCAGCACGCTGAGCAACACCTGCACAGTCACGCACTGCGACAGCGGCCGGCCCGCGGGCTGTCCGTCAGCCACCGCCACGAAACGGACCTGCCCCGGCCCGCGGAACTCCCCCTCGTCCAGATGAACCTGCTCTATGAACTCAGCGACGCGCTGGACAAGAGCGCGGCTCTCGATTACCGACAGGCCATACTCAGACCGTAGCTCCTGCTCCAGGCTGTGGAGCAACTCCTTGAAGCGGTGTCGTGCCCGACGCTCTCCGCCCATGGTCCCGACCCTCCGGGGACCAGGGGGCAAATGCACCTACAGGCAATAACCTCTTCGGTCACCCCGCCATCCGAGACGACGGCGGCCAGATCATCGCTGTCGTCGAGCGCACGAATAATCCTGCCGAGCACCTCTTCGGCAGAGACAAACAACTGCTCCGGCGTCGCCTCGGTCGGGCGAACCTCGCCCGGGATCTCCAGCAACAACC
>JASEHJ010000318.1 GCA_030018905.1 bacterium | reverse complement strand
ACCCGACACAGTTGCCCGCCATCACCGGTATCCGCGTCCCGGCGGTGAGCGAGCGCAGCGACACCGCCCTTCCGCGTGAAGACCGGTGCTCCTCGGTAACCACCGTGGACTGCACCAGCAGCAGGTCGGCGCCGGCCTCCTCAGCCAGCGGCGCCAGGTGTCCGGCAGCGGCAGGCGTCATCGAGACCGCGCACACCGGGCCTGCCTCCTTGATGGCGCGGATGCGCGCGGCCACCAGCGCATCGTCAATGGGCGCGCGGTAGATCCGTTGGAGCAGGCCGACCACCTCATCGGGCGCCGCCGCCGCGATCGCATCCAGCGGTTCGGCGGGATCGGCGTACCGCGTCTGCAGGCCTTCCAGGTTGAGCACGGCCAGGCCGCCCAGGTCCGCGATAATGCCGGCGGTGCGCACGTCCACGACGCTGTCCATGGCAGAGGCCACCACAGGGAGCCGGAAGGTGTAGTCGCCCACTTTCCAGGAGCAGTCCACATCCTCGGGGTCCAGGGTCGAGGCCGCCGGCACCAGTGCGATGTCGTCTAGGCTGAAGGTCCGCCGCACCCTCCGGCCCTGCCCCAGCCACTCGCCGGGTGCTTCCGGCCCGCTGACCCGGGCGGCATCGCGCGTCGGGGTCTGGACGATCATGGGCTCTCGCCTCCCTGTGGCTAGATGCCGTAGAGCTCGGGCTTGAGGACGCCTATAAAGGGCAGGTTCCGGTAGCGGCCCGAGTAGTCGAGTCCGTACCCGATGACGAACTTGTCGGGGATCTCGAACCCGCGGAAGTCAATCGGCACCTCGCGCCTGCGGCGGGGACGCTTGTCCAGCAGCGCGCACACCCGCAGCGAGGCCGGATACCGCGCCTTGAGCGTCTCGAGCAGGTAGTCCATGGTCAGGCCGGTGTCAATGATGTCATCGACCACCAGCACGTGCCGGCCCTCGATGCTCTGATTCAGGTCCTTGAGGATGCGGACGATGCCGCTGCTCTCGGTAGCGTCCCCGTAGGAGGCCGTGGCCATGAAGTCCACGTGGCAGGGGATCGTGATCGCCTTCAGCAGGTCCGCAAGAAAGACGAAGGCACCCGTTAGGATGCCGACTAGCAGGGGCTCTTTGGTGTCGTACTCAGTGCTGATGCGCCGTCCGAGTTCCCGGATTCGATCCTGCAGGGCCTCCTCCGGGATGAGGATTTCTTCGACGTCGTCTGCCAGGCCCAACGGCGGTCCTCTCCTTGCGCGCGGATTTCAGTCATTATAGGCCAGCCCCCGACAGGGCGTCAATCGCACGTTGCGGCATCGGCCCCTGGGCGGCTGCCAGGCTTGCGCACGGGCACGCCCTCCCGGCACTGCGGACACCGGTCGGGAGCAAACGTCGGCAGGTCGAGGGTGATGAGCGCTTCCAGGCGGGCTTCCAGGTCCATGCGGCCGCCGGTCCGGTCCACCAGCGCGCCGAAGCCCACCACCTCGCCGCCAGCGGCTCGAACCAGGGAAGCCACCTCCGCGGCCGACCCTCCGGTCGTGACAACGTCCTCCACCACCAGGACCCGCTCGCCCTTGGCGATCGCGAAGCCGCGCCGCAGCGCCATCCCTCCGCCGTCCCTCTCTGCGAAGATCGCGCGTACGCCCAGCGCCCGCGCGACCTCGTG
>JASEHJ010000317.1 GCA_030018905.1 bacterium | reverse complement strand
CGGGCGACCTCCCAGCCGTCCACCTCCGGCAGCATCAGGTCGAGGATCACGAGATTGGGTTTCTCGCGATTGAAGGCCGCAAGGGCCGCCCGGCCGTCGGCGGCGCTCACGACATGGTAGCCGTCGCGTTCGAGATACTTGCGGACGACGTCCGTGATCTCAGGCTCGTCGTCCACAACCAGGATCGTGCGCCTGTTCATCCTCGCGCGTACCTCCAGCAAGGGGATCGGCCCGGAGTGACGCCGGCCCGCCGGCCAGGCCCTACGGCGTCACGACGATCCGCCCGACCATGCCGGATTCGCGGTGCCCGGGGATGCTGCAGAAGAACTCATACGTGCCCGGTCGGTTGGCTCGGATCGCGCCTGCAACCGTCTGCCCGGGCAGCGCCATGAGCCGAACGCGCAGGCCCGGCACCACGATGTCGTGCACGGAATCGTCATCCTTGTTGACCAGACTTAGGTTAACGACCTCGCCGGCCTTGACCTGTATCTCAGCCGGGTTGAACGAGAAATCGGTCGCGACAATCTCAACGGTCCTTGCGCCGGCCACCGGCGGGAGCGCCCATGCGCCCCTTCCCTGCCAGCCCCAAGGGCCGCGCATGTGGTACCGCCCGAAACCGGGCATCATCGGGCCGCGATGCCAGCCCCATCCGCTGCCGCGGGGCCCACCCCATCCTGGCCCGCCCCATCCTGGTCCGTCCCATCCTGACCCGTCCCATCCTGCCCGACCCAGGCACACCAGGCCGACAATCCCGACAACTATCAGCACAACGCCCAAGAGCACTCGGTTTCGCATCGCCCTCTCCATCCCACAAGGCCTACGAGAGTTCCTTCTTGATCGCGTCGTACTCCTCGCGCGTTATCTCGCCCCTGGCCAGGCGGCGCTTCAGGATCTCGAGCGGCGTCTCGTCCTGGCCTGCCTGCGCGCCCATTCCCTCGCGACGCACGAATGACGTGATCACGAGCACGATCCCCACGAGAATCAGCACCCAGAAGAGCATTCCAAGAAACGGCATCCCCCAACCTCCTGCCCAGCGTCCATCGGCCCACGGCGCTCCGGACCATCCTCCGCCCATCATGCCGGGACCCATCATGCCCCATCCGCCCATCATCCCGAAGCCGCCGAGAACCGGCAGCAGAAGGAGCACACCGATCACAACAAGTGCGACTATCCACGCGTGCCGACAACATGCCATCACCATCACCTCGCTGTCCAGTCTGGACAGGGGACCGGAAGTCCCGATCCCCTGCCCGGATTCCTGCACGCCTACCGGATGACCTGCTCCCGGATCACCGTGCCGTAGTGCCAAGCGTACCAGACCTGCCCACCGTATGCATTTACGCTGGCGAGCGCGAAGTTCTTCCCGTCACGCGCCAGCCGATAGGTGAAGAAGCCAGGGAACTCGACCACCTTGCCGATGCCGGCGCCTGGGAACGCCTGGGCGATCCAGGCCTGCAGCGCGGCTTTGGCCTTTGCCTCATCGAGCTGCGCCACCGGCGGGCGGACGCCAGGGGCGCCGGGAGACGGCAGCGGGCCATAGCCCATCCCCGAGCCCATCATGCCGCCGGGACCCATCATGCCCATTCCGCCGGCCAGTCGGCCGTACTTGAGGTTCCACATCATCGGAGGGCCCATCTCGAACGTGACGTTGCCGTTGTAGCGGTCCACCAGAAGGCTAAACGCGCCCTTCCCGGTGC
>JASEHJ010000316.1 GCA_030018905.1 bacterium | reverse complement strand
GGAGCTCTCATGAGATCAGCTCAATTGCCGCCGGATTCAGGTTCAATAGCCAGCTATCCAGGCGTCAATGCTCTGAACCAGCCCGTGTCCCAGAGCGGCCGGGTGCAGAGGGCTTGCCTGCCCGCTTCCTGACCCGCATCATGCGTGATGGTGCGTCTCCTCGGCACCGTCGAGCGCAACCGCTCCGCCAAAGGGAACCAGCGCGTGACCTCGTGGCCGTATCGGCGGAGCACCTGGGCGCGGTCATCGCCGCCGAGGTCCGGGGACCTTCATACCGTGATGAGCTCGTCCCTGACAAGGTGGAGCCGAATGGCGCGGGGTCGGTCCTCCTCGGAGAAGTGGCACCGGACGGCATCCCGCATAGCGTCCTTCAGCGCCGCCAGGGTCTCGGCCTCGGTGAAGATAGAGGCTCCCAGGGCTCTGGCCTCATAGCCGCCGTCCGTGGATTCCTCGATGAGGAAGATGATCTCGTTCACGACATCCCCTCCGCTTGAAGCCCGTAGCATTGCATAGGCCGCAACGGCGCGCATTACACGCCTGCGACAAGGCTCGACGGCGCCATTCGACATTGAGCTACCTGGCGCCTGCGGAGCTTGACGCGGCGCGGCGGAGCCAACAGCTTCGAATCACTGTGCCCTATCGACCTCCTCTCCACAAAGCCGGGGCAACTTCAGTCTGCTGGCTCTTGGCGTCCCAGGTAGCGGTGCGGTTTCCGTTTTCTTCGTACTGGTGGCGGATGAAGTGCCCAAGAGAATCGGTAACCCGCGTGACTAGCCTTCGGGTGTCGTACTCCGTGGTCCAGGTGCGGCCTGCGCCATCGGTCCTGGTCACCTGATCGTCGAAGGTGTTGTAGGTGAAGCTGGTGGTGCCTCCTACCGGCGGGATGATCTGCTGCACCTGGCGGCGGGCGGTGTAGGTGTAGTCGATGCGGACGCTACGGGGGTTGGTGGGCCTGAACATTACCAGCGCTGCCCGGCAGGCGCTACGCCAAGCTGGTGAGGAGGCGGGCGTCCCGGCCGACTGCCTGCGGGAACGAACCGCGCTCGGGCACCTGACGCCGAAACTTCGATCTGCGGCGTCAGGGCAGCAGATGCTCAGGGGCAGCCCGTGAACTATAACCCGCAACTCTGAGGGGGTACTACTTGATGCCCCTCTGCTTCCGCAGCTCTTCAATCGCCTCCAGGGCGCCTGCATAGACTCGCCACACTACCCACGTCCCAAAGGTCGAGATGGCCACGACGCCTGCAGCTATCAGGGGCGTCAACTGGCCACCCCAGACCAGAAGAGCTGACAGGAGGGCCGACAGGACGAAGGCGTAGCCGACCATATAGGGCGTGAGTTGTCTGAAACTCCAACGTCTCACGACGGCAGCATAGATTCCAAACCCCACGGGCGGTAGGGCCAGTGCAAGAATGAAGAGCAACGCCCCGATCATGGCGCTGGTCCTGTCCTACCTCCAGTTGAAGACCCAGCCGCCCATTCCCCAGGCCCGGTGGAGCCCCTAGCCGACCACGCCCATGGCCTGCCGTGCCGACGGCATCGCCACTCGGGCGACCTGCGCGACCGTCCGGGTCGCCATCCCGGGGATCGTCAACCCCGCCCAGGCTCCGGTCATGTTTAGCATAGCCTGGCCGACCGAGATCTGTCCACGGGATAGCTGGACGCGAGACTGTCACGCCCAGGGTAGCACTTCCCTTGGCCTATGATGTTGGTGTTCGACCCGCTAGCCTCCCTTGGTGAT
>JASEHJ010000315.1 GCA_030018905.1 bacterium | reverse complement strand
GCGAAGAAGACGCCCTCCTTCGCCGACGCCCTGGCCACCTTGCGTTCCGCCCTGTGGCGGCATCGCATTTTCGCGCGCAGCGCTCCGCCATCACTCGCGCCGAAAATCGCCCGCGCCATCATCGACATTCTCGCCCGCGCAGCGTAGAACGACGACATCAAGATCCGCCCGTTAGCAGAGAGGCTCTGGAAAGTGCGAAAGTCCACCTGAGGGGTCATCGTCAAGCCGTTTGAGATGTTACCCGGTCTGAGCGGTGCTGGCGTTGGGCCAGGGCCGCGATGCGGTCGATCTTCTTCTCGATCCTCTGCGCCAGTTCGAACGGATCGGTGGTAGCCCGCAGCCGGAGGAGCTGGTTCACCTGGGTGCGGTCGACGCCGGGGCAGGTGCGCAGCCGGTCGAGCGGGGTCTGCGGGCGGTCATAGGTCCGCTTGAGCCGGGAGCCGACGCGCTCCTTGCGCAGCAGCTTCACCGACGGCTGGAAGAGATTCATCATCAGGCGCAGCTCGTGGCGGTAGAGGTCGTTGAGCAGGCCGACGGCGGCGGGGCTGTCGTAGCGGTCCCAGCCGATGAGCTTGCGCACGTGGGTCCAGTTCTTCTGCTCGATGTGGGCGTTGTCGTCCTTCTTGTAGGGCCGGCCGCGGGTGAACTGGACCTGGTGGGTGCGGCAGTAGCGCACCAGGTGGTGGTTGAGGAACTCGCTGCCGTTGTCGGAGTCGATGCCACGGAGCGCGAAGGGCAGGGCCCGGCGCATGTCCTCGAGGCCGGCGACGATGCCGGTCTGGCCCTTGCCGAGCACGGCCCGGGTCTCAGTCCAGGTGGTATGGATGTCGGTGAGGTTGAAGGAGTGGGCGAACTCGCCGTCGGCGCAGTCGCCGGAGTGGGAGACCAGGTCGATCTCGGTGAAGCCGGGGCGGGTGACGTCCCAGTGATCGGTCTTGATGGGGATGTGGTGCTTGAGCAGGGTGCCGGGCTTAGTGCGGCCGTAGAGGCGGCGGCGCAGGAGGCGCTTGCGGGACTGGAGGCGGCGGTCGATCTGGCGGGCGCTGATGGTGTGCAGCTGGCGTTCGAGCTCGGGCGTCAGCGTCATCCGCTGGCGCAGCCACGGGAGCCACAGCGGCAGCATGGCTTTCAGGCGCACCGACCAGGGGTAGCCGGCGGCCTCCCAGATCTGGGCCAGCACCTGGATGACCGCTCGGCCGTAGCTGGGGCCGCGAGGCCGGCGCGGCCAGGGACGGGCTGCGGGGCGCGGGCCGTGGAGCAGGCGGATGGCGTGCTTGCGGTGGTAGTCGCACACCCGGCAGAACTCGTCCAGGATCTTGCCCTTGGCGGCGGCGGAACTGCGGCGATAGCGGTCGTAGATCGCGCGCAGGTACTCATGTCGTCCCATAGCGGTCATCTCTCCTGTCCCTCCCAGCGGGAGGGTAACAAGTCAAATGTCGCGACGATCCACCCTCGGGTAGCATTTTAGGCGGCGCGATGCGCAGCCGCACATCCGCGAGCACGCTCTGGTACACTGTCGGTTCTCCTTTCTCTTCGCCGAAAAAGGAGAACACCCCCTCGGGGCGCTTGCTTGCAAGCGACCCTGAGGGGGCTGGTCTTTGGCTCAGGCTTCTTGAGGGCGGTCCCCGCCGCTTCCCTCAGCTACCCTGCTCGAGATCCTCCACCTTCCCCTCGATTACCGTGCTCACGCTGATCTTGGAGGCCCTCCCCGATCGCCGAAGCCCTCACCGGCGAGGCTCGGCGGCGT
>JASEHJ010000314.1 GCA_030018905.1 bacterium | reverse complement strand
CGGCGACCGCCACAGGCGTGCGCGCGCCGGTGGCGCCTTCTCCAAAGACGGCGCCCACCAGCACGGTCATCAACAGAGGCATCGCCAGCCGCCAGAGCAGCGCGCCGCGGTCGCGCGCGGTGATCGTCAGCGACAGCAGCGCTATCGCCCAGGCCTTGCGTAGGGCGGTCACGTTGCGCTCACCGAAACCGCAGCCTCCATGTCCCAACTGTGAGGAACACCACGGACATAGCGAGCAGCGCCACCAGCGGCTGCCAGATGGCCACGGGGGTCTGTGCGCCGGCCATGATGGCCAGGAAGCCGTCGAGGGCCCAGCGGTTGAAGGTCAGCCGGCTGACGTACTCGAGCCACGGCGGCATCATGTATATGGGGAACATCGCGCCACCCAGGAACGACATGGGCAGGATGATGGCCGGCGCCAGCGACTCGACGGCCTCAGGGGTGCGGGCGATCGCGGCCAGGAACGTACCCAGCCCGGCCGCGGCCAGCGCCGTGGCTCCGATCATCAAGAACAGCAGCAGCGGAGAGCCCCACTGGACCCCGTAGAAGACCCGCGTGAAGAGAACAAGCAGACTTAACTGCGCCAAACCCGTCAGGAAGGTGGCCAGGAGCTTGCCGGCTACAATGTCGGAGGAGCCCGTGGGGGTCGTGCGCAGCCGCGCGAGCGTGCCCTCGCGCCGCTCGACCAGGATGCTCTGGCTCGCCATGCTCACCCCGAAGAGCAGGTACATGACGCCCATCCCCACGGCGTAGTAGTCAATGGCCGCGGGGAAGCGGGGCCCGGTGCCGCGCTCCTCGGCGATCGCCACTGCCTGGCGGCCCGTGAACTGCTCGACGTCCTTCAGCCATGCTGGAATGGCAGCGCCGACTCTGGCCGGGGTCATGATGCGTTCGACGATGAGCGTCTCGGCCGCCACGGTGATCGCCATCTGCCGCTTGACCACCTCCGCGCCGAACCGGTTGACGATGCTGTTGACGATGCCCGCCCGGATGCCCTGGGCCGGGTCTGTGAAGAGCGTCAGGCGTGCGGGGCGCCCGGTCATCACCGCCTGCGAGAAGCCCCGGGGGATCACCAGCCCAGCGGCCCGGCGCCCGTGCATCACCATGTTGCGGGCATCCGCGGGCTGGCCGGTATGGTCCACCCGGAGCATCCGACCGATCTCTCCGGAGATGAGCACCTGCTCCACCAGCAGCCGCGCGATCTCGCCCTGGTCCTGATCCACGACGACCACCGGGATGCGCTGGATCTCGGCGGTGCCCTGCCACAGCGGGTTGAAGACCAGGCCCAGGATGAAGATGAGCACCATCGGCATGGCCAGCAGGACCACGAGGGCGCGCCGGTCGCGCGCGCGGATGCTGAGATCTTTCGCGGCGATGAACAGGGCCTTACTGGTCACGGTTCAGTCACGGAGTCCCTTGCCGGTGAGGTGGAGGAAGAGGCTCTCCAGGTTGGGCTCCCGGACCTCGATCGCCAGGATCGGCACATCGTGCGTCACGAACTGCGTCACGATCTGCGGCAGCAGCCGGCGGCCTGTGGTGGTCAGCACCTCGAGCCGGTCCTCACGCATCCGCACATCGTCCACCCCGGGCAGCGCGCGGAGCGACGCGGGCAGCTCGGCGCCGAGCCGCGCCGCGTGCGTGGCTATGCTGATCAGGTCGCGCTCCCCGACCTGCAGGCGCAGCTCCTCCTGGGTGCCCATGGCGATGATCTGGCCCGCGTCCATGATCGCGATCCGGTCGCAGAGGAACT
>JASEHJ010000313.1 GCA_030018905.1 bacterium | reverse complement strand
ACCCGTCAGCCATGACCAAGGCCCGGCCGGTCAGGTATCCATCGTGCTTCCGCGATGCTCCCGGGCATCGAAACGGCCTTCCTTCCTACACGTGTTCTGGTTCGCGGGACGCCGCTCGGGTCGGGCCGCCGGGCGCGGCGTCCCGCAGAACCTCGGTGATGCGCCTCGCCACCGCGGCGATGTCGAACTCGGCATGCGCCAGCCGTTGCGCGTTTCTGCCCAAGCGGTGCCCCAAGTCCGCATCATGCAGGAGCGTCACGATATGTCGCCTCATCTCCGCGATGTCTCCTGGCAGATGCACCAGCGCGTTCTCCCCGTGGACGGCGTAGTCCGCCACGCCCCCGACTGCCGAACACACGACGGGCCGACCGGAGGCGAAGTACTCGACAAGCTTGATCGGATTGGCGTATCGGTTCAGCGGATGGTCGATTTTGGGCAAGACCAGCACGTCTGCTGCGGCCAGCATATCAGCCACCTCGTCCAGGGCGATGCGCCCGAGCTGGATCGTGTTCAGGCGCAGGGCCGAGCCGGCCGCGAACGACTCGAACCCCGCGAAGTCCTGATGGGCGTATGCGCCGGCGAGAACGAGACGGATGCCCGGGTCGGCCTCCATGACCGGGCCCAACGCGCGGCCCAAATCCTCGATGCCCTCGATCCAGCGGAACGACCCTGCGTAGGCCACCAACCGCTTCCCCTGCAGCCCGTGACGGCGCCGGAACCGGCCGCCATCGCCGGCCGCGAATACCGCAACGTCCACCGGCTGCGGTAGGCGCACCAGGCGCGATCCCGGCGCCCGCGAACGGTAGTGGTCCGCCAACAGGCTGCTACCTCCGTTGAGGATCGCGTCCGAGCAACGCGCGCTCAGTTCGTCACCGAGCAACTGGTTGATGTACCGCAATCGACTGCCGATGTAGTCCACGCCGCGGATATCGGCATAGCTGGATGCCAGCCCTAGCCGGCGAGGAGCGCACAGGACCGGCCAGAACAGGTCCAGGCCCAGGGCATACTGGATGATCCAGTCGTATCGCCCCGTCCACACTAGTCTGAGCACATCCAGCCAGAAGCGAGGCCGGGAACGGAGCAACTGGACGGCGTAGCCCGCAATGCCGGGAGACGCCCCGGCTGGCGGGATGCAACTCCAGCGAACGTCGATACCATCGAAATCGCATCCAGGCGCGCGCACGTCCATCGTCCGCGGGAAAAGCATGGTCACGTGATGACCCGCGGCCACCAACCCCTTGGCGGTCATGTGCATGCAGCGGGCGGCCGCGCCCCCGTCCGGGAACTCGCCGCCGCCAAGATAGAGAACCCTCATCGCAGCCCCCAGCTGTCAGCAACCCGGGCAGCCACCACCGGCCCCCGACTGGACCCTACGCCCCCGGCGGGCCAGCGGTACGCCGCATCCTGGAAGGCGACAAGCGCCGCCACGAAGCCGATCTGGTCCAGTGTCCGCTCGCCCGCAAAGACCTGGCTGGTCAGGCCCATCGCCAGGAAAACGACCACGAACGCCAGCGCCACCGAATAGCCGGGGCGCAGGAGCGGATCAGGTCGCATTGCGAGGAGGATCGCACGCCGGCCCACCGCGAGAATCATCGCCGCCACGGTGGCCGCTCCGAACAGCCCGGTGCCCAGCAGGACGGCCAGGTACGCGTTGTGCGTCTGAGCGAATGTCCCCATGCGCGCGTGGACCGCGATCGTGCGAGTCCCAGCGGCGTAGCCGTAGCCGGTCAGGGGACGCTCAAGCCACCGAT
>JASEHJ010000312.1 GCA_030018905.1 bacterium | reverse complement strand
CCGGCAGGTAGCCGGACCACGTCTTCCCTTGCTTGCGCAAGGTCTGCGAGACCGAGAGCAGGTGCGAGAGATCCTTCATCCCTTCGTCGCTGCGCGTGCAGAAGCTCGTGCTGCGGAAGATGACGAACGGCCGCTGGTCGCGTTCTGCCTGATTATTGCTCCCTGGCAGTCCCGGGGTCTCGACGAAGCGCATCAGCGGGACATGGAAACGGAACATGCGGTCCTGCAACCGGGCGACCTCGGGCGAGATGGCCAGATCCGGCCGCGTCGCCAAGTTCTCGAAGCGCCGCCAGACTCCCAGGAAGTCGCCGGGAGTGGTCAGCCATGGCTTCTTGCGGGCGGCGATCTCCTTGGCCCGCTCGTACAGGGCGTGCAGGCGCCGCGAGAACTCCGCCGTCTCGTGGGTTTGCTCGATCTCCGCGACGCGGCGCGCCTCGCGCAAAATGTGGGGCCAGCACGTTTGCAACTGGGCTCCCCCCGTGGCCAACTCGTTGACGTAGCGCACGTACGCCCCGTAGAAGTCGACCACCAAGATGCCGGCGTAGTCCGGGCCCAAGATCCGCACGATCACCTCGGCACCACGCCCGGGACCGTGCTCGAAGAACGAGAGTTCCGACGTGCAGGCGAGCCACAGGTAGCTACCTCTGCCGCAGTGGCGAGCCCCGGTTTCGTCCAGGTGCGCGAAGGGAGAACTCCGCAGTCGTTCTTGGATCTCCACGCGCGCCGGCAGCAGCCGCTGCCGCGTCCTCCGCATCATCTGCACCAGTCCCCCCTTGGTGATGCTCAGCCCGGCGAAGCCGAACAGCGCGGTGATCTTGCCGAACGACAACCCGATCTCGTTGCGCAACGTCAGCGCCAACGCCTGCGTCGGAACATCGATCTTCGGTCGGGGGCCCAGTTCCTCCGGAAGGTGGGCGAACTGCCGGTGCCCGCAGCACGGACACAGCCCTTCCTGCAGCAAGTACCCCACCTCCTCCCGCTCGAAGCGTATCCCCTCCACCGGGTAGACGACCTCCGTCCCGGTGGGCCGGCAGTCCTCCCCACCGCAGTTCTCGCACACCCCGGGAGCCACCGGCACCGTGCGGTCGCAGTCCTCGGGGCCCGGTCGGGGGCGACACGCCCCGGGATGGCCCGCGGCACGACCCGGCCGCTTCGGCGAACCCGAACGCTGGCCGGGGCGCTCGGGGTACCGTTTCCCCCGCGCCCGGAACCCGCGACGCCATTCCTCCAGTTCCCGCTCCAGCTTCCGGACCTCCTCGTCGTCCTGCCCCAGCTTCTCCCGCAGCCGGCGGATCTCTTCCTCCATCCGCAGCAGCCGCTCGTCTTCCTGGTGCAACAGGTGCGTCAGCCGCGCGCAGCCGGTACAGGCCGACCTTCCGCGCTTCCCCTTCTGCTGGCTCCTGGCGCCCACGGCGCGAACAAAAGCGCGGCCAGACGACCGCGTCAAGTTTTCGGCATCACCACGAACGCCCAGCGGGCGGCGGGGAGACTAAACTGTTACGGCGAGTTGATGTGGCCGCACATCCTGTTCCTGATCTTTCTGCGGTCCCTGGCCGGGTTGGTGGGCGCGATCCTGGCAGGCGCGGGCCTGGGCTCCGCCGCCGCCGGGTTCGTGTCCGGCTTCGCGAGTTGGCTCATCCTGGTCTGGGTCTTCGCTCTGGCGGCCGGCATTGCGGCCACGGCTTCCGGCGGTCGGATCAACGCCCACGATCCCCTGCGCTACGCGGCCTACGGCCTTGCGCCCCTCTTCATCGTGGG
>JASEHJ010000311.1 GCA_030018905.1 bacterium | reverse complement strand
TCACCTTCCTCGACAGCCAGGCGCGGCCGGATAGTCACGCTAGGTGCCTGGCTGGCGTTGCGGACGTCGCGGGCGATCACGTCCACCAGGAGCGCGGCCTGCACCTGGGCCTCCCGCACGTCGCTGCCCCGGCGCCAGGCAGACAGGCTGGCCACGAACAGCGAGCCCACCAGCGCCATCACGATCGCCGCCAGCGCCAGCGCGACGACGATCTCCATCAGGCTGAACCCGCGGTCCAGGCCGAACCCGCGCGAGCGGTGCCGGCTCATTGCCCGACGAGCTCGCAGGCCGCTGAGATGTGGCGCAGGGTCGAGAGGGTGACGCTGCGCTCGCGCCGCTCCTGGGTCCAGGTCACTGTGGCCGAGAGCTCCCACAGGTTGTTGCCGTGAGCGCGGTGGACGCTTACCTCGCGTCGGTAGCGGATTGGGCGGTCGCCTGGCGCCTCTTCCGGGATCGGGCCGCGGAACGACGAGCCGCACGGCGCCGCGGTCAGGGTGGCCAGCGTCTCTTCGGCCAGGCCTGTGGCGGTGCTCATCGCGCTTGCCAGGGCCGCTGCCCGCAGGCCGATGCCGAACGCGGAGAAGACGATGAGCGCCACGACGGCCAGCAGCATCGTGGCGATGAGGACCTCCAGGATGGTCATGCCGCGGTCGGAGGCAGAAGCCGGGTTCACGATGCGCGCCCTCCGATGCGGTATTCGGGTGCAGGGAAACCGACTCCTGGTGACGGCGGTGGCAGGACTCTGCCTTGTTGCAGCGTAGTCATTCGGTGAAGAGCGTCAAGAGGAGGAATACCATGAGGAAGTTGATGCGCGCAAGTGTGATCGGGCTGACCATCGCGCTGGCCGCTGGCCTCTACGCTGTACCCGCTATCGTCGCGCAGTCGCGCCCCGAGGGCATTGTTCGCAGTCCGGAGATGGCTACGGCCGCGGCCATCGTTGCCTACTGGACTCCCCAGCGCATGGCCTCGGCCATCCCGCGGGTGATCAATCCAGGCACCCCGAGTGCGAGGGCCGGCAGGGTGCTCGCTCCCACAGGGCCAGCCACATTCGTCCGGGGCAACGAGCCCGGGGAGGCGCCCGGCTCTCTCACACGGCTGACCGGTGCTGCGGCACCTCAGGATGCCAAGCCGCTGGGGTACGAAGCGTTCTCGTACCCATATCCGTTCAGCCGGCAGCAGGTCTTCCCGATCGCGTTCTTTAGAGCGGGGTACACGCGGTACCCCTTCAGCAACAACGGCAAGCTGTTCTTCACGCTGGGCACCACCGACTACGTCTGCTCCGCCACGTCGTTGACTTCAGGCGGAGGAAACCAGAGCCTCATTCTGACCGCCGGCCACTGCGTGAGCAGTGGGGCAGGCGCCTGGGCTACCAATGTCCTGTTCTCGCCAGGCCACCGGGATAGCACAACTCCTCCGGGCTTCGCCTACAGTGCCGGCTCTGCCCGCTGGCCGGCTCACCAGTTGTTCACCACGACGGAGTGGTTCAACGACGGGAACCTTAAGCGTGACTTCGCAATGGTTGTGCTACGTCGGAGGGTATCTGACGGCACCCCGCTGGGCAACATCATCGGAACGCAGGGGCTGGCCTGGGACTTCCCGGAAATCCAGCACTACCACTCACTCGGGTACCCGGCAGCCACCCTTAGCGTCTGGCCGTTTACGCCTTTCAACGGCCAGCGCCAGTGGTCGTGCCAGTCCAGCTACGCGCGGCGCGTGACGGAGTACAATCCAAGCGCGCCAGGTCCGGCCCCGATCGCCATTGGCTGTGACATGACCGGGGGGTGCAGCGGCGGGGGTTGGA
>JASEHJ010000310.1 GCA_030018905.1 bacterium | reverse complement strand
GAGTATATCGTCATGCCTGCGGTGCTGCTGCACCGGATTCCCGAGCGGCTCCCCCTACAAGAAGCCGCGCTGGCCGAGCCGGCCGCCATCGCCGTGCACGCGATAATGGAACGCGCGGCGGTCCGGGCCGGTGAGACCGTGGTGATCACCGGCCCGGGTCCCATAGGGCTGCTGTGCCTGCAGGTGGCCAGGGCCTCGGGGGCCGGGCAGATCATCGTGGGCGGGGCCCCGGCCGATGTGGCACTCAGGCTTCCCGTGGCCGCCGAGACCGGCGCCGATCTCGTGGTCAACGTGGCCGAGGAGGACCTGGTTGAACGCGTGAGGGCGGCCACCGGAGGGGTGGGGGCTGACGTCGCAATCGAGACCTCCGGCGCGGCAAGCGCGGTTGAGACGCTGCCCCTGCTGGTGCGGCGGCTGGGTCGGATCTGCGCGGTGGGCGTAACCGGCAGGCCGGTGGTCTCGTTTCCCTGGGATAAGGCGATCTTCGGGGGCGTGGAGGTCCAGTTCTCGTTCAGCAGCCGGCACACGAGCTGGGCAACCGCGCTGCGGCTGCTGGCCGGCGGGCAGGTGCGTGCCCGGCCCCTGCTGACAATGTCCGTCCCACTGGAACGGTGGCAGGAAGCGTTCGAGGCACAGGAGCAGGGCCGGGCGATCAAGGCCCTCCTCCTCCCAGGTGGGCCATGTTGAAACTGGACGGCCGCCGGGCCATCGTAACGGGCGCCGGCCGCGGGATCGGAAGGGCGATCGCCCTGCGGCTGGCATCGGCCGGCGCCCGGGTGCTTGTCAGCGACATTGACGCCCCGCAGTCCGAGTCGGTCGCCGAGGAGATCCGCCGCCTGGGAGCGGCCGCCGTCGCCGTGGCGGCGGACGTTGCGGACTGGGATGCTGTGACCAGGATGGTCCTGGCTGCGCAGACGGCTTTCGGCGGAGTGGAGATCCTGGTGAACAACGCCGGGACAATCCGGCGGGGCACGCTGGAGACAATGAGCCTCGATGATTGGCACCGGGTGATCGCTGTGAACCTCACGGGCACCTTCTACTGCTGCAGGGCTGCCGCGCCGCTGCTCAAAGCCTGTGGATGGGGACGCATAGTCAACATCACTTCGATAGCCGGTAAGATGGGGGACATAGCATCTGCGCCTGGGTACGGTTCCTCCAAGGCAGGCGTGATTGCCCTGACCAGGACTCTGGCCCGCGAGCTGGCACCATGGGGGATCACCGTCAACGCCGTGGCGCCGCACGCGGTCGCCACCGAGATGAGCGATCAGTGGTCGAGGGAGAAACGGGCGGCGGTGTTGGCGGGAATCCCCCTGGGCCGCATGGCGACAACGGACGAGGTCGCGGAAGCCGTCCTGTTCCTGGCATCTCCGGAAGCAGGGTACATCACCGGCGAGACGCTGAATATCAACGGGGGAGCGTGGATGGACTGATGGCGGATACGACCGAAAGGTATGCGGCGGGGACGCTTCAGGCGTTCGCGGTCCAGGCGCTCAGGGGGGCCGGTGCGCGCCCCGATGACGCGCGCCTGGTGGCGGACGGGCTGATCGGCGCCGACCTGCGCGGGGTCCATACCCACGGCGTGCTGCGGGCGGGGATCTACGTAGCCCGCCTGCGCCACGGGGGGATCAATCCGGCCGCAGAGCTCGGCGTTGTGCGGGAAGCCGGCCCGATCGTCGCGGTGGATGCCGGGGCAGGACTGGGACTGGCCATGGCGTCGCGCGCGATGGACCTGGCTGTGGAGAGGGCAAGCAGCCACGGCGCGGGCATCGTGGGGGTGCGCAACAGCAATCACTGCGGGATGCTCG
>JASEHJ010000030.1 GCA_030018905.1 bacterium | reverse complement strand
TCAAGCTCGAGGTCAACGAGGTCGTCTCCACCCTGATGATGAACTACGTAGCCCTGTTCTCCGTGGAGTGGCTGATCCACGGGCCGTGGAAAGGGAAGACCGCGTTCGGGTTCGCCTATACCGATGCCTTCCCCGAAGCCGCACGGCTGGCCCTTATCCAGGGTACGCGCGTGCACTGGCCCACGCTGGCCTTGGGGATCGCCCTCTCCGGTGCGCTGGCCTTCTTCCTGGGGCGGGCGCGTCTCGGGTTCGAGATCCGAGTGCTGGGCGAGAACCCCACCGCGGCAAGGTACGCGGGAATAGACCCGGTCCGAACAGTCCTGCTCGCCATGGTGTTCTCCGCGGGCGCGGCCGGGCTGGCGGGAGTGGGCGAGGTCGCGGGCATCCACCACAAGCTGCTCGCGCCAGGCCAGGTCTCTCTGGGCTACGGCTACGCCGCCATCATCGTGGCATGGCTGGCGCGCGGGAGCCCGCTGGCCGCCATCATCACTGCGCTGTTCCTCGGTCTCATCTACTCTAGCGGAGACGTGATGAAGGTCGCGCTGCAGATGCCGTTCCGCGTGACCGACGTCTTCAATGGACTGATTCTGTTCTTCCTCATCGGCAGCGAGCGGCTGCTCAACTACCGGCTGCGCTGGGCGCCCGGTAAGCGGCCCGCGGAGACCGCGGATGCTTGAATGGATCCTGACGGCGATCGTCCGGGCGCTGGCCGTCAGCACCCCGCTCCTGTGGGCCTCGCTGGGAGAGATCTACGCCGAGCGGAGCGGCGTGATCAACCTGGGTGTTGAAGGCATGATGATCCTGGGCGCACTATCAGCCTTTGTCGTCGCGCACGTAACCGGCTACCCGGTGGCCGGCCTGCTGGCAGCGGCGGCTGCCGGCGGCCTGGCAGCCCTGCTGCACGCCTTCGTATCCGTAACGCTCCGGGCCAACCAGTACGTCTCGGGGCTGGCCCTAACCATGCTGGGCCTGGGCCTGGCCGGCGTGCTCGGCCGGGGATGGGAAGGGATACCCCTGCTCAACACCCTCCCGGAAATCTCCGGGCTCACGTACATGGGGCTGCTGCTCGCGGTAGGGCTCTGGCTGGTCCTGCACCACACGCGGCTGGGCATGGTGATACGCTCCACCGGTGAATCACCGGCCGCCGCGGACGCGCTGGGCGTGAACGTCTACCTGGTACGCTACCTCTGCGTGGTCTTCGGCGGGGTGCTTGCCGGCGTGGCCGGCGGCTTCCTCTCCGTGGCCTACCGCCCCTCGTGGACCGAAGGCATGACCGCGGGGCTGGGGTGGATTTCCATAGCAATTACCATCTTCGCAGGCTGGGACCCGCTCCGGGCGGTCGCAGGGGCCTTCCTGTTCGGGGCCCTCTTCCACCTTTCCTTCCGCCTCCAGGCCTGGGTCCAGCCGGAGGCGCTCAGGATGATGCCGTTCGCCTTCACTATCCTGGTGCTGGCGGCCACCGCGGGCAGGCGCAGGGGACAAGGAGCGCCCGAGGCGCTGGGGCTGCCGTACGCAGGCGGGGAGAGGTGACGCCTAAGGCGGGAGAAACCCGCAGCCACACCGAATAGCCGAGGAGAGGCAAAGAAAGACAATGAGGAGGGAGACCATGCGCTGGCTAACCGTCTTGGTGGTGCTTGTGCTCGCGGGCAGCCTGGCTGCACCAGGCATCGCCCAACAGAAGCTCAAGGCCGGGTTCGTGTACGTCGGCCCGATCGGAGATTACGGCTGGACGCACGCCCACGACTTCGCCCGGAAGATCGCCGAGAAGAAGCTCCCCTGGCTGGAGACCCTCTATGTCGAGAAGGTGCCCGAGGGCCAGACGGAATCGTTCATTGACAAGCTGATCCAGCAGGGCGCGCGGGTCATCTTCACGACCAGCTTCGGGTTCATGGACGGGACGCTGGCCGCGGCCAAGCGGTATCCAAACCAGATCTTCGCGCACGCGTCAGGCTTCAAGCGCGCGCCCAACGTGGCAACGTACATGCCGATTTCTACCAGGTGTACTACTTGAACGGCCTGATGGCCGGCGCGGTGACCAAGAGCGGCAAGATCGGCTACGTGGGCGCCTTCCCGATCCCAGAGGTGAAGCGCCACCTCGGCGCCTTCGCGCTGGGCGTCCGCGCGGTGAACCCCAAGGCCACCGTGCACGTCCGCTGGATCTACGAGTGGTTCAGTCCGACGGCGGCCAAGGAAGCCACCGAGGCCCTGATCGCCGAGGGGGCCGATGTCTTCGCGTTCACCGAGGACACCCCAACCGTCGTGCAGGTGGCGGCGAAGCGCGGGCTGCCCAGCTTTGGCCACTACTCACCGATGCACAAGTTCGCCCCCAAGCACATGGTCTCGGGCCAGCTCGTACACTGGGACAAGATCTACGTGGACTTCCTCTCCAAGGTGTACGCGGGCAAGTACACGGCCGAGAACCTGGCCAACGTGGACTACTGGTGGCTGCTGGCCGAAGGAGCGGCAGAGCTGGGTGGCGACTTCGGCATGCCGATCAATCCTGAGTGGAAGGCCAGGCTGCAGGCGGTCAAGGTAGGCGCGCCTGACCTGGGCCGGCTCTCGGTCTACGACCTGGTCATGAAGCGACTGGCCCAGATGTCGGATCCAAAGGTGACCTTCGAGCCGTTCACCGGCCCGATCAAGGACCGCAAGGGCGTCCTCCGGGTCCAGGCCGGGAAGCGCATGACCGTGGGAGAGCTCAACTCGATGGAGTGGGCGGCACCGGGTATCGTGGGCCCCTGGCCCAAAGAGCCGTAACCGCCTAGAACGCTGACAGCGCGCCGCGCGCGGCGAGGACATCGAGCACCCGCTCGAACGTTACGCCGCGCGCGGCCAGCAAGACCACCAAGTGGAAGAGCACGTCCGCCGCCTCCTCGGCCACGCGGCCGTCGCTCTCGATCTCCGCAGCACGGACCACCTCCTCGGCCTCCTCCTTGACCTTGGCTCCTGCCGCTGTCAAGCCCGCGCGAAACAGGGAGGCGGTGTACGATCCCTCGGGCATTGCCCGGCGACGGTTCTCAACCACCGCCTCCAGCATCGAAAGCACCGGCCCGCCGTCCGGCCGGGCTTCGCCCTCCGGTGTGCGGTGGAAACAAGAGCGCAGCCCGGTATGACAGGCCGGACCCTTTGGGATCACCTGCGCGAGGAGCGCATCGCCGTCGCAGTCCAGGCGCAACTCCACAAGGCGCTGCGTGTTTCCGGAGGTTTCGCCCTTGCGCCACAACCTGTGACGAGACCGGCTCCAGAACCACATCTCGCCGGAGGCCCGGGTGCGGGCGTGGGCGTCGCGGTTCATCCATGCCATCATCAGGACCTCGCCCGAGCGCGCATCCTGCACGATGACCGGCAGCAGCCCGTCCGCCCAATCAGTCAATCCCTCAGCCGGGATCAGCGGTGCCCCATCGCTCACGGATCTCCCTCCTGCCCTTCGAGCCTCACCGGAACACCGGCGGCGGCCAGCGCCCGCTTCACCACCGGAATCGGATACCGGTCGTAGTGGAAGATCGAAGCGGCCAGCGCCGCGTCAGCGCACCCTGCGGTCAGCACCTCGCAGAGGTGCGCGGGCACCCCGGCGCCTCCCGAAGCAATCACCGGGATGCCGACGGCCTGCGCCACGCGGCGCGTAAGTTCCAGATCGTATCCCTGGGTGGTCCCGTCCCTATCCACGCTCGTCAGCAGGATCTCGCCGGCGCCCTGCCGCGCGGCCTCGATCGCCCAGGCCACCGCGTCGAGCCCGGTGGGCCGGCGGCCGCCGTGGGTCATGACCTCGTAGGTGCCGGCCCCGCCGTCGAGCCGCCGCGCGTCGATCGCCACGACCACGCACTGGCTGCCGAAGCGGTTCGCGGCCTCGGCGATCAGGGCCGGCCGGGCCACCGCCGCGGTGTTGACGGCGACCTTGTCCGCTCCGGCCAGCAGCAGGTCTCGAAGGTCGGTCACGCCGCGTACGCCGCCGCCCACGGTCAGTGGTATGAACACCTCGGCGGCGGTGCGCGCCACCGCGTCCAACAGGATGCCCCGGTCCTCGACCGAGGCCGCGATGTCCAGGTATACTAGCTCGTCGGCGCCGTCGTGGTCGTAGCGGGCCGCCAGCGCGACCGGATCACCAGCGTCGCGGAGATCCACGAAGGCGCGGCCCTTGACCACGCGGCCTGCCCGTACGTCCAGGCATGGGATGACCCTCTTGGCCAGCATCACCCTGCGCCCGAGGCGGCGGCAACGGCCTCCGCCAGGGTGAACCGCCCGTCGTAGAGCGCCCGACCCACGATCGCGCCGTCTGCGCCGGCGGCCTCTGCCCTGCGGAGGTGGTCGAGCGTCGCGATCCCTCCTGAGAGGACCACCGGCACGCGCGACGCAGCCACAACGGCCGCCAGACCCCTCACGTTGGGACCGGCCAGCATGCCGTCACTGGCCACATCGGTATAGACGAACCTGCGCACACCTGCGGCCGCCAGCCGGCGAGCCGTCTCGACGACCGATGCCCTGGAGGCGTACTGCCACCCCTCGGTGACAACCATTCCGTTGCGCGCGTCCAGCGCCGCGACGATCCGGTCGCCAAACCGCGCCAGCGCCTCCGCCAGCAACCCAGCCTGGAGGGCCGCCGTGCCGAGGATCGCCCGCGCGGTGCCGGCCGCCAGAACGGCGTCAAGATCGGCCAGAGACCGCAGGCCGCCGCCGACCTGAACGGGTATCCCCACGGCGCCGCAGATCCTCCCCACGAGATCGAGGTGGCACGGGTGGCCGGAGAACGCGCCGTCGAGGTCCACAAGGTGCAGCCAGCCCGCGCCCTCGGCCTCCCAGCGCCGCGCCAGGCCCACCGGGTCCTGCGCCACCACGACTTGCCGCGTCGGATCGCCCTGCCTCAGGCGAACGGCGCTTCCGGCCATCAGGTCAATCGCGGGGTACACGGTCATCGCCGCCCCCGGGAAGCTGACAGGAGGGCCAGGAGGTTGCGCAGGATCTGCGCGCCCAACCGGCTGCTCTTTTCGGGATGGAACTGCAGTCCCCAGATGACTCCACTGCGCACGATCGCGGGGAACCAGGCCCCGTAGACGGTCTCCGCAACCACCACGCCTGCATCGGCCGGCGCCGCCACGTACGAGTGCACGAAGTAGAAGTAAGCCTGCTCCGGCAGTCCGCGCAGGATCGGATCCTCGGCGCGTGGCCGCAGGGTGTTCCAGCCCATATGGGGGACCTTCACGCCCGCTGGCAGGCGGTGCACCTCACCGGCGAGCAGGCCCAACCCGGTCGCGCCGCCGCCCTCCTCGCTGTGGTCGAAGAGGAGCTGCATCCCCAGGCAGATCCCGACGAGCGGTACGCCGCTGCCGGCAGCCGCGCGCAGCGGCTCTACCAGCCCGGCCGCGGACAGCGCGGCCATCGCCGGAGGGAACGCGCCGACGCCAGGCACCACGATCGCCTCCGCGTCCCGCAGCCCTTCGGGTTCTGAAACCACGACCGGTGTTGCGCCGGCGGCATCCAGCGCCCGATGGGCGCTCCGCAGGTTGCCGGCCCCGTAGTCAATCAGCGCAACTCGCATCAAAGGACGCCCTTCGTGGAAGGAACGCCCCCTCCGACAACCGCCGCGGCCCGGCCGAGGACCACGCCAAGCGCCTTGAACGCCGCCTCCGCGATGTGGTGGGTGTTCCGGCCGCGTACCAGGCCCACGTGCAACGTCACCGCGGCGCTGGACGCAAACGCCCTCAACGCCTCCTCGACCAGGTCCACGGGGAAACTCCCAACACGGCTGGTGGGAAATGCAACGTCGAACTGCAGGAACGGCCGGCCGGAGATGTCCAGCGCCAACAGCACGAGGGCCTCGTCCATCGGCAGGTGGACCGAGGCGTACCGGGCAATCCCCTCGCCGGACCCGAGCGCCTGCCGGAACGCCCGACCGAGCGCGATGGCCGCGTCCTCGACTGTGTGGTGAGGATCCACCTCGAGGTCTCCGGACGCGCGCAGGACCAGGTCGAACCCGGCATGCCGGACCATTGCTGACAGCAGGTGATCGAAGAACGGCACGCCGGTCTCGAGTTCGGCCCGCCCGGTTCCGTCGAGCGTCAGTTCGGCGGTAACGCGCGTCTCGGCGGTCGCCCGCTCAACCACAGCCGTTCTGTTCATGGTCCCTCCTTCAGTACATCGGCCAGCGCCCCCAGAAACCGGTCGTTGTCGGCACCCGCCCCTATTGAAACCCTCAGGCACGCGGCCAGGCTCGGGGCCGCCGAGACGTCGCGCACCAGGACCCCGCGCTCCGCCAGTTTGCGATGGACCTCCGCCGGCGGTCGCCCAGGCTCGAACAGCAGGAAGTTGGTCTCGCTTGGGTAGACGCAGGCACCCATCGCCAACAGGGCACGACCGATTCGATCACGCTCGGCGACGATTGCCCTCACTCGCGACGCGGCTACGTCGCGGCGCGCGGCGAGAACCGGTACCGCCACCTGGGCGAAGACGTTGAGGTTGTACGGTAGCAGCACTTTCAGTAGCTCCGCGACCAGCGGCGCCTGCGCCGTGATCCACCCCACGCGCAGCCCGGCCCCGGCCAGCGCCTTGCTAAAGGTCCGCACTACCACCAGGTGTGGGTGGGCGTGGATGGACTCAAGCCAGGAGGTCTTCGCGAACTCCCAGTAGGCCTCGTCGAGCACGACCGCGCCCGGCGCCCCGTCGAGCACTTCGGCGACCGCTTCAGGTGCCAGCGCGCCGCCGGTCGGGTTGTTGGGCGAGGCCATGTAGATCGCCTCGGCACGGTGGACGCGCGCGGCCCGCAGAAGTGCCCCTGCGTCGAGCGCAAACCCCGGTCCCAGGGGTACCTCGACTACCCGGGCGCCGGCCCCGACGGCCAGGATCGCCGCCATCGAGTACGTGGGGGACGACATCACCACCGTGCCTCGGGCGGCGAACGCGGCGAACGCCGCGGCCAGCGCCTCGTTAGATCCCGCGGCGGCCGCGACCATGGCGGCAGGCGTGCCCTGCATCCGGCCCAGGGCCTCGCAGACCGCCTCAGCGCGCGCCGCCGGATACCGGTGCCAGGGGAGGGTCGCCAGGCGGTCGGCGATCTCGCGCTTGAGGTCCTCCGGCCAGTCATCGGGTGCCTCGTTTTGGTGCAGGCGCACCAAATCCCCGGCCGCGACCACGGGCGCGGACAGGCAGTAGGCGCGCAGGGCCCGGACGTCAGACCGCACGCGCGCCACCCCCCGGTCGGGTATCTCGGGCGGCGAGCAGGTGGTCGTCATGCGAGGTGAGGCTCCCGGTGCGTAATCGCCTGCACGTGGGCGGGAAACCCCTCGTACCGGCCCAGGCGCACCGCAACCGGCGCTACCGCGCGCAGGCCATCCGGCGTCAGGCCGGCGATCGCGGTGGCCTTCAAGAACGACAGCACCGTCACCCCTGACGCCGCCAGAGCCGCGCCACCGGTCGGCAGGGCAGCCGGGGTCCCGATGGCATAGTTGGCGGCAGCGAACGGCGTGGATTGCCCAAGCAAGATCTCGCCGGCATGGCGAACGCGTCTGGCGACGGCCAGCGGATCGGCGACGGCAAGCTGCAGGTGCTCCGGAGCATAAGAGTTGATCCAGGCGAGCGCCTCGTCGAGGTCTGTGGCCAGGAACAACCCACCTAGATCGGTAAGCGAGGCCCGGGCGTAGGAGGCCCGTGGCTCGGGCAGCCGGTCCAGGTACTGGGGCAGCAGGCCCGCTACCGCTCCGGCCAGACCAGCGTCTGTGGCCACCAACATGACCGCGGAATCCGCGCCGTGTTCCGCCTCGGTTAGCAGGTCCACCACCACGGCTGCAGGATCGGCAGTGGCATCCGCCAGCACGATCGCCTCGCTGGGCCCGAGTGCAACCAGCGGCACAGCCCCAAAGACGGCAGCGGCCTGCTGTACCGCAGCGATCACCGGGCTCCCCGGCCCGCCCACCAGTTCAGTGCGGGGAATCGTCGCGGTCCCCACAGCCAGCGCCGCGATCCCTGCGGCGCCGTTGCAGCGAAATATCTGCCGGATACCCAGGAGGTCGGCCACGACCAGCACCGCCGGGTCAGCGCTCCCATCCGGCCGAGGCGGCAACACAACGGCGATCCGCTCGACGCCGGCCACAACCGCAGGGGTTCCCATGGCGACGAGCATGGACGGGAAGCTGCCCTTGCCCGATGGAACGTAGAGCCCGGCTGAGCGGCACGGCCGGTACTGGACGCCGGTTGTGATCCCAACCTCGGTTTGAGCGGTCGCCATCTCAGGCGGCAGAAGCCCCTCGTTGAAGCGCCGCACGCGCCCGATTGCGGCCTCCAGCGCCTCAAGAAGAGCAGCGTCCACCGCGTCGCGGGCGGCTTCGATCTCCTCCCTGCGAACAAGAAACCCCTCGCGCGCCAGGTCCACACCGTCCCATCGGGCCGTGTACGCAGCCACGGTCTCGTCGCCGCCGGCGGCCACGTCCTCAAGAACGCGGCAGGCATAGGCCCGCATCTCTGCGCCGAAGATGGTAGCCGCAGAGCGCCGCAGGCGCCGCCGGCGCTCGTCCGGCGGCATGCTGCGCAGGTGTGTCACGGTCGGGCGGAAGGGATTAGACATGAACGGAATGCTCCCCGACCGCAAGGTGTGCCCGCAAGCGCGCGACCAGATCCGCAACCCGCGGCGACCGGCTGAGGCTGCTGCGGTTCACGACCAGGCGGGCGGTCGACCGCGCGATCTCCGCGACCTCCGCTAGACGGTTGTCCCGCAGCGTCCGCCCGGTCACGACCAGGTCCACGATGCCGTCGGCCAGTCCTACTAGCGGCGCCAGCTCGACCGTACCGGAAACAACCACGACCTCCACCGACCGGCCTGCAGCCTCGAAATAGCGAGCGGTGAGACGCGGGTACTGAGTGGCGATGCGCAGCACGCGCCCGGGTTGCCACAGGCCCGCGGTGCGTGCCGCGGGCAGCGCCACCACCGCCCGGCAGGCGCCGAATCCCAGGTCGAGCAGCTCGTAGACATCACGGGCCTGCTCCAGGATCATGTCGCGGCCGACGATGCCCGCGTCTGCGGCGCCCTGTTCGACATAGGTCAACACGTCGGCCGGCTTGACTGACAGGATCCGCGCGCCGCCGGAGGTCTCCACAAGCAGCTGCCGGTCCGCCTCGAACCCGTCCGGAAGCAGGCCGACCGCCCGGAGGAGCCGCTCCGCGTCGTTCCAAAGCCGGCCGGTCGGCACGGCGAGGGCAAGCGCCTTCAAGGCCGTGCCGCCATGACCGTGCGGACGGCCTGGACAACCGTCTCACCCGTGGCATTTTCCTCGCGGCCGCCGCGGCGCACGCGCAGGCCATCACTGCCCGCAACAACGATACAGAGGGCCTTCTCCGTAGCAGACACCTCTCCGACCGGATCCACGACCGCCGAAATGCCGGCCTCACGTAGCCTGGCCGCCACTGCCACGGCCATCGAGTAACAGCCCTCGGCGTGGGCGACGATGACGGGAGCGAGGCTGTCGTCGGCCTCCGCCGAGACCTCGAGGAGCCGCTCGACGCCCAGGGCGAACCCCGTTGCCGGGGCAGGATGCCCAAAACCGGCCAGCAGGCCATCGTACCGCCCCCCGCCGAGGAGCGGCAGGCCGGCGCGGGGACCATGGGCCTCAAACACCACGCCGCTGTAGTAGTCGAAGTCCCGGATCAGGCCCAGGTCCACCTCTATCTGGACGGCCGGCGCGTGGACCGCCGCCGCCTCGAGAATCGCGCCGAGCGCCTCCAGCGCCGCGCGACCTCCTCCGTTCGTGACCAGTCCCGCCGCCTGATCCAGGGCTCCCGCGCCGCGCAGCGCCGGCAGCGCGCGCAGCACCTCAAGGGCCGGGCCTGGCAGGGCCGCTTCGTCCAGGTCCGCGAAGGCCCGGCGGTAGAGCAGGTCGCGCACTCCCTCCGCCGTCGCTTCCGGTAGGGCGCTCATCACCCCGCGGAGGAATCCCGCGTGCCCCACGCTGATGACCGCGCCAGCAACGCCGGCAGTCTGCAGCGCCTCTGCCGCGAGCGCGATAACCTCCGCGTCGGCGCGCGGCCCGCCTGCGCCGATCAGCTCCACCCCGGCCTGGATGAACTCCCTCTCTCGGCCCGACCCGCGCTCCTGCCCTCGGAACACCGGCGCCACATAGGCCAGCCGCGCCGGGCTCCGGCCTGCCGGAAGCAGTCGGGTGGCCGCGAACCGCGCCAGCGGCACGGTCATCTCCGGCCGCATCGCCAGCACCTCGCCCCCGCTGTCCACCAGCTTGAGCAGCCGGTCGCCCACACCGGGTCCGGCACCCCGCAGCAACGTCTCGTAGAATTCGAGGGTTGGCGTGGCGACCTCGGCGTAACCCCAGCGCGCGAAGAGGGCGAGCAACCGCCCCTCCAGCCGCCGGCGGGCGGCGACCTCCGCAGCAGACTGATCGCGCATGCCCGCAGGCAGGGTGCGCCATCGCGGCCGCTCCCGAGCGCGGATCCTCACTGCCTTTACTCCTTTATCGTGATAAAGCGATGAAGTGTAAAACAGGGTTACCCTAGCACGCCCTGCGCGGTGGTGTCAAGCGCGGTGGTGCTAGCGCCCGGTCCGGCTGAGGCGCGCCAGAACAGTGCGGTAGCCATCGGCCCCGTACTCGAGGAAGCGGCGCACGCGGCTAATTGTTGCGCTGCTGGCGCCGGTGCGCCGTACGATCTCGTCGTAGGTGTGCCCGGCCGCAAGGAGACGGGCCACCTCGAGGCGGGTAGCCATCGCCCTGATCTCCGCAACGGTGCAGAGATCCTCGAGGAGGCGGTAGCCCTCCTCCACCGTGCGCAGGGTGAGCACGGCGCGGCAGAGCTGGTCGGCCAGCGCATCGCGCAGCCGGGGATGCACGGAAGGCACACGGCGGCGGCCCATGGCGCCTCCTCGCCGGGAGATGGACGGTCGCACCTTGGTTCGTCTGTGCGAGGCGGTTCCCTGCCGTGGGTTGGCTGGGGGAGGTCGCGTTTACGGAACTGACCCCGGTGCGCGAGCTCGTAGCGCGGTACTGAGCTAGCGCGGCCCGCCTCGAGAAGGTTAGGAGGTCAAATGCCTCAGAAGCCCGTCAGGACGCAGGTTTCAGCCAACGACCCGGCGGCTGTTGCCACAGCGTGAGGGTGTGATGGTGCCGGAGCCTCGCGGCTCGGTCGTGCGATGCCTCCTACCCGTGTGGTGCGCACGCCTTGAAGGGGGACGGCGGCTACGTCCTCGTACCGCCGTCACAGATTGAAGGGCGCCCCTACGTTGCGTCGGACGCCACCGAGGACCGGGGCATCTGACTCAACGGGGACCGCTCCAGAACCGTGACGCGCAGGGGAGGAGAGGTAAGGCAACAGGCAACAGATCACGGGGAATCCCCGGCCCGGATTCATGGTGAGGCTCAGGAGGCCAGTCTGTTGCCTCCACGTTGCCTTGACGAGGCCAAAAACCCCACATTGAGGCCAAACCATCCAGAACGAACCGAAACATGAGCATCGGCTGAAAGCCAGACAGGACGCCACGTTCAGCGTCCTGTCTGCGGTTGCGCCGTTTCGGCTCTCGGCGCTCGTGTCGAACTGTGGCTCAGGAGGCCGCGGGTTCAAATCCCGTCGGTCACCCCAGCATAGACACTCGAACAAGAGAATGCGGAAGGGACGCGGGCGATCCCCGCGTCCCTTCTTCTTCCTCTACAGGTACAGATACAGGCACAGACCGGTTCGCGCCCGGCACCGCGCACCCAGTGGTCTAGAAATCCTCGTCGGGCATGCCGCCGGCGCCCGGCATGGGGGCCGCGCCCTTCTTCTTCTCTCGCTTCTCGACCACGATCGCCTCGGTGGTCAGGAGCATCCCGGCCACTGAGGCGGCATTCTGCAGCGCCAGGCGCGTGACCTTGGTCGGATCCACGATCCCGGCCTTGACCATGTCCTTATACTCGCTCATTGCTACGTCGTAGCCAACGTTGCCCTTTTCCTTCTTGATGCGCTCGACCACCAGCGATCCTTCTCCGCCGGCGTTATGCACGAGTTGTCGCGTCGGCTCCTCCAGGGCGCGCTGCACCAGGTTGATACCGATCTGCTCGTCGCCTTTGTCCGAGATGCCGTCGAGTTGCGACGACGCCCTCAGGAGCGCAACACCGCCGCCAGGCACGATACCCTCCTCCACGGCGGCTTTGGTGGCGTTGAGCGCGTCCTCGAAGCGGTGCTTCTTCTCTTTCATTTCGGTCTCGGTCGCTGCGCCGACCTTGATCTCGGCGACGCCTCCACCTAGCTTGGCCAGGCGCTCCTGCAGCTTCTCGCGGTCGTAGTCGCTGGTCGTGTCCTCGATCTCCTTCTTGATCTGCGCGACGCGACCGTCAATCTCGGCCTTGGCGCCCTTGCCGCCGATGAGCGTGGTCTCTTCCTTCGTGGACTTCACCTTGTCGGCATGGCCGAGCATCTCCAGCTCGACGTTGTCGAGCTTGATTCCGATGTCGTCGGAGATGACCTTGCCACCTGTCAAGACCCCCATGTCCCCGAGCATGGCCTTGCGGCGGTCGCCGTAGCCCGGCGCCTTCACGGCCGCGCTGTGCAGGATGCCGCGGAGCTTGTTGACCACCAGGGTTGCCAGTGCTTCACCTTCAACGTCCTCGGCTACGACGATGAGCGGCCTGCCCGTTCGGATCACCTTCTCCATCAGTGGCACTATGTCGCGGGCGGCGCTGATCTTCTTCTCGGTGAGCAGAATGTAGGGGTTCTCGAGGACGGTCTCCATCTTGTCGGGGTCGGTGATGAAGTAGGGCGATATGTAGCCGCGGTCGAACTGCATGCCCTCGACCACCTCTACGGTGGTCTCGATGCCCTTACCTTCCTCGATGGTGATGACGCCGTCCTTGCCCACTTTGTCCATGGCGTCGGCGATGGTCTCGCCGATCTCGGCATCGTTGGCGGCGATGCCCGCGACATGGGCGATCTCACGACGACCCTCGATTTGGATGCTCGCCTTCTTGATGGCCTCGACGATCGCGTCCACCGCCTTGTCAATGCCGCGCTTGATCAGCATTGGGTTCGCGCCGGCGGCGACGTTCTTCAGGCCCTCCCGTACCATGGCCCAGGCCAGCACGGTCGCGGTGGTGGTGCCGTCGCCCGCCGCGTCGTTGGTCTTGCTGGCCACCTCCTTGACGAGCTGCGCCCCCATGTTCTCGGCGGGGTCTTCGAGCTCGATCTCCTTGGCCACGGTGACGCCATCTTTTGTGATCGTGGGGGATCCCCACTTCTTCTCAAGCACCACGTTGCGCCCCTTCGGCCCCAACGTGATCCTAACCGCGCTGGCCACCCGTTCAACGCCTCGCTCGAGCGCCCGGCGCGCGTTCTCATCATAAAGTAGTAGCTTAGCCGGCATCTTCATCCTCCCAACAGCGGTGTGTTAGCACTCTCCACCGGACAGTGCCAATCCATCTCCTATTGTTCAGAACCGGCAGTGCCAACGCAAGAACGGTGCCCAGGCCGTCCTGAGCGGATTCCGGGCACTGGCTCTGATTCTCTCCATGAAGGTCTTGATTTCTCCAGCTTTCGCGGTCTTTCGGGCGCAAAGGGCGCCATGCGAGCCTTCCTACCGGGGATACCTGTGGCGGCAAGTGCTATACTGGGGGCGTGTTCCGCCGCACCCAACACATGCTTTCCATGAGTCGGTGGCAAGGCGCCGTGGCGCTGTTTCTGGTTGCCGTCGGCTTCATGGTCGTGGCACAGATGAAGGCCCGACAGCCCATCCGCCAGGCCGGGGCGCTGCCTTCCTGGCGTCTTCCAGAACTGGCCGTCCTTGTCAAACAACAGGAGGATGCGCGCAGGCTGCTGGAGGCTGAAGTGGACGCGCTGAGAAGTCGGGCGCGTGACTACGAGGCCGCGATCATCGAGGGCCGCGGCATGTCAGAGGCCATGGCGAGAGAGCTGGCCCGCTACAGGTTAGTACTGGGCCTGGTTCCGGTGGAAGGCCCTGGCGTGCGCGTCGTGGCAAGGGGTGGGGCTCCTGGAACGGGCGGCATCCTGCCGTCTGCCGTGGAGGCAGCGGATCTGTCAGGCGTGGCCAACGAGCTTTGGTCCGCGGGTGCCGAGGCCATGGCCATCAACGGGGTCCGCGTCTTGGCCACTACCAGCATCCGGCTGGCCCGCGGCGCCTTGCAGGTAGGGTCCGCCGCCGTCTTCCCGCCGTATCGCATCGAGGCCATTGGGGATCCGGCCGCGCTGCAGGCAGCCTTGGCCATCCGCGGTGGGTTCGTGGAGGGGCTGCGGTCCGTGGGGATCCAGGTGACGGTGCAGGTTCATGAACGGCTGCAGATTCCTGCCAGGGGGACCGCCGAGTCCTTTCGCTACGCTCGCCCGAAACCTGACCAGTGACCCTGTGGAAAAGGCGGCGCGGCCGTCGCCGGGTGAGCGGGGCGCTGCCCCGTCTCCTCAGGCTGCCACGGCCGCACCGTTCTCCCCGCCCTCAGAGAGGCAGGCCGCTCTTGGGTCCTGGCCGTGCGGCGCGTTCTTGGTACGACCCGACCGTGCGGCACCGCCCTCTTTTGAAGCGGGGGTTCATTATAGGTATGCCCCTGGTGGCGGTCAATCAGTCATCCCGGCGGTCCTCTCGACTGCCAGCGCCACCGCTTCACCGCCGGCCAGGCAGGCCGCGGCCACACCCCGCTGTTCTCCGCGCGCGGCCATTGCGTGCAGCAGCGTGGTGAGGATCCGCGCGCCGCTGGCGCCGATGGGATGGCCCATTGCCACGGCCCCGCCGCGGACGTTGACCCGTTCGGTCCCGATTCCCAACTCGCGGCTTACGCCGATCACCACCGCGGCGAACGCCTCGTTGATCTCGAAGAGGTCCACACTGTGCGCGGTCCACCCCGTCCTGGCAAGCAGACGCCGGATGGCCTCGGCGGGCGCAATGGTGAACCACTCCGGCGCCATTGCCGCCACGGCCTGCCCGGCGATCCTGGCCAGCGGCGTGCGGCCCAGCCGACGGGCGGCCTCGGACGAGGCCAACACCACCGCGGCGCCGCCGTCGCTGATCGAACTCGCGTTTGCGGCGGTCACGGTGCCGCCCTCCGCGAAGGCGGGCTTCAGGGTCGGGATCTTGGCGTAGTTCACCCGGCGGGGTTCTTCATCCTCGGCTACTGTCGGCGCGCCGCCGTCGGGCTGGATGGGCAGGATCTCGGCGCCGAACTCCCCTGCGTCCATTGCCGCAATCGCGCGGCGGTAGCTCTCCGCCGCAAACGCGTCCTGCTCCTCGCGCGTGATCCCGTAGGTGCGGGCCAGGATCTCGGCGCAGTTGCCCATGTGCCCGTGGCCGTAGGCGTCGTGCAGCCCGTCGCGGAGGATAGCGTCCACCAGGACGCCATCTCCCAGCCGGTACCCGCTGCGTACTCGCTCGGCCAGGTATGGAGCCGCGCTCATGTTTTCCATCCCGCCGGCGATCACGATCTCCGCGTCCCCGGCCTGGATTGCCTGGCAGCCCAGCATCACCGCCTTGAGCCCGGATCCGCACATCTTGTTGACCATGGTGGCCGGGACCGAGTTCGGCAGCCCGGCCGCCAGCACGGCCTGGCGCGCTGGGGCCTGGCCCAGGCCGGCGCTCAGCACGTTGCCCATGATTACCTCGCTGACCGCATCGGCCGGCACGCCGGCGCGCCGCAGCGCCTCGGCCACCACCATGCCGCCCAGCCGGGTGGCCGGTATCGTTGCCAGGCCACCCATGAACCGTCCGATCGGAGTTCGCACCGCGCCCAGGACCACAACGTCAACCATGCCGCCCCCTCCGTGTCTGACTCCCCCAACCCAGTCTACCCTGGGCGCCGGCGCGCGCAAGCCGGACTTTTTGACACCCCATTTCGGGCTGATGTATAATACGCACGTCGTAAGACCTGCCACGATCGTTGAGGCGGCGGTTGGAAATGGTGGCCGCGCCGGTTTGGGACGGCAGGTTCCTCAAGCGCAGGGTGGAGGAGCCTGCTTCCTGTCTGTTTGAGGGGTGATGGGGCGATGGCGGAAATCCGCGTGGGGAAGGACGAGAGTCTGGACGCCGCGCTGCGGCGGTTCAAGCGGCAGGTGAAACGATCCGGGATCCTCACCGATGCCAAGCGTCACGAGCATTTCGAAACGCCGGCCCAGAAGAAGCGCCGGAAGCTGGCCCGCAGCGCGAAGCGGAAGCACCGTTAGCTCCGGCCGGGCTGGCCCAGGCCATCGGGGAACGCCGGTGACGATCGAGCAACGCCTCGGGGAGGACCTCAAGGCGGCAATGCGCGCCAGGGACGCGCTGCGCACCTCGACGATCCGACTGGCGCGGGCGGCGCTGAAGAACGCCGAGATCGAACGCCGCCGCCCCCTTACCGAGCCCGAGGTCATCGAGGTCATGCAACGCGAAGTCCGGCGCCGCCGCGAGGCGATCGAGGGTTTCACGCGGGGTGGGCGGGACGATCTGGTGGCGAAGGAACAGTTGGAGATGGCCATCCTGCTTGGCTACCTGCCGGCGCCGCTGGAGGAAGCCGAGCTCCGGCGGATTGTGGCAGAGGTCGTCTCCGATACAGGCGCAACCGGCGGCGGGGAGTTCGGCCGCGTGATGGGCCAGGTGATGCGCCGGGTAGTCGGACGAGCAGAGGGCCGGGCGGTTGAGCGCATCGTGCGCGAGGCGTTGGGGTGCTAGGCGTCGGACCGCGCGGGCGCGGGTGTTAGCCCGGGGTGTTCCCCGGGCTTTCGTGTTGACGGAGGGATAATGGCGGCACCATCGAGGCGGCGAAAACCGATCAAGCGTGCCCAGAGCGCCGGCGGCGTGGTGTACGATCGCGCTGGCGACGAGGTCCGAATCCTGATCCTGCAGCATGAGGCCGGCAAGTGGATGCTGCCCAAGGGTACCATCGAGCCCGGGGAGACCTCCGAAGCCGTGGCGCTGCGCGAGGTGCGCGAAGAGGTAGGGCTCTCGAACGTGCGCGTGGTGAGCGACCTTGGGCGAGAGCGGTACTCGTTCTTCTGGCGTACCGAGGACACGTTCTATGACAAGACCGTCCACTACTTCCTCCTGGAGTTCCTCGGCGGGGAGGAAACCCGGCCCCAGCGCGAGGAAGGATTTGTGGCCGCGGAGTGGGTAACGTTCACCGAGGCGCTGGCGCGGATCAAGTACAAGGAGACGCGCGAGATTGTTCGCCGGGCGCAGAACGCGCTGGAATGCCTGGCGACGGCTGGGGAGGCGGAAGGATGAGTCGCGAGGTGGACGAGCGCGTGCGGCGCGTGCTGCAACAGTACTCCGACCATTTGAACCCCTCGTGGGTCCGGGGGTACAAGTTCCTCGGCGTGGAGACGCTGGAGGTCGAGGCCCAGGGGGCCGTTATCCGCGACGCCTACGGCCGCGAGTACCTGGACTTCGCTTGCGGGCCCGCTGTTTTCATCGTGGGACACCGCCACCCGAAGGTGGTCGAAGCCGCACGGCGCGAGCTCGACCGGATGCCGCTTTCGGTGCGGATCATGCCCAACGAGCTGATGGGTCAGCTCGCTGAGCTCCTGGCCGAGATCACGCCGGGCGATCTCCAGTACGTGTTCTTCTGCAACAGCGGCGCTGAGGCGAACGAGGGAGCGCTCAAGTTGACGCGCGCCGCGACCGGGCGCCCCGAGTTCATTGCGACGATCGGCGCGTTCCACGGCAAGACGCTGGGCGCCCTGTCGGTCTCTGGGCGGGAGATGTACCGCAAGCCGTTCGAGCCCCTGATACCCGGCGTCGTCCATGTGCCGTTTGGGGATTCCGAGGCGGTCGCCTCCAAGATGACGCCCCAAACCGGCGCCGTGATCGTGGAGCCGATCCAGGGCGAGAACGGGGTGGTGGTGCCGCCGGACGGCTACCTGAAGGCGCTGCGCGAGATCTGTGACCGCAGTGGCGCCCTGCTCATCCTCGATGAGGTGCAGACCGGGATGGGCCGCACCGGCAAGATGTGGGCATGCGAGCACGAGGGTGTGATCCCCGACATCCTTACTTCGTCCAAGGGGCTAGGGGGCGGCATCGCGCCGGTGGGGGCTTTCATCGCCCGCCCGTACCTGTGGGAGGCGATGACGAAGCATCCCTACATGCACACCACCACCTTCGGCAACCGCCTGGGATGGGCCGCGTCCGTCGCGACGATACGGGTCATCCAGGAGGAAGGGCTGCTGCCTCGCGCCACGGCGATAGGGAATCGCCTGATGGCTGGGCTGCGCCAGGCTGCCTCGACCGTTCCCGGGATGACCACCGATGTCCGGGGTCGCGGCTGCTTGGTGGGAGCGGAGTTCGCCGACCCCGACGTGGCCTTTCTGGTGCTGGCGGGAATGGTGCAGCGGCAGGTGCTGGCTTTTCATGGGATCAACCGGCCGGAGGTCATCAGGTTTGCTCCGCCGCTGATCGCGACCGATGCCCAGGTGGATCGTGCCGTGGAGGTATTCGGCGACGCCCTGAAGGAAGCGCGGGCGCTGCTTTCCGAGTTAGACGTTGCTCCTAGCGCGCAGTAGGTCGTGGCGCCTGTGCGGGACCGCGCGCGGCGTGTTGTGGGTTGGTTTCGGATATGCTAGTGTCACACTACGCCAGATGAAGTAGATGAAGTATAAGGAGGGAATGCCGTCGTGAGGTTCCTCCCAGGTCGTGTAGTTGCACTGGCCGTCATCTTGGCCCTTGTTCTTCTTCCCCTGATCCCCAGCGCGGCCCAGCAGCCGCGGCGTGGCGGCGCCCTGCGGGTCGCGCACATTGGGGAGCCGCCGACGCTGGATCAGCACTGGACCACCGCTGCGATCACCGGCCACATCATGAACCACGTCAACGAGGGCCTTTTTGCCGTCAACAAGAAGTTCGAGCCCAGGCCGGTGCTTGTGGACAAGTGGACGCTGAGCCCCGACCGTCTCACCTATACGTTTACCCTGCGCAAGGGAGTCAAGTTCCACAACGGCAAGGAACTTGCCAGCGAAGACGTCAAGGCGTCGCTCGAGCGGTGGGGCCGAATCGCAACGCGGGGCCGGGCGCTGTTTGCCAACGTGGTCTCGCTCTCCAACCCCGATCCCCTGACCGTGGTCATGAAGCTGCGGGATCCGTACGCGCTGCTGCCGCTGGACCTGGGTTGGGTCGGGCAGTCGGCGGTGGTCTTCCCCAAAGAGGTAATTGACGAGGCCGGCACCGGACCCGTCAAGCGGTTCATCAGCACCGGTCCCTACAAGTTCGTGGAGCACCTGCCCGACCGGCACATCCGGCTCGACCGGTTCGATGGCTACGCGGCCCGCACCGAGGAGCCGGACGGGGCAACCGGCCGCAAGAACGCCTACTTCGACTCGATCTACGTCATTCCCGTGCCCGACGCGGCGGTGCGGATCGCCGGCGTCAAGCGGGGAGAGTTCCACTTCGCCGAGACGATTCCGCCCGACGAGTACGACCGGCTGCGCACCGATCCTGATCTCGTGCCCTTCATCACCGAGACGGCGAGCTGGCTCACCGCGGTCTTCAACAACAGGTCGCCGCTGATGGGGAACAAGAAGATCCGCCAGGCCTTCCAGGCCGTGCTGGATCAGGAATCTGTGATGCGGGCGGCCTACGGCAATCCCCGCTTCTGGCGGATAGACCCCGGGCTTATGCCCAAGGAACACTACCTGTGGACCGACGCCGGCAAGGAGTTCGTCAACCAGAAGAACCCCGAGCGCGCCCGGCAGTTGCTAGCCGAGGCCGGCTACAAGGGCGAGCCCATCCGTTGGGTCACGACGATGGAGTACGTTGCCTACGGAACCGCGGCACAGGTGGTCAAGCCGATGCTCGAGCGGGCGGGGTTCGTGGTGGACCTCCAGATCGTGGACTGGGCCACGCTGGTGGCGCGCCGCGCGCGGCCCGAGCTTTGGGACGTGTTCAGCACCGCGTTCAGCTTCGTCGCCGACCCGGTGCTATTGCTGTCACTTCAGCCCTCGTGGCCAGGTTGGTACGACAATCGCGACATGAACGCGATGATGACCTTGATGCGACGGCACTCCGACCCCAAGGTGCGCCACGACCTCTGGAAGCGGATGCAGAAGCTCTGGTATGAGGATGCGGGCACGATCAAGTTCGGCGACTACTTCGTGCTGCACCTCTACAGGAAGGAACTCAAGGGATACGTCAACATCCCCACCCACGTGTGGTGGAACTCGTGGCTTGAGACGCGGTAGCGTGGTACCAGATTCCGTGGCGGAGGGGGCGCGCGCCCC
>JASEHJ010000309.1 GCA_030018905.1 bacterium | reverse complement strand
GCGCGATCGCACAGGTGGCGCGCGCCATGCGCGACGCGCTGCGCGCCCGGGACCTTGCCGCTGCCGGCAGTCTGATTACGCAGGAGTGGGCGCACCGGCGCGAGATGGCGCCGGGCGTCTCCACCCCAGGGATCGAGGAGGCGCTCGCGGTCGCCAGGCGGGCCGGCGCGATCGCGGGCAAGGCGTGCGGCGCGGGCGGCGGCGGATCGGTTCTGATCCTCACGCGCGAGGGAGCCGGGCCGGCATGCCGGCGCGCACTGCGCGCCGCCGGTTTCGCGGTGCTGCCGGCCCGGATCGCGGCAAAGGGTCTCCAGGTGCGCACCGTGTTATAGTGGGGGCGATATGGCCCTGCGCAACGATCGCACGCTACGGCTGCTCTTCACATCGCTCTTCTTCTGGATGTTCGGAATCGGGCTCTACGAACAGCTCGTGCCGATCTACGCACGGCAGCTGGGCGCTTCCGCCGTGCAGCTCGGGACGCTGTTCACGGTGCGCCACCTAGCGCTGGCCGGCGGCTTCCTGATCGGCTGGGTTGTGGTGGACCGTTGGAGCCCCCGCGCGGCGATCGCCACCTCATGGCTGGCTGCAGTACCGGTGCCGTTGCTGCTCGCCGCGGCGCCGACCTATGCGTGGCTCGTGCCCGGGCTGCTGCTCTACGAGGTTGCCTACTTCGGTGTGCCCGCGATGAACGCGTTCGTGGCACGGCGCGTGCCTGCCTCAGAGCTGGCCTCGACGTTCGGCGCCATGGGTACGATCACCTCGCTGGGGTTCCTGATCTCGCCCACGGTCGGAGGGATGATCGCGGACCGCCTGGGCATCCGCGCCACCCTGATCATCGCAGCGGCGTTCTACGTGCTCTCGGCAATCCTGATCCTGCGGATCCGGTGGGACGAGGGCAACGCGCCCACGCAAAGGGCGTCCGACAGCCTGTCACTGGATCAAATGCGGGGCCTGATGCCCGTGATGTGGATCTTCTCCGGAACAATACTTGTGGTGCTGATCACGGTCCCCTTTGCGACGCCATTCCTGCGCGAGGTGCGGGGGCTCTCGCTGTCCCAGATAGGGTTCCTCGGCTCGATGGTGGCGCTGGGCGCCGTGCTGCTGACGCCGGTGGCCGGTCGGATCGGTGACCGCATTGGTCCTATCACAACCCTGGCCGGGGGACTGGCGGTGTTTGCCTTCGGGGTGCTCCTCACAGTGTACGGGCCCGCGGCCCTCCTGCCGGTCGTGGCCATATTCCGGTGCCGGTCGCCCCTGAACACATTGGGCCACGCGCTGGTGGCTTCGAAGGCGCCTTCGGCCGTGCTCGGTCGGGCATTTGCGCTGGCCGGAATCTTGATGGCGGTACTGGGAGCCGGGGGATCGTTTGTCGGCGGGTACGCGTACCGCATCGACCCTGCGCTGCCGCTGCTGGTTTCGGTGGGAATGGCGGTACTGATCGCCGGGGCGCTTGTCTGGTGGCAGTCCCGCACCGCCCCGAGCCGCCGCGAGGAGCGCAGCCGATCCCGCATGACGCCAGAAGCATGACCCTGGAAGAGCGGATCAAGTCCCGCGGCCACGAGCTGGGATTCGACCTGGTCGGCATCACCACGGCCGCCGGCCAGAGCGACCTGCTCCCAGGTTGGGTGGAGCGTGCCGGATGGGGCGAGGGCGCCCGCTCGACTGTTGCGGTGGCGATGAACTACCGCACGGGCGGGCCGGGTGCGCCGCCTTCTGGCGATCGGTCGCCCAACGGCGATCTGTCGCGCGACGGCGACCTGCGGGGGCGCATTGCCCGCTACGCCCTGGGCGACGACTACCACCTGGTGATGGAG
>JASEHJ010000308.1 GCA_030018905.1 bacterium | reverse complement strand
GGCCACGCTGCGTGTGTACACCTGGTGGCTGCGGCGGCTGCTCGCTGACGGACCCGAGGTCACGCCGCTTACCGTGCGCGGCTTCTTCGTCCGCCTGCAGGAGCGCGGGCTCTCCCCGAGTCGTCAGCACCAAGCCTATCGCACCCTCAAGACGTTCCTGCGCTGGTGCGTTGAGACGGGGGCCATCACGGACACGCCGCTACGCGGCTTCACCATGCGCACCCCCAAGACGCTGCCCGATGTGCCGACCGAGGAGGAACTGCGCGCGGTGCTCGCGGCCTGCCCTGATACCCTCGAAGGGATCAGGAACCGGACACTCATCCTCGCGCTGGCCGACTCAGGGCTGCGCGCCAACGAGCTGCTGCGTCTGCTGGTCGAGGACTGGCGCGCGGCGGATCGGGGCCTGTTCGTCAGGGGCGGCAAGGGCCTCAAGGACCGCGTCACCTTCATCGGGCCGACGACGACACGCGCGCTCAAGGCGTGGTTCGCGCGGCATCCGGCCCCATCGCCGGAATCATTCCTGTTCACTGACCGCGAGGGCCGGCCGCTGAAGTATCGCCATCTCGTGCAGATCCTCCACCGCCTCAGCAGCAAGGCTGGCCTGCCCGCTCACCGCCGGCTGCATCCTCACGCCCTGAGGCACTTCGCGGCGACGAGCTGGCTGCGGGGCGGCGCGGGGTTGGATGAGGTGCGCCGGCTGCTGGGGCACGAATCGCTGAACACCACACTGCGGTACTCGTCGCTGGTAGGAGCGGACCTCCAGCGGGCGCACCGGAAGGCCGGGGCCATCGAGCGGCTGCGTCTCGACTGACGGAGGACACACGGTAGGCCACCAGACCGCACCAGGATGCACCAGGACGGGCTTCTCGGGAGAGGGGAGGGGTAGGGAACCCTCTCATGGTCGCCCCCGGCCAGGGATGCGAGGCCCCCCGCCGCGAGCCGGCGGCCTCGACTGCGCGCGGGTCACTGACCGTCACCTCCAGCGGCCTCCAGGGCCAGCAGCTCCCGCTTCAGCCGGCGCAGCTTGTTCCGGCCCCAGCTCAGGGTCCGCAGGTAATCCTGCCAGCGCTGGTGGGCTTCCGGGCGTAATGCAGCTAGACGCGCCTCCTGCTGGACGATCGAGCGCTGCACCTTCTCCTTGCGCCGGGCAATCCGCTGCCGCTGCTTGCGGTCATCGGTCATCCCGCGTTACTCCCCGCTTCCGCCGGAAACCGCCCGCCGCCGGCCTCCGGCCCGAAACCCGCCTTCTAGGGGTGCGAATGACGGGGTGGACGGGCGGCGAAGGTCGCAAGGCATGTGCTTACAGAAAGCGCTCCTGCTCATGGGGTTTTCCCTTGCGCTTGCGCTCGGCTTTCTTGAATGTGGCCGTAGGTGCCACCTGCGGGTACTGCACGTTCTTGCTAGCCAACAGCTCTGCGATGGTCAATATCTGTAGTCGCGGAAAGCGCCTCCCCGGTAGGTACTCCGGCTCGTAGAAGCCTGCGGAAGTAGCTTCCTGCCGCATAGGCCCGGTGGGCTCTTGCAGCGTAAGCAACGCCCCGATAGGCGCCCCTTCCCGCTCCAGCACCCCCTTCAGATCCCGCACCTGGCTGGCGGTGACGTGCCCGCTCTTCACCTGGACGATCACCGTCTTGGCCTTGCCACTGTTGTCGTCGAAGAAGTTGATATAGCCGTCAATGCCAGTATCGGCGCCCTTCCGCTTGTCCTGGGCGGTGCGGGCGTCCACCTTGCCCAGAGCCCACCACTCGAACTCGTGCCGGTTCTCTGCGGCTAGGGCTTCGGCACTGGTCAAGTCCTTCGGGTCACCGATCACCTCATAGG
>JASEHJ010000307.1 GCA_030018905.1 bacterium | reverse complement strand
CCACCGGAGCATCGCTGCCGCACGCCGCGCGCGATCCAACGCCTCCTCGGCGGTCTCCCCAAGCGCGGTGACGTGCCCCATCTTGCGCCGGGGCCACGCCTCGTCCTTCCCATAGAGGTGCAGCGAGACCCCGGGCACGGCCAGGGCCTCCTCGACCCCGACCAGTCGGACCGGCCCCTTGCGGTCACCCAGCAGGTTCACCATCGCAGCAGGCGCCATCAATCCCGCATCACCCAGTGGGAGCCCGCAAATCGCGCGTACGTGCTGCTCGAACTGCGACGTTGGGCAGGCGTTGATCGTGTAGTGGCCTGAGTTGTGAGGGCGCGGCGCCAGCTCATTCACGAGCACTTCGCCGCGATCCATCACGAACATCTCGACCGCCAGGACGCCGACGAGATCTAGCGCCGTGGCAATGGACTCGGCGATGCCGGCTGCTCGGTCGGCAACCGTGGCAGGAACCTGAGCCGGCGCCGCCACCTCCAAGAGGATTCCGTCGTAGTGCACCGTGCGCACGATCGGGTAGACGCGCCGCCCGCCGTCCATCCCGCGCGCGACAACGACCGCGACCTCGCACGCGAAAGGGATGTGCCGCTCCACGACCAGCGGCCCGCGCCCGAACCCCAGCGCGGCGGCCGCCGGAAGATCTTCGCGCGACGCGACGCGCACCTGTCCGCGCCCATCGTATCCAAAGAAGGGAATCTTCACCACACAGGGCAGCCCCAGGCTGCCTACCGCCTCCTCCATCTCGGCAGCGGAACCGGCCTGACGCCAGGGGGCCGTAGGAAACCCGTGCTCGCGCAGGAACTGCTTCTCCCGGATACGGTGCTGGCAAGCTGCCAGGACTCGGCTCGAAGGCCGGACCGGCCGCATCGCTTCCGCGGCCAGCGCGCAGGCCAGCGGGACGTGCTCGAGCTCAAACGTAACCACGTCGGAGCGTGCCGCCAGATCGGCGACCGCACCGGCGTCGTCAAACTGAGCCTGTACGTGCGCATCAGCCAGCGCCGCGGCCGGAGCCGCAGGGGACGGGTCAAGCACGGCCACGCCGTAGCCCATCCGCCTGGCATCCAATGCCAGCATGCGCCCCAGTTGCCCTCCGCCGACGATGCCGATGGTCCCATCCGGGGCTAGCGGCGTTGTCTGCGCCAGCGGGGAACCCGCTATCTGCGGAGCGGCCCTGCCTGCGATCACGCCTGATCGGCCTCCCGCACCGCGGCGGCCTGCGCTTCCTGTCGACGCCTCAGCCGCTCGCGGATCGCCTCGTCGCCGACGCCCAAGATACGCGCGGCCAACAGCGCTGCGTTCGCCGCGCCGGCGCGGCCGATCGCCATCGTGCCCACCGGCACACCGGCAGGCATCTGTACGATCGAGAGCAGCGAGTCGAGGCCTCTCAGGTGCTCGCTGGGCACCGGCACACCGACTACCGGCAGCACGGTCTTGGCCGCGGTCATGCCCGGCAGGTGCGCTGCGCCGCCGGCGCCGGCAATGATCACCTTGATGCCGCGCCGCTCCGCGCCTGAGGCGTACTCGAACATCCAGTCTGGGGTCCGGTGCGCGGAGACAATCCTGACCTCGTGCGGTATCTCCATCTCGGTCAGGATCTCGACCGCGGCCTCGAGGACCGACCGGTCAGAGGTACTGCCCATGATGATCCCGACGAGGGGGCCCGGGCCCCTGGCCCGCGTCACCCGCCCTCTCCCCTTCCCTTGAGATTGAATCATTCGCCCGGCTGCTTCAAGGCGCGCTGCGCCTGGCGCTGTGCTTCCCTCTGCCCGATTGCCTCGCGCTTGTCATAGAGCTTCTTCCCGCGTCCCAGGGCAATCTCCACCCTGGCCCTGCC
>JASEHJ010000306.1 GCA_030018905.1 bacterium | reverse complement strand
CTGAGAGAACAGCAGGCCTGAGGGGCCTAGGACGAGCGCACCACAGAGCAATACTACCAGCAGACGTACTAGCACCTGCCCACCTCCCTTGCCTCGAAGGCGTGTGGCATCGGTGCAGGCAGGTCTTCTGGCTCCGGGTCATCGCAGGCCGCCAGCCTTCCCGGGAAACCTTCCCAGTGGCATGCCCCTGTGGGGTAGCGCCTGCTCTCCGTGACAGCGGCGGGACCGCGCCGGACTTCCCCGGCTGCGACGTGCACAGCCACAACGCGCAGACGGGTGATACCGGACTTCCCTATTATGGCGCAGCAGGCTCGGTGCCCCTGCGCCAACCTGCACCGCTGTGAAGTATGTTCGACGGCTAGGGCTGCTTTCCTCTTGCCCTCGCGGCCAGCGCCTCCGCGGGGCCAAGGTGCCGGCCAAACGGGTCCCCGAATTCGTCCGGGAGATCGTCGCCTTCTACCGCGAGCACCGCCTCGACGGGGAAGAGTTCAACCGGTTTGTGGACAGGGTAAGCACCAAGCCGTTCGAGGAGCTGGCGGCCAAATACCGGGAGGTCCCTCCCTTGAGCGCCGAGACCCTGCAGACGTACATGGATTGGGGCAAGAGTGTGGCTTTCAAGGTAGAGCGCGGCGAAGGGGAGTGCTCCACGTAACCCTTACCTCTGCCGAGGATGGGCAGAGGAAGACCTGCAAGGGCCATCCCGCCCTGGGGAGAGAAGCATGGGGGTCAGTCGCAAGAAGGCCCTGCAGTATGCCGAGAAGATCATCTCGGTCCCCAGGTCCCGCGTGCTTGTAACCCTCCGCCACGGGCAGGAAGGCGTCACCCTTCTCCATGGGGGACGGGCCGTCGCCAAGGTCTTCGTGAACCGTTCGGGGATACGGGCGGCGGCCTTTATGGCCCGGGCCCTGGGGACCAAGGTGCCGCCACTGGGACGGGCGGTCTAGGCCCGGGTGTCCACCGGTGTGCTCTGGCGGGCTGTCTCCATCTCCGCACTGGACTTCCGCAAGCCAGAGAGCTACGTCCTCGTGGAGCGGCTGGTGGAGCGGCTGATGGAAGAGGCGGAGATGATGCGGGAGTCGACCGGGGAGGGCGTGTGACTCTAACCCAGTCGCTGGCAGTCCGATCCGGATGCAGTTGTGTGCTCTGTTGCATTTTCCCGCGGGATGGTGTCCAGAATCGGGGTGAACGCCTGATGCGGGAGGATACGTATGCCGAAGCTGGAGTGCCAGGAACAAGCCCCTGGTGGGTCATGCGTGCCGGTTCTCTATGCGGCGGCGCGGGTGCTGATAGCGAAAACCCTCGGCCTTGGCCAACTGAACATACGAACCGAACCGTTCCTCAGGCTGGCCGTCCACGGTGTCGAGTGGATCGACCGTCTCTTCGTGGCCATCGAAAAGACGCCTGATTCCGTATGTCGTGGTTCGCTCCGCGGGAATCCGCGCCGCCTCACGGATCAGGCGGCGGAACTCGGCTGGCCGGACGAGCTGGCCGTGCGTAGCGCCGGCGCTGGTGGAGATGCTCTCATTGATGAGAGTGCCCCCCAGGTCGTTCACACCGGCCTGCATGAGGACCTGGGCATACCGCAATCCCTCCTTGACCCAGGAGACCTGGAGGTTAGGGATCGCGGTATTGAGCATGATTCGGGAGATGGCGTGAACCTTTAAGACCTCGACACCCGAAGGGCCGGGACGCACCCCCTTGACAAATCCCTGCTTGTACATAGGCGCCTCCGTATGAACGAAGCTCAACGGAACGAACTCCGTAAACCCTCCTGTCTGACGCTGGACTTGACGGAGCAAGTCCAGGTGGCGCGCCTTGTGTTCATTGGTCTCGGCATGGC